>CAZEIG010000012.1:9919-22481 GCA_964511805.1 uncultured Faecalibacterium sp.
GACGAGAACGCCGAGGCCCCCGGCAAGGCCGCCGACCGCGCCATGGTGGCCCAGCAGATCAACCTGGCCCTCAAGAGCCTGACCCCCCGTGAGGAGAGGGTTATCCGGCTCCGCTTCGGCCTGGACGACGGCCGCCCCCGCACCCTCGAAGAGGTGGGCCGGGACTTCGGCGTCACCCGCGAGCGTGTCCGCCAGATCGAGGCCAAGGCCATCCGGAAGCTGCACAGCCGCAAGTGCCTGACCCTCCTCAACGGCCTGATCGAGTGAGGAAGGCCGCTGCGGCTTGCGGGACGGCGCAAAATATGGTATACTAACCATACTGCGGTCGTTTGGCCGCCTGTGGTATGATTTTCCTGCGCGGCGTGTCCGTCCCGGGCGCACCGTGCAGCCCGCTGCGCCATCGCCAAGCGGTAAGGCAGGGGACTTTGACTCCCCCATCGCAGGTTCGACTCCTGCTGGCGCAACTTAACAAAACCCCGCATGGATGCTTGAAAGGTTAAGCGTTCATGCGGGGTTTTCTGTGTTTTGGGGGCTGACGGGGAGGGCGGGTAGGGTGAAGGTGAAGCAGAACCAGAGCTCGCGGCAGCTGATGGTGTATTCGCCGCCTGCGGCGGCGAGGACGGCCTGGACGTTGGCGAGGCCCATCCCGTGGCCCGGCTCCTCCTTGGTGGAAGGCGGCAGGGCATCGCTGCGCAGCTCGACCGGCGCGCAGACCCGATGCGGACCGAGACGATGTACTGCCCGTCCAGCAGCCGGGTGCGGAGGGCAACCTGGGGCGGGCTGGCCGCGGCGGCGGCCCGGATGGCGTTGTCCAGCAGGTTGCAGAAGACGGTGACCAGGTCGGCGGCCTCCAGCGGAAAGGTGCGCAGGTCGCACAGGTCAAAGTTCAGCATCACGCCTTGCTGGGCGGCCTGGCGGTATTCCCGGCTGAGCAGCGCGTCCAGCAGGGGGTTGTGGGTGTTGACCACAGCGCTGCCGGCCGCCACCTTTTTCGAGACGCTGGCAAGGTAGGCTTTGGCCCCTTCCAGGTCGCCTTCATCCAGATAGAAGCCGACGGCCCCCATGTGGTTGGTGAACTCGTGGGTCAGGCGGCGCTGGGTCTGGTAGGACTCCATCAGGGCATCGGCCCGCTCCTGCTCCAGCTTGGTCTGGAGGGACTGGGCGCTGAACATGGTGAAGAGGACAAAATAGATGACCGCCGACAGGACAAGCCCGATGCAGATTAAAAACAGGAAACTGTATTCCTGGGAGACCCTGCCGAAAGAGGTCAGCAGGACGTTCAGCCCTGCGATGATGCAGAGATAAATGCTGCCGGCCCAGCGCTGGGCCGGTTTGATGACCCTGGCCCACCGCCGCAGCCTCCGGACGCAGAGCCAGACCAGGATGTTCAGCAGGAGGCCATACAGCAAGGTAAAACTGAACAGGCTGCGCATTTCATACATACTGGCCCCGGTCAGGACCGCCATGATGGCAGCGAAGGTGTTCCCGTAAAGAAGGACGATGGCGCCGCAGGCCACCACCGAAAAGAGTTTCTGGCCGGCCCTGCCGCCGAAAAAGAGGCTGGCTGCCAGATGGCGGACGGTATTGAAGAAAATCGAAAAGAGGGAAAAAGCCTGGTAATCTCCCCACAAAAGCTGGGACAGGCACCACAGGAAGGCAAGGCTTGCCAGAGAGGCCCAGCGGGGCAGTTTCCCTTTGCCAAGGATGGCGTTTTGGATCTGCAGCCCGGCGGCAAATTCACCGCCGCAGGGCAGGTTGTACAGCAGCCATTCAGTTATCTCCAAAAAGGCCCCTCCATTCCAGAAAAGCGCTCCGCACCGATGCGTAGCAGGCGCGGCTGACGCTCAGTTCTACCCCGTTGCAGAGGTGTACTTTGTAGCCGTTGATCCGCTGGACGTACCGCAGGTTGACCACGGCGCTCCGCCCCACCCGCAGAAAGTCGCACTCGAACATCCCGGCGGGCAGCTCGGACAGCTTGCCGTAATAAGTGCAGAGGGGTTCATAGGGGGTCTCGCCAAAGACCAGCACCCGCCGCCCCTTGCTCACCAGGGAATAGATCAGGTCGTAGGGGATACGGCGGGTTTCCCGCTTGATCTCCACTGTCAGGGCCTTCTGCTTTTTGAACAGCTCGGCACAGCTCGGCATAGATATCCTCCAGGCAGAGTGGCAGCATCTGGCGGATGTCGTCCTTGAGGATGTAGCGGAAAGCGCTGACAGTGTACCCCTGGGGCGCAAATTCCAGGTAGGCTGAGATGTAGACCAGCAGGACCCGGGGGTTTTGCTGCTTGAGGGTGCGCCCCAGTTCGATGCCGCTGCCGGCCGCCAGGTCCACGTCCAGGAAGGCGAGCTGATAGACGGACGGGTCGGGCCCGTCCAGCACCTCCGCCGCGCTGGTGCAGAGGCTGCACTTGACGGGGATGTTCCGGGCGGTGAAAAAAGAGGCGGCGTACTTCTGCACCTTCTCACAGAAAGCCGGGTCGTCGTCGCAGATCAGAATGTTCATGGAGGCCCCCCCTCGTCATGGGACGCCCCGCCGGACGGCCGGGCAGGGCGGATGTTTACACTAAACATACACAATTCGCCCGGCGTTGTCAAGACGGGCTGCCCGTCCCCCGGCGGGGGCAGGGACTGCATCTGTGACATCAAAACGGCAAATCATGCCATCGAGCGGGTGAAAATCTTGAAAAGGATGTAGGAAATTGTTATAATTTTTGAAACAGGCTGTATACAGGGTGCGTGTGGCAGCTTTGGGCCGGGCGGCTGGCCCGGCAGGAGATCATCAAAAATCAGAGAGGTGAAAACTGCGATGAGGATGAATTGGAAGTGTGCGGCGGCGGCCTGCTGTCTGTGCGCGGTTGTGGCGTCGTCGCCGCCCTGTGCAGGTGCGGCGGAAGCGCCGGCGGGGGCGGCCCTGCCGGCCGGGGCGCAGGCGGAGGAGAACGACGCCTTTGCGGAGTTGCTTCGCTCCCTGGCCACTCTGGGCCGGGGCGGTTCCCAAACGGAGACGGACCGGGTCTGGAGACTGTCGGACCTCTGGGAGAGTGTGCCGGCGCGGGGCTTTGTGACGGTGAACGGTGCCATCCGGTACGCCACCGGCGAGGGCCGGGATGACTATGAACAGTTTGCCCCCGGCTTTGTGACGGTGGACGGCCGGCTCTGCCATGTGGAGGCGGACGGCTTTACCTTCACCAACTTCCCGGCGGGCTTTTCGGTGGTGGACGGGCTGGTCTGCTACAGCAACGGCGGCCCCGTCCTTGAGACCTTCACCCCGGGCTTTGTCACCATCGGGGAGGGGCTGTACTACGTCATGCCGGACGGCTACAGCTTCCAGTGCCACACCGCCGGCCTCTACACCTACGGCGACGACCTCTACTGTGTGGCGGCGGACGGGGCCGCGTTTCTGACAAACGGCGTCTGGAACGGGCTGGAATTCGGCCCTGACGGCCGGTATACCTCGGGCAGCGCCCAGCTGGACAGCTACGTCAAGCAGGTGCTAGCCCAGTGTACGAACGACGCCATGACCCAGGAGCAGAAGCTCCGGGCAGCCTACAACTATGTCCGGGACCACGGCCGCTACCTGGCCCGCAGCCACCGGGCTCGGGGCAGCGTCGACTGGACGATGGAAGAGGCCCTCTTCTTCTTTGAGAACAACCGGGGCAACTGCTACAGCTTTGCCGGGGCATTCCTCTACCTGGCGCGGCAGCTGGGCTACCAGGCGTCCCCTGTCTCGGGCGGGGTGGGGTATGACAACAAGGACCACGCCTGGGTCACCATCCCCTGGAGCGACGGCGTCACCTATCTGTTCGACGTCGAGCTGGAGTATGCCTACCGCTACCGCTACGAAAACAAGCGGAACCTGGACCTCTTCAAGATGACCAGCCGGACCGCCCCCTTCGTCTACACCTTCCCCCAGTAAGCCGGAAGGGGGGAGCAGCGCCAGATGGCATTCAGTTCGTTCATCTTTATCTCCGCCTTTTTGCCGGCGGTCTGCATCTTACACTGGCTCATACCGGGCATACGGGGCAAAAACGCTCTGCTGCTGGCGGCGAGCCTGGTCTTTTACGCTTTCGGCGACCCCTTCAACCTCCTCCTGCTGCTGGGGTCGGCCCTCTGGAACTACCTGGCGGGGCTGCTGGTCACCAGAAGGCGGCCCTACGGCAAACTCTTCCTGACCCTGGCGGTCCTGGGCAACCTGGGGGTTCTGGCTTTTTACAAGTATCTGGGCTTTTTTGTGGAGAACATCAACCTGCTGCTGGGCGCCAGCCTGCCGGCGCCGGCCGTCGCCTTGCCTATCGGCATCTCCTTTTTCACCTTTCAGGGGATGTCCTACGTTGTCGACGTCTACCGGGACCACGACCTGCAGGACCGCAACCTCTTTGACGTGCTGCTCTACATCTGCCTGTTCCCGCAGCTGACCTCGGGGCCGATTGTTAAATACCGGGATCTTGCCCCCGAACTGCGCAGCCGCCGGGCCACTCCTGCGGACATGGCCGCTGGCATCCGGCGGTTCATCGTCGGGCTGAGCAAAAAGCTCCTCCTCGCCGACACGACGGCCGGGGTGGTCAACACGGTCTTTGCCCTCGAGCCGGCGGCGCTGGACATCCGGCTGGCCTGGCTGGGGGCGGTGGGGTACACCCTGCAGATCTATTTTGACTTCAGCGGTTATAGCGACATGGCCATCGGCCTGGCGCGGCTGTTCGGCTTCCACTACCGGGAGAACTTTGACTACCCATACACGGCGGCCTCGGTCAAGCAGTTCTGGCGGAAGTGGCACATCTCCCTTTCCTCCTGGTTCCGGGATTATCTCTACATCCCGCTGGGGGGAAACCGGAAAGGCCGGCTGCGGATGTACCGCAACAAGCTGATCGTCTTTTTCTGCACCGGGCTGTGGCACGGCGCAAGCTGGACCTACATCGTCTGGGGGATGTGGCACGGGGCTTTCCTGGTGGCGGAGGACAAGCTGCTGCCGGTGGAGCGGCTGGGCCGGCGGACTCGCTGGCTGGGGCATCTCTACACCATGCTGGTGGTGGTGATCGGCTTTGTCTTTTTCCAGGCGTCCAGCCTGGGGCAGGCCGGGGCCATCCTCTGGAACATGGCGGCCGGCTTCCGCCTGACGGCGGAGGGGTCGGCGGTCCTTGCGGGGCTGGTCGACCCGCGCCACCTCTGGATGCTGGCGTTGGGCTGCCTGTTCTGCCTGCCGGTGGGCGAAAAGCTCCGTGTCTTTGCCCAAAAGCATCCGGCGCTGGAGGCCGCTTCCTACCCGGCGGCGCTGGCCCTCTTTGGGCTGGACATCGTCCGGCTGTCGGCCGCCAGCTATCTGCCCTTCATCTATTTTCAGTTCTGAGGAGGCGGCGCGATGAAACAGATCGGAAAACGGGGCCTGCTGGCCTTTACGGGAGGGTTCCTCCTCCTCTGCCTGCTGCCCAGCGCGGGGATGCTCTTTGCCCCGGCGCAGGAGGCGGTGGGGAACGAGCACTTGTCCGCCATGCCCGTCCTGCGGGATGCGGAAGGCGGCTGGAACCGGGACTACCTGTCCGAACTTTCCAGCTATCTGGCGGACCACATCGCCTTCCGCCACCAGCTCATCACACTGGACTCCCAGATCAACGGGGTCCTCTTTGCCACCCTGCCAAATGAGGACGTCCTGCTGGGGCGGGATGGCTGGCTCTACTACACCGAGACCCTGCCGGACTACCAGGGGGTGGATCTGCTGACCGAGCGGGAATGCTGGGCGGCGGCCCGCACCCTTTGGCTGATTGAGGAATACTGCCGGGAGAGAGGGGTTGCCTTCCTCTTTACGGTGGCGCCCAACAAGAACAGTCTCTACCCCGAGGCCATGCCCGCCCGGTACGCCCCCTCCGGCCAGCCCGGCAACGCCGCGCGGATCGCGGACCGGCTGGAAGAGATGGGGGTGCCCTACCTCGACCTCTTTTCCCTGCTGGCAGAAGAGGATCGGGTCCTCTACTACCGGACCGACAGCCACTGGAACAGCCTGGGGGCGGCCCTGGCCGGGGACGCCCTCTGTGAGGCCCTCGGCAAGGTGGACACACCCTTCTTCGGGGGGAGCTATCAGATGGCCGCCTCCCACCGGGGGGACCTGTATGAGATGGTCTATCCCGCCGGGACCCTGCTGGAGGAAAACGCGGTCTTTGACCGCCCCTTCACCTTCAGCTATCCCAACGGTATCCGCTCGGCCGAGGACATCACCATCCGCACCGAGAACCCGGCCCAGAGCGGCAGCCTGCTGATGTTCCGGGACTCCTTCGGGAACGACCTCTACCCCTTCATGGCCGAGCGGTTCGGCGCGGCCTGTTTCTCCCGGGCTATGCCCTACAATCTGAGCTACCTCGAGCGGGAGGGGGACGACACCCTGGTTGTCGAGATCGTCGAGCGGAACCTCCGCTGGCTGGTGGAGCGGCCCGCCGTGATGCCCGCGCCCGTCCGGGAACCCACGTCCGGCTGGCCGGCCAATGGCACGGCGGTGGCGGCGGCCGGGACCGCGGCCGAAAGTAGTAACCTGCCGGGCTACATCGAGGTCAGCGGCACCGTCGACTGCGTCGCGATGGACGCCGACTCCCCCATCTATCTGCGGACGGCGGACGGCTGGGTCTACGAAGCCTTGTCGGCGGGGGAAGGGGAGAACCCCTTCACCGCCTACCTGCCCGCAGGGGCGGCCGACGGCGGGCTGGAGCTGGGGATCCTGATCGAAGGGACCCTCACCACCTGCACCCTCGCGCTAGAATGATGGATTTCCAACTGTTTGTAAAATAAAAAGCAAATCAACAGAAAGGAATCAAACTCCATGAGAAAACTGATCCAGAAATGTGCGGTCTGTGCGGCCTGCGCCGTCCTTGCCATGTTGGCCGTGGCCTGTGGCCAGAGCGCTTCCGGCGCGGCGGCCAGCTCGGAGGCCGCGGCTTCCTCTGCCGCCGCGTCCGCCGCCTCTGCAGCGGAGAGCGGGCCCGCCGCTTCGGCCGCTTCCTCGGAGGCGGAGAACGCCGCCGCCTCGGAAGAGGAAGCTGCCGGTGAGACGGAGAGCGAAGCCGCAGCAGCTGCCTCCTCTGAGGCTTCTTCAGCGGCCCCTTCGGCTGCTTCTTCTTCGGCGTCCGCCGCCCCGGCCTCGTCCCAGGCGGCGGCTCCGGCGTCCAGCAGCGCATCTTCCGCCGCTGAAAACGCCCAGCCTGCCGAAGAGACGGCCGCTTCGGTCCAGCCGGCCGCCGCCCCCGCCGCCGAAGGCTCGCCCAAAGAGATCGCCCAGAGCTACATCGGCTCCAGCGCGTCGGCGCTGGCGGCGGCGATCGGCCAGCCCAATTCCACCGAATATGCCTCCAGCTGCATCGGGGACGGGGAGGACGGCATCTGGTACTATGACGGCTTCACCGTCTACACCTACCGGGGCACCGACGGCTCCGAGCGGGTGGAAGACGTCTTCTGACCTATGACACAGAAAAAGAAAAAGCTGCTGCTGACCGCCGCGGCCCTCTGCGTCCTGCTGCTGGCTGCGGTGGGGGCGCTCTGGTTTGCCCAGGGAGGGCTCTGCTTTGACCGGGACGCCGAACTGCTCCTCCTCCGCCAGGCGGACGGCAGTCTGGCCGTCTCCTGGCCGATGGTCCCCTCGGCCCAGAGCTACTATGTCACGGTGCAAGCCCCGGCGGTTTCGGACGCGCCCTTGCTGGAAGGGCCTGTGGCGGAGAATTACTGCCTTCTGCCAGCGGTGGAGAGCGGGGCGCTCCGGGTTCGGGTCCAGCCCGTCCGCCAGGACAGGCGGGGCGTGGCCCGGACCTGGTCGGTGGAAGAGATGGCGTCGGCGGACTGGCCCGCCTTGGACCGGTTCACCGCCGCGGTGGACGAGGCCGCCCAGACCATCCGCTTCGGATGGGAGGGGGCGGACGGGGACGTCTTTCTTCTCTGCCAGGGGACGGACGGCGGCGCCTACCAGGAGATCGCCAGATTGGGGGAAGCCAGCTGCAGCCTGACGGTGGGGGAGGGGGGAGATCTGTCCCTGCCTTCCTATGAGGAGTATGAGGAGGACCTCCGGTTTGCGGGCTGCAGCGGCCGCCGCGCGGGGGATGTCGTCTTCTGCGGCGCCCTCTCCCGGCCGGTCACCTTCCGGAGGAGCGACTTCCTTGGCACCGCCATCACCCTGGACGCCCAGCCCCAGGAAGAGAACATCTATGACCTGCGTTGGAACGAGGCCAAGGGGGACTACTACATGGTACAATACCGTTCCCACGACGCCGCCGGATGGACGGATCTGTACCGGGTGGAAGCCGCCGAGACCCCCGGCTGCCAGCTGAAACTGGTTTCGGGGACCGATTACCAGCTCCGCGTGGTCTCCCGGGCCGAGGGCCAGCCGGAGGACTGGCCCGACCTGGCCCAGTCCCCCGCGGTGTCGCTGACCACCGGCGTCTCGGCCCTCTATGCCACCGTCTGGCCGGTGGAGAACTCGACATCTACCGGGATACCGACCGGCAGAAGGAGATGGGGGTGGCCCCCGCCGCCACCGCCTTCTGTGTCCTGGGGGAGGAGGATGGGATGTTCCTGGTCCGCACCCCCGACGGGGAAGGGTACATCGACAGCAATTACTGCATGATCAACCTCCCCGACTACCTGGGGGAACTCTGCGCCTACGACATCACCAACAGCTACGCCTCCCTCTACATGGTCCACGGGTACGAGATCCCCGACGTGACCGGCACGGTGATCCTCGGCTATGAGGACGTCGAGCTGGCGGAGGGGGAATATCTGGTGCCCCTGCTCTATCCCAGTGCCCAAAAGCTGGCCGCGGCGGCCCAGGCCGCCCTGGCGGACGGCTACCGGCTGAAGATCTACGACGCCTACCGCCCGCGGGAGGCCAGCCTCTCGATCTACGGGCTGACCGGCCAGCACCTGAACGACCCCATCCCCGACGCCACCTACAGCGGTGAGCCGGTGGACGATCTGCCGGCAGACATCCCCCTCCTGTCCGAGCTGCTGGCCCGGCAGGCGGCAGAAAACGCTGCGTCCGGCGCACCGGCGGACCAGCCGGAGGGCACCGCAGCTGCCCCGACCGGACTGGACGGGGAAAACGGCTGGCTGTTCGACCTCGGGAGGGAAGAAGAGGCTGCCTCCTCTCAGGCGGCCGACAGTGCGCCGCCGACCTCTTCCGCGGCGGCCCCGTCCGCGTCCTCTGCGGCCGACAGCGGGGCGGCGGCATCCGCGCCGCCGGCCGGTTCCACCCTGCCGTCCGAGGCCCCGGCAGACCAACCGGCGGATGAGGAGGAAAGCCAGCCCCAGGAGCCGGAGCAGTACCTGACCTACTATCTCCTGATGACCAACGGGATCTACCGGCTGGGCAGCTTCCTGGCACAGCACGGCTCCACCCACAACCTCGGCATCGCAATGGACCTGACGCTGGAGAAATACGACACCGGCGAAGAGCTTGTGATGCAGACCGCCATCCACGACCTGAGCCACTACTCGGTCCTCGAGCACAACAACGAGAACGCCGACCTGCTGGCCGGGTATATGCTGGACGCCGGTTTCGCCCCGCTGGCCACCGAGTGGTGGCACTTCCAGGACGACGACACCCGGGCGGCGCTGGCCCTCGACACCTACCAGGAGCAGGGCGTCTCGCCGGAAGGTTGGCACCGTGACATCGACGGCAGCTGGTACTACTGCCTCGCCGACGGCACCCGCACAGAAAGGGAGTAAAACCCTGGCTTTTTGTGATTGACAAATGGGAATTCTGTGGTATTCTAATTAACGTCAATGCAAAACGGGGTGTTGCGCAGTTGGTAGCGCGCCTGCTTTGGGAGCAGGAGGCCGCGAGTTCGAGTCTCGCCACTCCGACCAGAAGCACCAGGCCGCCGCCCGCACGTTGGGATGAAACGTGGGGCGGCGGCCTTTTGTGTGCGGGCACATCATTTGGGACGGAATGATGCGTTTTTCATCGTTTGCACACAAAGTCCAAGCATTTCCCAAACAAAACGATGGTATCCTTTTCCTGTAAACCAAAAAGATGTACAGGGAGAGGAGCGTGTCAAAAGATGGAACGGATCTATCTGGTAACGGGCGCGGCCGGGCATTTGGGCGGCGCCATCGTCCGCAGCCTGCTGCGGCAGGGCCGGCAGGTGCGGGCCCTGATCCTGCCGGACGAAAAGCCGGCGGCAGCCGGGGCCGTCTACATACGGGGGGACGTCACCCGCCCCGAAACGCTGGAGTCCCTCTTTGCGCGCGGGCCCGGGCAGGAACTCTATCTCATCCACGCGGCCGGGCTGGTGGACATCACCGGCGGGCTGTCCGACCGGCTGATCGCGGTCAACGTGGGCGGCACCCGGCATATGCTGGCCCTTAGCCGGAAGCACCGGGTGGAGCGCTTCGTCTATGTCAGCTCGGTCCACGCCATCCCCGAACCGCCGGGGGGCGGCCTTGTCACCGAGACCGACCGCTTCTCTCCCCGCTGGGTGGAGGGCGGCTACGACGTAGTGGACGTCCGGGACGCCGCCGAGGGCTGTATCCTGGCGGCTGAGCGGGGCCGCCCCGGCCAGTGCTACATCCTCTCGGGCCATTACGCCGGGATCGGGGAGATCCTGGGCCTGGCCGCTGCCCGCTGCGGCCGGCGCTGCCCGCCCTGCCCATACCGCTGGCGCTGGCCGCCGAACCCTTCCTGCGGGGGCTGGCACTGGCGCAGGGCGAGCGCCCCCTCTACACCCGCTATTCGCTGGATACCGTCAGCGGGAACATCCGCTTTTCTTCCCGGAAGGCCCGGGCCGAGCTGGGCTACACCGCCCGCCCCACCCGGGAGACCGTTCGGGATACGGTGGACTGGCTGCAAAGGCACCACCGCGCCGCCGGCGTTTTGGAATAAAACAAAAATTTGGGCCGCCTGGAAAGGGCAGCTCTTTTTGCGTCTTGCAATGTTCTCCCGAAATGTGTATAGTTATAGCCATAAACATCTTTGGCGGCTGTCCGCCTGGGGAGGAAGTATAGAAGCATATGGATAAGACAAGCGAGATCTACAGGGCCTATGTACAGATCCTGAAAGAAGAGCTGATCCCTGCAATGGGCTGCACCGAGCCCATCGCCATTGCCTACGCCGCCGCCAGGGCGCGGCAGCTGCTGGACGGCGTCCCTGACCGGGTTGAGATCGGGGTCAGCAACAACATCATCAAGAACGTCAAGAGCGTCATTGTCCCCAACACCGACGGGATGAAGGGGATCGAGGCGGCGGCCGCCGCCGGCATCGTGGCCGGCCAGGCCGACAAGGCCCTCGAAGTCATCGCCGAGGTCACCGGCGAGCAGAAGGAGGAGATGCGCCGCTTCTTGCAGCAGGTGCCGGTCCACGTCGAGGCGGTGGACAACGGCGTCGTCTTTGACATCCTCATCACCCTCCGCGCTGGCGCGCACAGCGCCAAGGTGCGGATCGCCCAGTACCACACCAACATCGTCTACATGGAGAGGGACGGCAAAGTTCTGCTGGACGACCAGCCGGCCCTGACGCCGGCCGCCGGCGGCTGTGTCGACGCCCTCGCCGAGGCCGGCCTGACCGACAAGAGCCTTTTGACCATTGCCGACATCCTCGACTTTGCCGGCAGCTGTGATCTGGCCGACATCCGGCCGGTGCTGGACCCCCAGATCCAGTACAACACCCAGATTTCGGAGGAGGGGCTGCTGGGGGACTACGGGGCCAACATCGGCTCCACCATGCTGAAATTCTACGGCGACGACGTCCGGAACCGCGCCATCGCCAAGGCGGCGGCCGGCTCGGACGCCCGGATGAGCGGCTGTGAGCTGCCGGTGGTCATCAACTCCGGCAGCGGCAACCAGGGGATCACTGTGTCGGTCCCGGTCATCGAGTACGCCAAGGCCCTGGCCGTCCCGAAAGAGCGGCTCTACCGCGCCCTGGTGGTCTCCAACCTCATCGCCATCCACGAGAAGAGCGGGATCGGCCGGCTTTCGGCCTACTGCGGCGCGGTTAGCGCCGGGTGCGCCGCGGGCTGCGGCATCGCCTACCTGCAGGGGGCCGACTACAAGGCCGTCGCCCACACCCTGGTTAATTCGCTGGCCATCGTCTCGGGGATCATCTGCGACGGGGCCAAGCCCAGCTGCGCCGCCAAAATCGCCTCCAGCGTCGAGGCCGGCATCCTGGGCTACCATATGTACCTGAACGGCCAGCAGTTCCGGGCTGGGGACGGCATTGTCACCAAGGGGGTTGAGAACACCATCCGGAACGTCGGCTTGCTCGGCCGCGAGGGGATGCGGGAGACCGACAAAGAGATCGTCAAGATCATGCTGCAGGGTCAATAAAGGGGGCAAAACAATGGAGATACGGACCGCCACCCCCGCCGATCTGGACGTCCTTGCCGCCATCGAGGCGGCCTGCTTCCCGCCGGCCGAGGCAGCCGGGCGGGAGAGCCTGGCCCGCCGTCTGGCCGTCTACCCGAACCACTTCTGGCTGCTGCTGGACGGGGAAACGGCGGTGGGTTTTGTCAACGGGATGTGTACCGACCAGCCCGACCTGCAGGACGAAATGTACGACGACGCCACCCTCCACAACGAGGGCGGCGCCTGGCAGATGATC
>CAZEIG010000013.1:0-22001 GCA_964511805.1 uncultured Faecalibacterium sp.
CAGCTTCATCTGGTCGTTGATGTCCCGCGCACGGACCGACAAAGCGCCCTTGAACAGCCCCGGGTAGCAGAGGACGTTGTTGACCTGGTTGGCAAAGTCGCTCCGGCCGGTGGCAATCACCCGGACCCCGGCGGCCTTTGCCTCGTCGGGCATGATCTCGGGGGTGGGGTTGGCCATCGCAAAGACGATGGCGTCCTTGGCCATATGGCGGCACATCTCGGTGGTCAGACAGCCGGGGCGGGATACCCCGATGAAGACGTCGGCCCCCTCGATGGCTTCGGCCAGGCCGCCCTTGATCTGGCGGGGGTTGGTCACCTCACCCAGCCAGTTCTTGTGGGCCTCGGCGCTGTTGCAGCCCTTGTAGAGGGTGCCGAACTGGTCCACCGCGATGATGTCCCGGGCCCCGGCGGTCATCAGCATCTTGATGATGGCGGTGCCGGCGGCGCCGGGGCCGTTCAGGACGATGTGGACCTCTTCCATCTTCTTGCCCACCACCCGCAGGGCGTTGATGAGGGCCGCTGTCACCACGATGGCGGTGCCGTGCTGGTCGTCATGGAAGACGGGGATGTCCAGCTCCTTTTCAAGGGTCTGCTCAATCTCGAAGCACTCGGGGCTCTTGATGTCCTCCAGGTTGATCCCCCCGAAGGTGGGGGCCAGAGCTTTACAGGCCGCGATGACCCCGGCGGCGTCGTGGGCGTTGATGCAGACCGGGAAGGCGTCCACCCCGCCGAACTGCTTGAAGAGGACCGCCTTCCCCTCCATGACCGGCAGGGCGGCCGCGGGGCCGATGTCCCCCAGGCCCAGCACCGCGGTGCCGTTCGAGACGACCGCCACCATGTTCCCCTTGAAGGTGTAGCGGTAGACGTCGTCGGGATTGGCGGCGATCTTGCGGCAGGGTTCGGCCACGCCGGGGGTGTAGGCGGTGGCCAGGTCGTCCCGGGTCTTGACCTCCACCTTGCTGTACATCCCCACCTTGCCGTGATGGGCCTCATGCATTTCCAAAGCTGCCTTGTTGTAGTCCATAGTGATTTCCTCCTGCCCTCGGGGCCGCTGTTTTTGCCTCTATTGTAACAGAAGGAGGCGGACTTTTCCACCCGTTGGGTCCTGTCGGGGGCCAAGTTTATGGGAATTTTGTAAAATCGCTTTCTTTTTTTACAATTCTCCGGTATACTGGACACACTGCGGCCACTGGCCGGAGGAAAGAAAATGTACCATCTGGCGCGGTTTGGCTGCGCCGTCACCATCGGGAGGTTTTTCAGTTGAAACAGATTCGTTCCGCTGCGGCGCTGACGGCCGCGGCGCTGGCGCTGTCCCTGGCGGGCTGCAGTGCCGCTTCCTCGTCCTCTACCCCGACGGTCAGCCCTGTGCTGGGCCCGGCCGCCAACTACGACTACCAGAACTTTACCTACAGCCAGGGCATCGATGCCGACGGCCATTGGGAAGGGGTCACCGCCCTGGACTGTGTGACCCTGCCGGATGACTTCGCATCCATCCCCCTCCGCCAGGCCGACATCGAGCCCGCAGAGACGGACATCCAGTCCCAGTGGGACAGTCTGCTGGAGAACTACCGCTTCGACCAGCCGGTGACCGGCCGGGCCGCCGAGACCGGCGACATCGCCAATATCGACTACAGCGGCACGGTGGACGGGGTGGCCTTCACCGGCGGCACCGCCGAGGGCTACGACCTGACCCTGGGCAGCGGCCGGTTTATCGACGGCTTTGAGGATCAGATCGTCGGCCATAACGTCGGTGACAACTTTGACGTAACGGTGACTTTCCCCGACGACTACGGCGACAGCACCGACGAGGCCGGCAACACCATCACTCTGTCGGGGAAGGAAGCGGTCTTCAACGTCACCCTGAACAGCCTGTCGGTCAGCGTCCTGCCCGAGGCCACCGACGCCTGGGTGGAGGAGAACTTCGGCGAATCCAACGACCTGCACACTGTCGCCGAGGTGGATCAGTACTTCTACGACGCCCTGTATGAGTCCAACATGACCAACGCCGTCATCGACTACCTGACTGAGAACGCCACTGTCTCGGAGCGGCCGGAGGTCATCGTCGACTACCAGGTCAGCAGTCAGCTCAACTATTATTACAGCTATGCGTCGATGTTCGGTTACGAGACGCTGGATGAGTTTCTCTCCGGCTTCATGGGCTACGACAACGCCGACGCCCTGCTGGTGGACCTGGAGGACAGCATCCTGACCTCCTGCGACCAGCTCCTGATCTTCCAAGCGGTGGCCGAGAGCCTCGGCCTGGCCCCCACCGATGCTGAGGTGGAGGTCTACGCCAGCTACGCCGAGTCCACGGGCGAGAACTACATCCACATGCTGGCCTTGCAGGACTGCGTCCTGGCGGCCCTGCGGGAAGGCGCGCAGGTGAGCTGAGTTCTCCGCAGCGCAAAAATAAAACAGAGCGTCCGCTTCGGCGGGCGCTCTGCTTTTTGTGGTTTTATGCCGGTTCAGTCGGCGAACATTTTGGTGGAAAGGTAGCGGTCCCCGGTATCGGGCAGGAGGACCACAATGTTCTTGCCCTGGTTCTCGGGCCGGCGGGCCAGCTGGATGGCGGCCCAGAGGACGGCGCCCGCCGAGATGCCGGCCAGCACCCCTTCCTCACGGCCCAGCCGGCGGCCGGCCGCAAAGGCGTCCTCGTCGGTGACCGGGATGATCTCGTCATAGATGGAGGTGTCGAGAACGGTGGGGACAAAGCCGGCCCCGATCCCCTGGAGTTTGTGGGACCCCGGTGCGCCGCCGCTCAGGACGGCGGAGGTGGTGGGCTCGACCCCCACCACCCGGACATCGGGGTTCTTCCCCTTGAGGTAGCGGCCCACGCCGGTGATGGTGCCGCCGGTGCCGATGCCCGCCACAAAGAGGTCGACCTGGCCGTCGGTGTCCTCCCAGATCTCGGGGCCGGTGGTGGCCTCGTGGGCGGCGGGATTCGCCGGGTTGTCGAACTGCCCCGGGATGAAGGAGCCGGGGATCTCGGCGGCCAGCTCGTTGGCCCGGGCGATGGCGCCGCTCATCCCTTTACTGCCCTCGGTCAGGACCAGCTCCGCGCCGTAGGCCTTCATCAGCAGGCGGCGCTCGACGCTCATGGTCTCGGGCATGACGATGATGACCCGGTAGCCGCGGGCGGTGGCCACGCTGGCCAGCCCGATGCCGGTGTTGCCCGAGGTCGGCTCAATGATGACCGCCCCCGGCATGAGCAGGCCCTTTGCCTCGGCGTCGTCCAGCATCGCCTTGGCGACCCGGTCCTTGACCGATCCGCCGGGGTTGAAGGCTTCCAGTTTGGCCAGGATGCGGGTGCCCAAGGCCTCGTTCTTTTCAATGTGGGTCAGCTCAAGCAGCGGCGTGTGGCCGATGAGCTGGTCGACGGACGTATAGATCTTGCTCATGCTTCCTTCTCCTTTATCACAAGCGGCAATCCGGCGGATTACCAATTCAACCGGTTGGATTACAGGCATTATAGTGTTGCGGGAGATTTTTGTCAACCGTTTTGGCCCTGTACGGTTGAAAGTACACTTACCCTGTCGTATAATAGGTTAAAAGGGACTGCGCCCCGCGCAGCCAGGACAGGAGCGGATAACAGATGATCGTCTCGACAAAAGGCCGGTACGCGCTGCGGGTCATGATTGACCTGGCCGAGCACCAGTCGGAAAAGTACATACACCTCAAAGAGATCGCCGCGCGGCAGGAGATTTCGGAAAAATACCTTGAAAACATCCTCAAGACCCTTGTACAGCACGGGCTGCTGCGCGGTCTGCGGGGCAAAGGCGGCGGCTACCGCCTGACCCGTCCACCCGAGCAGTACCGTGTTTCCGACATCCTCCTTCTGACCGAGGGCAATCTTGTGCCGGTGGCCTGCCTGGAGCCGGGCGCGTCGGCTTGCGGCCGGCGGTCTGAGTGCCGCACCTACGAGATGTGGCGCGGCCTGGACCAGGTCATCCACGACTACCTGAGCAAGATCACCCTTGCTGACCTGGCCCGCCCGGCCCAGGCGGGGGATGACTATGTGATATAGAGGGGGGTGCCCGCAGGGCGTTCCGCTATGGGTAGCAGGTGGGTGAGTTGCCCTCTCAGCCGCGCCGCGTGGCCCTCTCAGTCACAGGACCCCGCAAGGGGGACTGTGACTGAGAGGGCTAAATGGAGAGTTGGCGAGCGAAGCGAGACTGAGAGGCCAGCCCGGGCCAGCCGGCGGCTCGCCCTCTCCCTTTTTCTGTCTTTCCCAAATTTACACTTGCTTTTTTGTGCGGAATGCTTATAATAGAAGCATCGGACAGACAACGAGGTCTGGGCCCTACGGCGGGGCCCGGGTCTCGTTTTTTGTTTGTACGGCGTTCTTTTTGGACGGAAAGAGAGGGGGATGGGACGGATTTTTCCTGTTTTTCTCAGAATTCGGCCGGAAAGGTCGTCACATTCTGTTCAAATTTGCACTTGCAATTTTGCGCAGGATGTTTATAATAGTGGTATCGCATACAGATACAGCTGTATTTGTTGTGAGGACACGCCGGCTCTGTGCCGGGAAATGTCACTTAAGAGGGAGGAAAAAGATAATGAAATTCACACGCTTTGCAGCGCTGGCTTCGGCCGCGGCCGTCTGCGTCTCAATGCTGGCGGGCTGCTCGTCTTCGTCCGGGTCGTCGTCGGCCGCCGGGTCTTCCGGCAGTACCGCCGCCGCTTCGGGGGAGAATGTGGTCCGGATCGGCGTCTTTGAGCCGTCCACCGGCGACTCGGCTTCGGGCGGCCGGAAAGAGATGCTCGGTATGCAGTACGCCAACGCTGAGACCCCCACCGTCGAGATCGGCGGCGAGACCTACACCGTCGAGCTGGTCTATGCCGACAACGGCTCCTCCACCGACCGCGCGCCCTCGGCCGCGTCCGACCTGGTCAGCCAGGGCGTCTCGCTGGTGCTGGGCTCCTACGGCTCGGGCGTGTCGATCGCGGGCGGCCCGGTCTTTGACGACGCCGGCCTGGCAGCCATCGGCGTCACCTGCACCAACCCCAACGTCACCGCCGGCAACGACTACTACTACCGCATCTGTTTCCTGGATCCTTTCCAGGGCACCATCCTGGCCAACTTCGCGATGGACCAGTTCGACGCCAAGGTCGCCTACTGCCTGGGCGAGACCGGCAATGAGTACGACCAGGGTCTGATCGCTTACTTCACCCAGGCATTTGAGGCTGCGGGCGGCACCGTCGTCACCGCGTCCTTCCCCACCAACAACTCCGACTTCAGCACCTACCTGAACCAGGCCCGGAACGAGGGCGCCGACGTCATCTTCACCCCGGTGTCCATCGCCTACGCCACCCAGATCATCCAGCAGGCCGCGGCCCTGGGCATCGAGGCCCCCTTCCTCGGCTCTGACACTCTGGACGACAACATGGTCCTGGCAGCCGCCGAGGGCACCGACATCCAGCTCTATGTCTCCACCTTCTACCAGGAGGGCGGCTCCCCCGAATTCGATGAGGGCGTCAAGGCCTACATCAACAGCAATTCGGAGGCCATGACCAACAACGGCGGCAACGACACCATCGCGGCCGTCACCGCCATGGGCTACGACGCCTACTATGTGGCTCTGGAGGCCCTGAAGGCCGCCGGCTCCACTGATCCTGCTGCTGTCAAGGCCGCCCTGGCCGGCGTCACCTACGACGGCGTCACCGGCCACATCGCCTTCGACGAGCAGGGCGACGCCATGCGGGACACCGCCTACATCAAGCACTCGACCAATGACGGCGCATGGGAGCTCGAGACCCAGCAGACCGTGGCACAGTAAGTCCTTTTGATTGTAACGTTTGGCGGGGGCCGCTGGGCTCCCGCCAAACCATTTGTTGAAATTGCCCCCTAAGGGAGGAAACACCGTATGGAATATTTTATTTCGGTCCTGCTGTCCGGCATTGCGGTGGGCGGCCAGTACGCGCTGATCGCCATCGGCTATACGATGGTGTACGGCATCCTGCGGCTGATCAACTTCGCCCACGGCGACGTCTTTATGGTGGCGGGCCTGATGGGCATCTACCTGTCCACCTGGATACCCCTTTACCTTGCTTTGCCTCTGGTGCTGGTGCTGACGGTGGCCCTCGGCTTTGTGATTGAGCGTGTGGCCTATAAGCCCCTCCGCTCGGCGCCCCGGATGTCGGTCATGATTTCGGCCATCGGCGTCAGCTACCTGCTGCAGAACACCGCCACCTATGTCACCGGCGGCCAGCCGATGAGCTACCCCACCATCCCCTTTCTGTCCGACACCATCACCATTGCCGGTACCCCCACCCGCTGGGCGGTCATCCTGACCCCCTTCCTGGTGGTGGCACTGGTGGTCCTGCTGACTCAGCTGATCGACCACACCAAGGTCGGCATGGCCATGCGGGCGGTCGCCAAGGACTTCGAGACCAGCCAGCTGATGGGCATTAAGATCAACTCGGTCATCTCGGCCACCTTTATCATCGGGTCGGCCCTGGCGGCGGTGGGCTCGATGCTCTACTTTACCAACTATCCGTCCATCACCCCGACGGCCGGCGCCATGCCCGGCCTGAAGGCCTTCGTCGCGGCCGTCTTCGGCGGCATCGGCTCCATCCCCGGCGCAGTCATCGGCGCCTTCATCATCGGCATCTGCGAGAACCTGGTCAAGAGCACCCAGTTCACCGTTTTTTCGGACGCCATCACCTTCGCGCTCCTGATCGTCATCCTGGTCTTTAAGCCGACCGGCCTGTTCGGCGAGAAGGCGACCGACAAAGTGTAAGGAGGCCCCCGCATGAAAAAGACAAAATCCTTCAGCTGGGGGGCACTCTTCGGGATCGTCGCCTTCCTGGCTGTCATCATCCTGCTGGAGAACATCTCCGCCCTGATCCCGAACGCACCCCGCGTCCTTCTGCCCACCAGCCAGCTTTTCACCGTCCTAAAAAAGGGCGCGGTCTACGCCCTGGTGGTCGTCTCGATGAACCTGCTCAACGGCTTCACCGGCCTGTTCTCTCTGGGGCAGGCAGGCTTCATGCTGCTGGGCGCCTACACCTACGCCATCCTCACCGTCCCTGTGGGCCAGAAAGACACCGTCTACTATCTTTTCGGTGGGTCGGCCGTCAACTTCTCCCTGCAGGACAGCTTCGGCGCCATCTTTGGCACCAGTGGGGCGGGCGGCGCGGTCAGCCTGGTGCTGGGCGTGCTGGTGGGGCTGATCCTGGCCGGCCTGGTGGCGGTGGTCTTCGCCTACCTCATCGGCCTGCCGGTCCTCCGCCTCAAGAGCGATTACCTGGCCATCGCCACTCTGGGCTTCGCCGAGATTTTGCGGGCGGTCTTCCAGTGGCAGCCCCTGGGCCGGATCACCAACGGCGCCAATATGCTCAAGAGCTTCCCGACCTTCTCGGACTTCAACATCAAGAACAGCGCGGGGCAGGTGGTGTTCCGTCTGTCAACTTTCGTCCCCATGCTGGTGGCGGTGGTCTGCATCGCCCTCATCATCTTGCTGCTCAACTCCTCCTACGGGCGGGCCTTCAAGGCCATCCGTGAGGACGAGATCGCCGCCGAGGCCATGGGGATCAACCTGGCCCGTCACAAGATGCTTTCCTTCTGCATCTCCTCCTTCTTCTCGGGGGTGGGCGGTGCCCTCTTCGCCATGTATGCAGCCAATGCCCAGGCCAAGGTCTTTACCTCTACCATGACCTACGAGCTGCTGCTGATCGTGGTCATCGGCGGCATCGGGTCGGTGTCGGGGTCGATCATCGCCACCTTCCTGTATGTGGCCTGCTCCGAGTGGTGGCTCCGCTTCCTTGATTCCGAGCAGACCTTCGCATCCCCCGCCGACCCTGCCCGCCTGGCCTTTATCGCGGTGTTCGCGGTGGTGGTTATTGGGGCGGCCTTCCTGGCCATCCGCGCCATTCGGAAGAAGGAGGGCCACACCATCCGACAGGAGCTGCCGGTCTGGGCAGTGGCCTGCCTGCTGCTGGGCTGGCTGGTCTACTTTGTTATTTCCCGTTCGCTGCGGCTGCCGCTGCTCCGGAACGGCTTCCGGATGGTGGTATTCTCCATCATCATCATGATCGTGGTGCTGTTCTTCCGGCGGGGCATCATGGGCGATAAAGAGCTGCCCGACGTCCTGCGCGGCTGGAAGCGGGCCCGTGCAAACAAAAAGGAGGCGTCGAAATGAGTGAACGCGCCAACGTCCTCCATGTGGAAAACGTGACCATGCAGTTTGGCGGCGTGGTGGCCATGAACAACCTCTCCCTGGACGTCAATGAGGGGGAGATCGTGGCCCTGATCGGCCCCAATGGCGCCGGTAAGACCACTGCCTTCAACTGCATCACCGGCGTCTACGAGCCCACCAACGGCAAGGTGGACTTCTGCGGCAAGCCGCTGGTGGAAAACTTTCCCCAGGGCAAGATGGACAAAGCCTATCTGGGGGAGAACAAGGGGATGTACACCCACAAGCTCAACCCCACCTCCGACCGGATCACCCACCGGGGGATCGCCCGCACCTTCCAGAACATCCGGCTGTTCGGAGCCCTGACCGTCTTTGAGAACGTCCTGATTGCCAAACATATGCGGGCCAAGCAGAACTTCCTGTCCGCCACCTTCCGGCTGAACGCCAAAGAGGAGGCCCGGATGCGGGCCGAGGCGATGGCCCTGCTGAAAGAGCAGGGGCTGGCCAAGTATAAGGATGAGGTGGCCTCCAGCCTGCCCTACGGCCTGCAGCGCCGGCTGGAGATCGCCCGCGCCCTGGCCACCGAGCCGAAGCTGCTCCTTCTCGACGAGCCGGCCGCCGGCATGAACCCGCAGGAGACCCAGGAACTGACCGATTTCATCCGGGAGATCCGGGACAAGTACCATCTGACCATCCTGATGATCGAACACCACATGGACCTGGTCATGCAGATCTCCGACCGCATTTACGTTTTGGATTTCGGCAAGCTGATTGCGGAGGGCACGCCCGAGGAGATCAGCAGCAATCAACGCGTCATCGACGCATATCTGGGGGTGGCCGACGATGCTGAGAATTGATGACCTGTGTGTGAGCTACGGCGGCATCGAGGCCGTCAAGGGGATCTCCTTCAAGGTGGAGGAAGGCCAGATCGTCACCCTGATCGGCGCCAATGGCGCCGGCAAATCCACCACCCTGCGGGCCATCTCGGGCCTGGTCAAGGTCAAGAGCGGCCGAGTTCACTTCCAGGGCGAGGACCTGACCGGCCTGCCCCCGGATCAGATCGTCTCCAAGGGGCTGACCCTGGTGCCCGAGGGGCGGCACGTCTTCCCCGACCTGACCGTCCTGGAAAACCTCAAGATCGGCGCCTACCTCCGGAAGGACAGCCTGGAGGACGACCTGGCCTGGATCTACGAGCTCTTCCCCCGCCTGAAGGAGCGGTCCTGGCAGGCCGCGGGCACCCTGTCCGGCGGCGAGCAGCAGATGCTGGCGGTGGGCCGCGCCCTGATGGCCCGCCCCAAGCTCATCATGATGGACGAGCCCTCCCTGGGTCTGGCGCCCCTGGTGGTCAAGGGGATCTTTGAGATCATCAAGGAGATCAACCGCAAAGGCGTCACCGTCCTGCTGATCGAGCAGAACGCCAACATGGCCCTGCAGATCGCCGACGTCGGCTATGTCATGGAGACCGGCCGGATCACCCTGACCGGCTCCGGCAAGGAGCTGCTCTCCAACGAGGCCGTCCGCAAGGCCTACCTCGGCACCCACGCCAAATAAAAAGGGAACAAAAGCAACAAGCGCCCGCCGGGCTTCCGGCAGGCGCTTTTGTATTGTCTGGGCAGTGCAGTTATCTGTCGCGCCGCCTTCTTATTCCATTACTTCCTCCGCAGCCCCACCGCGTACATCCCCTGCGCGCGGTGGCATTCTTCCACCAGGGCTTTGGGCTGGGGGCAGAGGCCGTGGTTGTGCCAGGGGTCGTTGAACCAGTAGTTTTTTTCGTCGTAGCCTGTCAGCAGCAGGCAGTGCTCGTTCAGCTTCCAGTCGAACCAGTCCCCGTTGGGCAGGCGCCAGCAGTCGACGCCAGGCACCGGCTGGAAGTCCAGCGTCGCCCAAAAGACCACCGGCAGACCCTGGTCGATGTAGGCGGCGCAGAGTTCGGCGGCGGTGCGCCCCGTCTCGTCCACCACCTCGAAGTGGTCCGACGCGCCGGCGGCGTCCAGTGCGCTGCTGAGCGCCTGGCAGATGCAGGGGGCGTAGCAGCCGTAGCCGGTGTGGTCGTGGGGGTCGCCGGGGTAGACATAGTGGGGGTCGGGACCCCAGAGCTCGCCGTCCTGCTCCCAGAAGGGGGCATGGGGCAGGTCCCGCTCGATGAAGGTGTCGGGGTCGGTCCGGATGCCTACCGCACCCAGGGCCATGACGGCGCTGATGCTTTCGCAGCCGTTGACCCAGCGGGCGGTCTGGTCGATGTAGGGAGCAAGGACGATCTTTTTCATGGAAACTACCTCCTGCAAAAGCCGTTGCGGTCTGTCAAAACCGGGCGTTTTGTGGTATGATGATAGAAAAGTTTTACAGCGGCTTGACATTCGGGCAGCTGTAACAGGACAAGTATACTACGGTCTGGTCTGTTTTGCCAGAGGTGCACGGGCTGTGCAGGGAGGAATTTTATGAATAGTCTTATCATCGGGATCGCGGGTGGTTCGGGCAGCGGCAAGACCACCCTGGCGCTGCGGCTGAAGGCGCGTTTCGGAGAGGAGGAGGTGCGGCTGATCCCGCACGACAGCTACTACAAGCGCCACGACGAGCTGCCCTATGAAAAGCGCTGTCTGCTCAATTACGACCACCCCGACGCCTTCGACAACGATCTGTTGATCCGCCACCTCAAGGAGCTGAAGGCCGGCCGCGCCATCGATTGCCCGGTCTATGACTATTCCCTCCATAACCGCTCGGACGAGGTCCGCCACGTCGAGCCGGCCCCGGTACTGATCGTGGAGGGGATCCTCCCCTTTACCGAGCCGGAACTGCTGGCCCTCTTTGACTATAAGATCTTTGTGGACACCGACGCCGACGAACGGATCCTCCGCCGCATCCTGCGGGATGTCAAGGAGCGGGGCCGTTCCCTGGACAGCGTCATCAGCCAGTACCTGACGACGGTCAAGCCGATGCACGAGGCCTTCGTCGAGCCCAGCAAGCGGAGCGCCGACATCATCGTCCCCAACGGCGGCGAGAACGGCCCCGCCCTCGAGATGCTGGTCCACCACATCCGCAGCCTGATCGCCCAGGTGCAGATGTTATCGTAGGGAAAGGTTCTGAAAGTGTCGACAAGAGGCAAAAAATGTGCTATACTAGTGGTGTTTGGTTGTTGTCTCGCCGGTGGTTTTCGTACGCGAAAATTTCACTCTGTATGATAGAGGCAAACTTTCTGTTTTGCCCGTCAGTAAACGGAGGTCGGACTTGTGAAGTTGATTGACATGAAACATTCCGATGGAGATTATCAGGGTTTTCCGGTAAGACGTGGAATTCCGATGCCGGTATTCATCGGAACAATTGCTTTGGCTGTTATTATCGTAATAGGGATTCTTTAGATACTTTACGCTCTTGTGGCTGTGGTTGCAGCAATTTTCCTGTTCTACTTTGTCTTGTTCCTTACGGCATAAGTACATTTTGCTGACAAGCCCTCTGCTTGGTTTTGAAATCAACCGAGCGGGGGCTTTAATTTTTGCGCTCCGGTATAGAAATCGTCACAATTAGATGGTACAATAAAAAAAGCGAGCCCGCCCGGCCCCCTTGGCAGCCGGGCGGGGGGATGTTATACTCATACTGCTGCAGAAAGGAGGCGCCCGGATGAAGGTCCGTGCAAGGCTGGCCGCGGCGCTGGCTGCCGCGCTGCTGCTGGCGGGCTGCGCCATGCCCTGGGCCGAGCGGGTCTCGGTGGAGGAGCTGCTCCGCGCGCCCCAGCTGGAGGGCGATTACGGCGAGCTCCAGTCGGCCCTCAACGAGTGGCTGGGGGAGAACGCACAGCTCAAATACCCGCTGAACGGGGACCTGCTCTCCCCCTTCCTGATGAGCGACTTCGACGGGGACGGCGTCCAGGACGCCGCTATCCTCTACACCGCCGCCGACACCACCAACATCTGCCTGGCCGTCCTCCAGCGGGACGAGGCGGGGGCGTGGCAGGTGCAGGACGCCGCCGAGGGGCTGACCGACACCGTCGACACCGTCCGCTTTGCCCGGCTGCAGGAGGGCGGGGCCAACCAGATCATCGTGGGGTACACCGCCTCCCAGGAGGACAACTACCTGGCGGTCTACGCCTATGTGGACGGGGCCATTGAGGCTATCCTAGCCGAGCCCTACGACCAGTACCTCATCGAGGACATCACCGGCAGCGGCTACGAGGACCTGGTCCTGATGGGGACCGACGAGCAGGGGGCCGCCCAGATCAAGCTCCTCATCTCCGACCGGGAGGGCGGCTTCCGGCAGGCGGCGGTGATGGGGCTGTCGGCCGACAAGTTCACCGGCTGTGCCTCCCTGGCGGCCGGGATGGGGGCCTATGGCGGCCAATACCTGGTGCTGGACGGCTGGACCGGCGTCTCGGGGACCAACCTGGCCTCGGTGCTGCTGCGGTACAACGAGCAGACCCAGCAGATGGAGCCGGCCCGCCAGATCGGCGCCGACGCCCTCTATGAGGCCTCCCTACGGAACGTGCCCGACCTGACCAGCCGGGACCTGGACCGGGACGGGGTGGTGGAGATCCCCACCCAGCCCGAGGGGGCCGGCCTCATCAACATGAGCCAGGGCCGCCGGATGGACTTCATCCTCTGGATGGACTACACCAGCGCCCAGCCCCGGAAGAGCTTCGGCATTCTGGACGAGGAGCTGAGTTTCTACCTGGAACTGCCGATGGAGTGGTACGGCAGCCTGATGCTAACCGGCGGCGCAGAAGAAGACACCGTGGAACTGCGCAGCCAGGACGGGGAAACGCTGTATATGACGGTGCGGGTCACCGGCATTTCGGACCGGACCGCTGGCTGGACCCGCCTGGGGGTGGTGTCGGGCCGGCTGGTCCAGGCAAAATTTGGCGACGACGTGGAAATCGCGGACCAGCTCTACCGGCTGTCCCGTTCGTTCTATACCCTATAAGGAGGGAAACCGATGGTAAAAGTGCTAGTGGTGGAGGATGAGACCAGCATCCGGGAGATGATCGCCCTGAATCTGCGCAGCTGCGGGATGGAAGTGCTGGAGGCGGGCAGTGCCGAGGAGGCCCTGGCCCTGCTGGAGCGGGACCCCAATTGCAGCGCGGCTATCCTGGACGTCATGCTGCCGGGGATGAACGGCTTCTTCCTCTGCGAGACCATTCGACGGACCGATCAGAAGATCGGGATCATCATCCTCAGCGCCAAAGGCCAGGAGCGGGACAAGATCCGGGGCCTGTCCATCGGCGCGGACGACTATATGACCAAACCCTTCTCGGTCAGCGAGCTGCTGGCCCGGGTGGAGGCCCTCTGCCGGCGGGTCAGCCGGGGCGGCGGGGAGGTCTCCCGCGGGCCGACGGCCCTGGTCAGCGGGGAGTTCATCCTGGACGAGAACCGCCGCCTGCTGCTCAAGGCCGGCCAGCCCATCGAGCTGACCCAGGTGGAGTTCCAGATCATGGAGCTCTTCTTCCGGAACCCGGGCACCGCCCTGGTCCGGGAGCGGATCCTGAAAGGGGTCTGGGGCGAGAATTACTTCGGCGACGTCAAGATTGTGGACGTCAACATCCGCCGCCTGCGGATGAAGATCGAGGACGAGCCCTCCCGCCCGGCCCACATCATGACGGTCTGGGGCTACGGCTACCGGTGGGAAGAGTGACGGGGCCCGGCCATGAAGCGGAGGAAAAAACAGAAGGGCCCCGGCACGGGGCTGCACAGTGGCATTACCCGGCGGTGGGTGCGGGGCAACCTGCTGGTCACCATCCTGCTGATCCTGGTAGTGGAGGGGATGTTCCTCTACAGCACCAGCCAGAGCTATTACGACGGGGTGCAGCAGAGTATGTACCAGCGCTTTTCATCCATCAGCGGCCAGCTCAAAGTCTATACCGGCGATACCGCCCAGCGGACCGCCGCTGCCCGCAGCGTGGCCCTGCGGCGGATGGTAGAGCAGTTCGGGGACAAGGATCGCTTTGAGTTCATGCTGCTGGACGGCCGGGGGAACGTCATTGCCAGCACCAGAGGCACCAGCGCCGAGGGGCTCATCGTCCGGGACGACTTCGAGGCGGCCCAGACCGACGAAGAGGGCTACGGCACCGCCGTCTATACCACCTCCACCGGGGAGCCGGTCATGTCGGTCTGCTGTCTGGTGCCCTACCCAGCCGAAGAGATCGCGGCCATGCGGCTGGTGACCAGCCTGGTGCTGGTCCGCCGGCAGTTCCACAGCGTCCTGCTGCTCAGCCTGCTGGTGGCGGCCGCCACCCTGGGCTTTGCGGTGACGTCGGGGCTCTACTTTGTGCGGAGCATTGTGGCGCCGCTGGGCCAGGTGGAGCGGGCCGCTACCGACATCGCCCAGGGGGACCTGAGCGTCCGCCTGCCTGAGAGCGATCCCCCCCGGGACGAGATGGACCGGCTGCGGGGGAGCATCAACCGGATGGCTCAGGGCCTGGCCGAGACCGAGAAGATGAAAAACGAATTCATCTCCTCGGTCTCCCACGAGCTGCGCACTCCCCTGACCTCCATCCGGGGCTGGGTGGAGACCCTCGAGACTCTGGACGACCCCGGCGACCGGAATTACCGCAAGGGGCTGGAGATCGTCCGGAGCGAGACTGACCGGCTTTACAACATGGTGGAGGAGCTGCTGGACTTCAGCCGGATGCAGAACGGCGGGGGGCAGATGCACTGTCACCCCCTCGACCTGGTGGCCGAGCTGACCGACGCCCTCCTTTTCTCCGAGCCGCGGATCCGGCAGGAGGGGCTGACCCTCCACTATGCCGAGCCGGAGGAGATGATTCCGGTCTATGCCGACCCCGACCGCCTGCGCCAGGTCTTTATCAACGTCTTGGACAACGCCATCAAATATTCGGCCCCCGGCGGGCAGATCACCGTCAAGCTCTGGGCGGGGGAATACAAGGCCTTCATTGAGATCATCGACCAGGGCCGGGGTATCCCGCCCGAGGACATTGGGAACGTCAAGGCCAAGTTCGTCAAGGGGAGCAACGCGGTGCGGGGCAGCGGCATCGGGCTGGCGCTGGTGGAGTCCATCATGACCGCCCTGGACGGCACGCTGGACCTGCGCAGCACCCTGGGCCGCGGCACGGTGGTCACCCTGGGCCTGCCGCTCTACAAAAAGTTGTAAAAATTGTCAAGATAAACCATTAGGAGAACCATACCAATGAACCATGCAAAAAAGGAATGCTTCAAGACCAGCGTGGGCGGCCAGGCCCTGATGGAAGGGATCATGATGCGCGGCCCCAAGCTGATCTGCTGCGCGGTGCGGAAGCCGGACGGCTCGATCGAGACCAAGACCGACCCCGTCCCCGCCCGCAAGCCCTGGATGAAAATCCCCCTGGTGCGGGGGGCCGTCTCGATGATCGAGAGCCTGATCGTCGGCTACCGCTACATGATGTACTCGGCCGAGGTGAGCATGGGGGACGACTACGACGAGGAAGAAGAGGAGATCGCCTTTGAAAAATGGGTGGGGGAGCACCTGGGCGAAAAGGCCGAAAAAGCCCTCCTGACCGGCGCCGCCGTCGTGGGCGGCTTGGGGGCC
This sequence comes from uncultured Faecalibacterium sp., assembly GCA_964511805.1. Lineage (GTDB taxonomy): Bacteria > Bacillota > Clostridia > Oscillospirales > Ruminococcaceae > Faecalibacterium. The sequence continues at coordinate 15,644 of CAZEIG010000013.1, forward strand.
ATCCTTCTCTTTACCGTCCTACCCACCCTGGTGGTGGCGGGGCTGGGCCATTTCGTTTCCCTGGGCCGCTGGCCCCGGGTCATCCTGGAAGGAATCCTCAAGGTCTGCATCTTCCTGGGGTATATGTTCCTCATCTCCCGGATGAAGGAGATCGAGCGGGTCTTCCGTTACCACGGGGCCGAGCACAAGACCATCGCCTGCTACGAGGCGGGGGACGAGCTGACGGTGGAGAATGTCCGGAAGTACACCCGCTTCCACCCCCGGTGCGGCACCAGCTTCCTGATTTTGGTGGTCATCATCAGCGTATTCCTCTACAGTGTCCTGCCCTGGAGCAGCACCGGCCTGCGGGTCTTCCTCAGGCTGCTGCTCCTGCCGGTAGTCATGGGGATCAGCTATGAACTGCTCAAGTGGTGCGGCCGGTCGGACAGCGCCCTGAGCCATCTCGTCCGCCAGCCGGGCCTCTGGGTCCAGCGGCTGACCGTCTTTGAGCCGGACGACAAGATGATCGAGGTGGCCATCCAGGCGGTCAAGCCGGTCCTGCCCGAAAACCCCGAGGAGGGCCGGTGGTGACCGCGGGGCTTTCCCCCCGGCAGGCCGTCGCCGGGGTGGAAGCCCGTCTGGCCGGGGCTGGCTGCCCCGATGCCGCCTTTGACGCCCGGGAACTCTTCCGGCTGGCCACCGGGCGGGACCCCCGCTTCTCGGACCGCCCCCTCAGCGAGGCGGAGGCTACCCGGCTGGAGGAACTGGCCGTTCGCCGCGCCGGTCGGGAACCCCTGCAATACATCTGCGGGCGGTGGCCTTTTTTGACCTTTGAACTGGCGGTGGGCCCGGGGGTGCTCTGCCCCCGGGCCGACACCGAGGTGGTGGCCGAGACGGCCGCCGCCCTGCTGGATGGGGTAAAGGCCCCCCGGGTGCTCGACCTCTGCGCCGGCACCGGCTGCCTGGGGCTGGGGGTCAAGTCCCTCTGCTCCGACGCCCGGGTCACCTGCCTGGAAAAGAGCCCCGAGGCCCTGCGCTACCTCCGGCTGAACGCCGCCTGCGCCCTGGCAGGGGAGGCGGCCGCCCCTGGCGGGATGGAGGATCTGCTGGAACCGGACGCCTTCGCCGAGGCGGATGCCCTGGCGGCGCTGGGGCTGGACGGGATGGCGCCCCCCGCGGTCGAGGTGGCGGAAGGGGATCTGTTCAGCTACTGGCAGACCCTGCCCCCCGGCGGGCTGGACCTGATCGTCTCCAACCCCCCTTACCTGACGGCGGAGGAGATGGCCTGCCTCCAGCCCGAGACCGCCCGGGAGCCGGCCATGGCCCTGGCCGCTGGAGCGGACGGGCTGGATTTTTACCGCGCCATCGCGGCACACTATGGTGACGCCCTCCGCCCCGGCGGGGCACTGGTGCTGGAGATCGGCTGGCAGCAGCGGGAGGCCGTCGCCGCCCTGCTGGACGCCAGCGGATGGACCGGCATCGCCTGCCGGAAGGACTACGGCGGCAATGACCGCTGCATCACGGCCCGGCGAGGTTGAAAAGAGTGAGAAAACTACAACTTCCTGTTGTGATATTCTTCCCTTTGTGCTATATTATAAAGGAACGATTCGATTTGCTGACTAAAGGAGCATCAGGGTATGGCAAAAAATCAGAACAACACGGTGGCGGCGGTGGTCAAAAAGACCGAGCCGGACGCCAAAAAGGAGGCCCTTTCGACGGCGCTGGCCCAGATCGAAAAGCAGTTCGGGAAGGGCGCCATCATGAAGCTGGGGGACAACGCCGCCATGCAGGTGGAGGCCATCTCCACCGGCAGCCTGGGGCTGGACCTGGCACTGGGGGTGGGCGGCGTGCCCCGGGGGCGGATCATCGAGATCTATGGTCCTGAGTCCAGCGGTAAGACCACCCTGGCCCTCCACATCCTGGCCGAGGCCCAGAAGAAGGGCGGCGAGGTGGCCTTCATCGACGTCGAGCACGCCCTCGACCCCACCTATGCCGAGGCCCTGGGGGTGGACATCAACAGCCTGCTGGTCAGCCAACCCGACACCGGCGAACAGGCGATGGAGATCTGCGAGGCGCTGGTCCGCTCGGGCGCCATCGACGCCATCGTCATCGACTCGGTGGCGGCCATGGTCCCCCGGGCCGAGATCGAGGGTGAGATGGGGGACAGCCATGTGGGCCTGCAGGCCCGCCTGATGAGCCAGGCCATGCGGAAGCTGACCTCGGTCATCGGCAAGACCAACACCGTCTGCGTCTTCATCAACCAGCTGCGGGAGAAGGTCGGCGTCATGTACGGCAACCCCGAGGTGACCACCGGCGGCCGGGCGCTGAAATACTACGCCTCGGTCCGGATCGACATCCGGCGGGTGGAGGGCCTGAAGAATTCTTCGGGCCAGTTCATCGGCAACCATACCCGGGCCAAGGGGGTCAAGAACAAGGTGGCGCCCCCCTTCCGTGCGGCCGCGTTCGACGTCATGTTCGGCACGGGGATCTCTAAGATGAGCGAGCTGGGGGACGTGGGCGTCAAGCTGGACATCATCCAGAAGAGCGGCGCCTGGTTCAACTACGGGGACATCCGCCTGGGCCAGGGCCGGGACAACGCTAAGCAGTTCCTGGCCGACCACCCCGAGATCGCCAATGACATCGAGAGCCAGATCCGCGCCAATGCCGACAAGCTCTATTCTTCCGGCCGGAAGGGCGCTATGGCCAAGGGGAACGCGGCCGTCGCCGCCCAGGACGCCAAAGAGGAGAAGGAAGAGGGCGCCGCTGGCAGGAGCGGCCCGGTGGTCAAGGCGCCGGCCCCCAGCAGCGAGAGCGAGCTGGACATCATGGTGGAGGATTAACCGGTGGCCTGGCAGCGGGGCCGCCGGCAGCCCCAGGAAAAGTCACCCGACCCCGCCGAGGCCCGCACCCGCGCCCTGGCCATGTTGGCCGGGCGGGACTATGCCACCGCCGAGCTGTATGAAAAGCTCTGCGCCCGTTTCACCCCGGAGGCTGCCGCCGAGACGGTGGCCGGCCTGGTGGAGCTGGGCTATCTGGACGACGCGCGGTACGCGGCCGTCCGGGCGCGGAGCCTCCAGCGGGCCCGGAAAAGCCGGCTGGCCGCCGCCCTGGACCTGCGTGGGAAGGGGCTGACCGAAGAACAGATCGACGCGGCCCTGGACGCGGCCTACGCCCCCGACGAGGAGGGGGCCGACCCCGAGCTGGAGGCCGCCCGCGCCCTGGTGGCAGGGACCTACCGCGCCAAGCTGGAAGCCGGCCGGCGGGACCTGGTGGCGGCGGCGCTGGCCCGGCGGGGCTTTCCCCACCGGGTGATCCGGCAGGCCCTGGACGGGGCTGGGACAGACGAAAGCAAACCATACGAGACAGAAGGACAAACGATAGAATGAAAATTGCCTGTATATCCCTGGGCTGTCCCAAGAACCAGGTGGACCTGGACGGGATGGTCTATACCCTGCTGGCGGCGGGGCACGAGACGGTGCCCGACATCGCCGAAGCCGACATGGTGCTGGTCAACACCTGCGGCTTCATCGAGAGCGCCAAGACCGAGGCTATCGAGAACATCCTCGAGGCCTGCAGCTACAAGCAGCAGAACCCCGATTTGAAGGTGGTGGTGACCGGCTGCCTGGCCGAGCGGTACCGCAGCGAGATTCACACCGAGATCCCCGAGGTGGACGCGGTGGTGGGCTGCGCTTCCAACAAGGTGATCGACCAGATCGCGGCCCGGGTGGCCGGGGGCGAGCGGTTCGAGACCTACGGCCCCAAAAAGGACTTCCCGCTGGGGGGCAAGCGTGTCATCGGCACCCCTGCCCACTATGCCTACTTAAAGATCGCCGAGGGCTGCAACAACCGCTGCCACTACTGCGCCATCCCCCTGATCCGGGGCCCGCTCCGCAGCCGCGAGATGGACGACTGCGTGGCCGAAGCCCGCTGGCTGGCCGGCGAAGGGGTCAAGGAGCTGATCGTGGTGGCCCAGGACCCCACCGCCTACGGCGAGGACTGGGGTAAGCCGGGCAGCATCTGCCAGCTGCTGGACCGGCTGAACGCCATCGAGGGGATCGAGTGGATCCGGATCATGTACGCCTACCCAGAGCGGATCACCGACGATTTCATCGCGGCGATGCAGCGGAATGAAAAGGTCCTGCCCTATCTCGACCTGCCCATCCAGCACTGCAACGACGAGATCCTCCGGAAGATGAACCGCCGCTCCACCAAAGCCGAGCTGCTGGAGGTGATCGGGCGGCTGCGGGCGGCCATCCCGGGGCTGACCCTCCGCACCACTCTGATCGCGGGCTTCCCCGGCGAGACCGAGGCCCAGTTTGAGGAACTCTGCGGCTTCGTCAAAGAGGTGGAGTTCGACCGTCTGGGCTGCTTTGCCTACTCTGCGGAGGAGAACACAAAAGCCGCCGCGATGGAGGGCCAGCTGGACCAGGAGACCAAGGACCGCCGGGCCGGGATCGTCATGGAGATCCAGACCGGCATCATGGCCTGGAAGCAGGCCGATAAGGTGGGCCAGACCCTCCGGGTCCTCTGCGACGGGCTGGACGACGAAAACGGACTCTACCTCTGCCGGACCGCGGCCGACGCCCCCGAGATCGACGGGGCGGTCTGCGTCGCCAGCGAGGAACCCCTTTACCCCGGTCAGTTCTACAACGTCCGCGTCGAAGAGAGCGACCTCTACGACCTCTACGGCCGGGTGGTGGACTGACCTTTGCGCGGGGCGCGGCGCATAGAATCAACTAAGCTGTAAGGAAATACCCGGCGGAGAAATCTGACGAAATCGTCCGGCGGGTATCGAAACAGGAGGAACGACCGATGAACTTGCCCAACAAACTGACCCTGGCCCGCATCCTGCTGGTGCCGGTGTTTATGGTGTTTGTCTCCCTGACCCGGTACAACACGGCGGATTATCAGGCCGTCTGGTACCTGGCGGCGGGGATCGTCTTTGCGCTAGCCAGCTTTACCGACTTTCTGGACGGCTACCTGGCCCGCAAGTGGGAGATGGTCACCGACTTCGGCAAATTTGCCGACCCGCTGGCCGACAAGCTGCTGACCACCGTCGCCTTCCTTTACATGATGCGGGACGGCGTCTGTTCGCCGGTGGTGCTGGCCATCATCCTGGCGCGGGAGTTCGCGGTGTCCGGCCTGCGGATGGTGGCGGCCAGCGCCAAGGACGGCAAGGTCATTGCCGCCAATATGTGGGGGAAGGTCAAGACCGTCCTCCAGATGCTGAGCATCATCTTCTACTATTTTGCGGCGGCGCTGGCCGGCCCGACCGACGTCATGGCAGTCTGGCTGATCGGCACGGTGCTCTGCTGGCTGGTGGCCGCCGTGACGGCCGTCTCGGGCATTAAGTACCTGGTGGACAACCGCCACTTCATCAACACTGCCAAATAAAACTGTATCCGGGCGGGAGGGGAGACCCACCCGCCTTTTTGCAATGCACAAGGGGGAAACGCGGTGAAAACAAGCCCGCTGCAAAAGATATTGTCGATCCTGGCAAACCTCGCCATCTTCCTGATGGAGCTGAGGGCCATCCCACTGAGCTGGAGCGGGGTACATGAGCAGATGTTCATCTTTTATACCGAGCTGTCCAACCTCTTCGCCATGGCGGTCTGCCTGGTGGTGGCGGCCTGCCAGCTTGTGGCGCTGGTCACGGGCCGGGAGATGCCCCGCTCCGTCCGGACCCTGAAGTTCGTGGTGACAAGCTGCCTGATGCTGACTTTCCTGACGGTGGTCTTTGTGCTGGCGCCGATGTACGGCCCCGACGGCCACTATGTCATGCTGCTGACCAGCTCGATGCTCTACAACCACTTCATCAACCCGGTGGTAGCCTTCTTCTCCTTCACCCTGCTGGAGCGCGCCCCCGCGCTGCCCCGCAGCACCGTCAAGTGCGCCATGATCCCCACCCTCCTCTATGGCAGCGTTGTCCTGACGGCCAACATCGCCCGCCTCTACAAGGGGCCTTACCCCTTCCTCTATGTCTACGAACAGCCCATCTGGGTCTCCTGCCTCTGGATGGTGGTCATCCTGGGCGCCAACTACCTGATTGCCTGGGGCGTCTGGAAATGCGGCGAGGGGAGAGGGTGACAAGTTTGCCAATGACACAAACGCGGTAAAACGCCCGCCCAGTTGCTGTGACAAAACTTTGCCCATATGACGTACCTGTACCTTAGAGCACGTACTTATCTTGCCTCCCTCTGGCTGTGGAGCTGAGGCGCTGCCTGCGGCAGAAACAGCCGAAGCAGAGCAGGGGCAACGGCAACCCGGAAGAGCCGGCACAGGACCCCGCAAGGGAGACTGTGACTGAGATGGCCAATATACACTCCCACAATTTTCCACAAAACCTTCACAAAGCGTCTGCGAAAGCAGGCGCTTTTCT
>CAZEIG010000014.1:0-21204 GCA_964511805.1 uncultured Faecalibacterium sp.
CCGAGAACGCCGGCCTGGAGGGCAGCGTCATCATCGACAAGATTATCTCCACCGGCAAGCCCAACTTCGGCTTTGACGCCCAGAAGGAAGTCTATGTAGACGACATGATCGCCGCCGGCATCGTCGACCCGACCAAGGTCACCCGTTCCGCTCTGGAGAACGCCGCATCCGTGGCCGAGATGGTCCTGACCACCGAGAGCCTGGTGGCCGACCTGCCCGAGCCCCCCGCTCCCGCCGCACCCGCTGGCGGCGACGCTGGGATGTACTAAGGAAGGCTGACGCCTTCTAGGGTGGACCCAATCCACCCCGTGTCCCGGACAGTGTAAAATAGACGCATAAGACAGAACAAGACCGGCCCCTGCTTTTCACGGCAGGGGCCGGTCTTTTGTGTATGGTGTTGGATGCGGCGCGCTGCGGGGGCGTAGCCCGGCGGGCTTAGAGCTCAATCAGCTCGTAGTCGCGGGTACCGTAAGCCAGGGCGGCGGCAGCTTCAATGGTGTGGATGCCGTTGCGGCTGTTGACCCGCTCCATGAAGTGCTCCTTGCCGGAGTCGTCCGAGGGCATCACCAGGTCGATGCAGGCCTGATCGATGGCCACTGGGTCGAGGGAGGAGAGGCTGCCGATGTCCTTCATGCAGGGGTCCTCCGCCACGGCGCAGCAGTCGCAGTCAACCGAGAGGTTCTTCATGACGTTGACAAAGGCGATCTTCCCGGCAAAGTACTCCACCACGCTCATGGCGGCGTCAGCCATCGCCTCAGGGAAGGCGTTGCTGTCGGCGTGCTGCTTCCAGGTCTCGAAGCAGCTGTCGGTCTTGCCGCCCAAGTGTACCTTGACGGCGACTTTGCCGGACAGCTCGACGACCTTTTCAGGGGTGATCTCCCTGCTGAAGATCTCCCTGCTGAAATAGACCTTGGCTTTCATAACAAACAAAACCACCTTGCATTTTTGGATGTTTTGCCTCTTTCTGTCCGGGGACGGCAGAGGCGCTGCCTATAAAACTGTATTGTCACAGTGTCAAACGCTGCCTCCTCCTCTTTTCTTTTGGTGTTGGCGGTCAGCTGTTCTCTTTCGCCTTGCCTGCCTTCCCGTTCTCCTTGGGGTTAAGATACCGCCAGAGAGTGGTGCGGCTGATGCCCAGCCGCATGGCGGCGGCGGTCTGGTTGCCGCCGGTGGCTTCCAGTGCCTGGCGGATGGCGCTGTGGATGACCTCGTCCAGGCTGCCGGCAGGGACGGCGCCGGCAGCGACGGGCGGGACGGCGTCGGCGTGGTAGGAGCGGCGCTCCCGGGCCAGCACCTCGGCCACCACGCTGCCCCGGATATAGGCCGAGTCGGTCAGGGTGGCCAGCTCCTGCAGCACCTGCTTGAACTGGGTGTAGTTGTTGGGCCACTCATAGTGGAGAAGCTGTTCGGTGGCCTGGGGGTCAAAGCCGATGATCTGCTTGCCCAGCTCGGCGTTCAGGCTGCTGAGGTAGAGGCTGGCCAGGGAGGGCAGTTCGTCCCGACGGCTGCGGAGGGTCTGGACCGGCTCGGGCAGGGGGGCGCCGTCGGTGCAGGCGGCCGAAAAGAGGAGCCGTACCCGGCGGGGAAGGTTGGTCTCGGCGGCGACGGCCAGCAGCTCCTGCTGATAGGGCCGGGCCATCTGCTCCAGGTTCTGGAAATAGACGGTGCAGCTGCCCTCATTGAGGGGGGAACTGTAGTGGTTGAAGAGGTACTCCCAGTTTTTGTCGTTCATCAGGCTGCAGTCCACCACCACAAGGGGACTGTTGACCCGAGGGCTGCGGAGGTAGAGGGTCCGGGCGATCTGCTCCTTACCGGTGCCCACCTCCCCCAGGATTATCACCGGCTGGCGGGTGGGGGCGATGGCGTTGACCTGCTCTTCCAGCATCCCCATCGCGCCGCTGATGCTGTAAAAGCTGTGCATGAACTGCTGGGCGGCCTCGGCCTCGTCGAAGAAGCGGAGGCCGTTCTTGCTGGAGCGGAGGGGGATCTGGGACTGCTGGCAGTGGAAGCTGTAATACTGGTCCCAGCCGGCCCGCAGCCGGTGGGCAGTCACCCGGGTGAACTCTCCCCGCTCGCTGTGGAAGAAGCGGAGGAGGGAGGCCGCCGGGATGTCGGGGATCTTGCTTTGCAGCAGGGCCAGCAGGTTTTCACCGGGCTTTTCCCGGGTGGCGTAGGCGAGCCGGCCGGCGGTGTCCAGCACGATGGTGTTGCCGCTGCGGGTCCGGGCAATCCCTTCCAGCAGCTGGTTCTGGCGGCGCATCTGGCGGAAGCGGTCGCTGACCTGGATGGCCTGGCTGAAGGCCTCGTGGAGGCTTTCGACCCCTGAGGTGATGAGGAAGGCGTCGAACCCCTTCTGCCGGGCCAGGGTGTGGGTGACCATGTCGCTGACCACCATCTTATAGCCGCCCTCCCTCAGGCGGTCAAGGGCGCGGTTGGTCTCGTCCATGCTGTGGATGGTGATGATGTCTATGTCCAGCCGCAGCAGGTCACAGAGGGTGTGGGCCGGCTCGGTGATGCTGGGGAAGCCGACGATGGCGTAGAGGTTGGAATAGTTTTCGGCCATCTTGATGGCCCGCAGCACGTCGTAGACCGACAGCTGGATCGAGATCACTGGCAGGTCGGTCACCTCCCGGATGCGGTCGGCTGTGCCCCCGCGGGAGATGATGACGTCGTAGTTTTCAAGCTGGCAGTTGCGGACGATGGCGGCGCCCTCGTCCAGGTCGCCGGTGTAGGCGTCGAGCCGGACGCCGGGGTATTCCTCCGCGGCCCGCTCCATAGCGGTCTGCATCCCTTCATAGGGGGCGATGCCCAGGATATGGGTGAGCTTTTCTTCCATAGTGAAACTTCCTTTCCTCTTGTACACATCCGACGATATTATTGTAGCATTTTGAGACGAAAAAGAAAGGCGAAGCGGAAACGAAACGTTTAAATTAGAAACATTTGCATGAATGGATTTTGTGAAAAAGCCTGACGTGCGTTTCATAATAAAACGAATTTTCGGCCGGGCAGATTGCCGCAGGAGCCAAAACGTGGTAATCTAAAATCACAAACGGAACCCCGCGCACCGAAGTGGCGGCAGGGTGTCCCGGACCTACATTTATGGAGGTGAAGGATGATCACACTACTGATCGTTGCAGACGATTTCACCGGTGCGCTGGACACCGGCGTCCAGCTGGCCAGCTGCGGCGCCCGCACCCGGGTGGTGACCGATCCGGCCTTTTCGCCCGCCGACGCGGACGGGGCCGAAGTGCTTGTGATCGACGCGGAGACCCGGCACCTGCCGCCCGCCCAGGCCGCCGGCATCGTGGGGAATATCGTGCGCCGGGCCGTCGGCCAGAAGGTGCCGCACATCTACAAAAAGACCGACTCGGCCCTGCGGGGAAACATCGGGGCCGAGCTGGATGCCCTGTTGCGGGCCAGCGGGGAAGAGGCCCTGCCCTTCCTGCCGGCCTACCCCCAGACAGGCCGCTGCACCAGGGACGGCGTCCACTACATTGATGAAAAACCGGTGGCTGAGAGCGTCTTCGGCGTTGACCCCTTCGAGCCGGTGCACCACTCCCGGGTGACCGACCTGATCGCCGCCCAGAGCAGCCTGCCGGTCCACAGCCTGCCGGCGGCTGGGCCGGCCCCGGACGCGCCGGGCATCTGGGTCTACGACGCCGGGACAGTGGCCGACCTGGAGACGGCGGGCCGGACCCTGGCCGCGGCCGGGATGCTCCGGATCAGCGCGGGGTGCTGCCAGGCCTGCTGGGCCTGGGCCGGACCGAGCGGCCGCCCCTGCCCCGGCTGGACCCCCGGCTGCTGGTGGTCTGCGGCAGCGTCAACCCCATCACCCTGGCTCAACTGGACACCGCCGAACAGGCCGGCTTTGCCCGGATGCGGCTGGCGCCCCGCCAGAAACTGGAGCCCGGCTACTGGAAGAGCGGGGAGGGGAAGGCCGCCCTCGGCCAGGTCGAGACCATGCTGCAGTCGAACCCCTGCTGCATCATCGACAGCAACGACGCCGGCGGCAACCGGCCCACCGCCGACTACGCCGCCGCGCTGGGCTGCAGTCTGGCGGATATGCGTGTGCGGATCGCGTCCGGTTTGGGGGATCTGGTGGCCGGCATCTTCCACAGCCAGGCGCTGGGCACCCTGCTGCTGACTGGCGGGGACACCCTGCTGCAGGCCATGAATTGCGCCGGCGTCCGGGAGCTGGAGCCGGTCTGTGAACTGGAAAAGGGGGTCGTGCTGGCCCGCTTTACCTACGACGGCTGCACCCGCCACGTCATCGCCAAGTCGGGCGGTTTTGGGACGGTCAGCCTTCTCACCGGCCTGGCCGCCAAGCTGGCCGCACAGGCCGGCGGCCCCGAAGCAGAAGAAAACGCCAGCGTTTGCTGAAACGATAAAAAGAAAGGACGATGGAAATGACCTATCCGAAACTGCCGGGCCTGACCTGGGACGGCACGCTCTACGGGAACGGCGAGATGGGGACGGTGGAAGCCCTGCTGCCCACCGGCGGCTACCCCACGGCCCACGCCCCCGCCATGGTGGAGTTGCCCGACGGCGGCCTGCTCTGCTGCTGGTTCGCCGGCACCTACGAGGGGAGCGCCGACATCCACATCATCTGCTCCCTCCTGCCCAAGGACGCCCCCGCCTGGCTGCCGCCGGTGGACATCTCGGGCGACCCCACCCGCAGCGAGCAGAACCCCTCCCTCTTCTACGGCCCCGACGGCGCGGTCTGGGCCATGTACACCGCCCAGCTGGATCGGGTACCCGGCAAGGACAATATGCAGTTCACCTCGGTAGTCCGCTGCCAGAAGAGCTTTGACGGCGGCCGCACCTGGGGCCCCTACGAGACGGTCTTCCCCGAAGAGGGCACCTTCTGCCGCCAGCCCATCCAGGTGCTGAGCAATGGTCGGTGGATCTTCTCCAACTGGATCTGCACCGACTCGGTCGATGGGCTGTCGGGGGACCCCACTGCCTTCCGTATCTCGGACGACGAGGGGAAGAGCTGGAGGATGGTTATGATGCCCAAGAGCAACGGCCACGTCCACGCCAACGTGGTCGAGCTGGAGCCGGGCCACCTGGTGGCCTTCATGCGGAACCGTGAGGCCTACCGCATCCACCGCAGCGAGTGGGGCGACACCTGGTCCGCACCCAGGCCCACCCCGCTGCCCAACAACAACTCCAGCATCAGCGCCATCAAGCTGGACAGCGGCCGGGTGGCCATCGCCTATAACCCCACCTGCACCCCGGACCCCTACCCCGGCAAGGCGGCCTGGCCCGGCCTGCGCTGCCCGGTGGCGGTGGCCCTGAGCGAGGATGGCGGCCTCACCTTCCCCATCATCCGCTGGATGGAGCGGGGCGAAGGCTACATGGGCGACGAGAACCGGACGAACAACAAACAATACGAATACCCCTATCTCATGCAGGGCAAAGACGGTACGCTGCATCTGGCCTATGCCGCCCGCACCCGGCAGGGGATCAAATACGTCCGCTTCCACGAGGAGGACGTCCTGGGCGCAAAGCGGGAGCGGGTCGGTCTCTACAACCCCACCGCCGCCCAGGGCACAAAGTAAGCATCGCATAAGGAGGTAATGTTTTTGTGCTGACCCAATATAATCTGAAAATGCCCCACGCCGTCTATGGCGGCGAGAACGCCATGGACAACGTCACCGCCATCATCAGGGCACGGGGCGCCAAGAAGGTGGCTATGTTCACCGACAAGGGGATCGAGGGGGCGGGCCTCTTCGCCCTGCCCGAGGAGGCCGTCAAGGCCGCCGGCGCTGACTATTATGTGCTGGACGAGCTGCCTGCCGAGCCCAGCTACATGGCCGTCCAGAAGCTGGTGGACGAGTTTAAGCACAGCGGCGCCGACCTGATCGTGGCCTGCGGCGGCGGCAGCGTCATGGACGCCGCCAAGCTGGCGTCGGTCCTGGCACCGACGACTACGGTGTCAAGGAGTTGCTGGACAACCCCGGCATGGCTCAGAAGTGCGTCCCCATCGTCCTGATCCCCACCACCGCCGGTACCGGTGCCGAGGTTACCCCCAACGCCATCGTGGCCGTCCCTGAAAAGGAGCTGAAGGCGGGTATCGTCAACGAGCACATGATCGCCGACTACGTCATCCTGGACGCCCGGATGATCAAGAACCTGCCCCGGAAGATCGCGGCGGCCACCGGCGTCGATGCCCTGGCCCACTGCATTGAGTGCCTCACCAGCAACAAGGCCAACCCCTTCAGCGATCTCTACGCCCTCGAGGGGCTGGACCTGATCCTCAACAACATCGAGGCCGCCTGCGACAGCCCCGACGCTATGGAGGAGAAGAACCGGATGCAGATCGCCGCCTACTACGGCGGCCTGGCCATCACTGCTTCCGGCACCACCGCCGTCCACGCCCTGAGCTACCCTCTGGGCGGCAAGTACCACATTGCCCACGGCGTTTCCAACGCCATCCTGCTGGCGCCGGTCATGCGGTTCAACAGCGAACACCCCGCCGTCAAGGAGAGGCTGGCCGTCGCCTACGACCGCTGCTGCCACGGCGAAAAGACCTGCACCACCGTCGAGGAGAAGGCCGCCTGGATGATTGCCCGTCTGGAACAGATCGTCAAGCATCTGGACATCCCCACCAGCCTGAAGGAGTTCGGCGTCCCCGCCGAGGACCTGGACGGCCTTGTGGAGGCCGGTATGCAGGTGCAACGGCTGCTGGTGAACAATATGCGCTCCGTCACCCCCGACGACGCCCGCAAGCTGTATCTCGAAGTGATGTGACGCTGGCGCATCCAGGGGGCCCCATTTCTGCCTGCATTCGCAGGTCAGAAATCCTTCCCCCCTGGTGTATCCCCCTTTTAGACAAAATTTTCCGGCGAACCGCGCACTCGGACTTTGGCCTCGCACACTCTCGCCAGAAAATTTCCCTGTCGGCGTTCAGACCGTACGCGTATGTCGTCCGGTCTGAACGGATTTGATGGTTTGCCGCAGCACTGCTGCGCTACCTGCAATAGGATGCAAGAGCAAAGGAGAACTACCATGAAGGCTGTTGAAATCAAAGGCATCATCCCCCCGATCATCACCCCGATGAACGATGACGAATCCATCAACGTGGCCGAGCTGCGGGCCCAGGTCAACCGCCAGATCGAAGGCGGCGTCCACGCCATCTTCTGCTTCAGCACCAACGGCGAGGGCTATATCCTCAACGGCAAGGAGAAGGAGCTGGTTCTGCGCACCGTCATCGAGGAGACCAACGGCCGGGTGCCGGTCTACGCGGGCACCGGCTGCATCTCCACCAAGGAGACCATCGAGCAGAGCAAAATGGCTATGGAGCTGGGCGCCGACGTCCTCTCCATCATCACCCCCAGCTTTGCCGCCGCCAGCCAGAACGAGCTGTACGAGCACTACAAGGCCGTGGCCGAGGCGGTGGATATGCCCATCGTCCTCTACAACATCCCGGCCCGCACCGGCAACGCCCTGGCCTCCGCCACCGTGGCCAAGCTGGCCCAGATCGACAACATCGTGGGCGCCAAGGATTCTTCCGGCAACTTCACCAACATCCTCGCTTACATCGATGCAGGCAAGACCAAGAAGAACGGTACCTTCTCCACCCTGTCGGGCAACGACCAGCTCATCGTCTGGAACCTGCTGGCCGGCGGCACCGGCGGCATCGCGGGCTGCGCCAACGTCTACCCCCACACCATGGCCTCCATCTACAACCTGTTCATGGAAGGGAAGATCGAGGAGGCCAAGGCGGCCAACGCCAGCATCGCCTCCTTCCGCGCCTGCTTCAAGTACGGCAACCCCAACACCATCGTCAAGACTGCCGTCGCCATGCTGGGTTACAATGTGGGTAAGTGCCGCGCCCCTTTCAACCAGGTCCCCGAGGAGGGCATCGAAGCTCTGCACAAGGTCCTGAAAGAAAATGCCGATAAGGGCATGAACTGATCGATTTCCGTCTGCTCGGGCCGTGCGGTTCGGGCAGACTTATCCTGTGATTTTGAGGAGAAAAGCATATGAACAAACCCATTGTTGGCATCACCATGGGCGACCCGGCGGGCAACGGCCCTGAGATTACCATCAAGGCCCTGGCCCATGCCGATCTCTACGACCGCTGCCGCCCCATCGTGGTGGGAGACGCGAAGATGCTGGAGCAGGCCAAAGGCTTTGTGGGCCGGCCCGACATCCAGATCCACCGCTGTGAGAGGGTCGCCGACGCCCTCTTCACCCCCGGCACCGTCGACGTGCTCCATATGGAGCTGATCCCCGACGTGGCCAGCTTCCCGCTGGGCCAGGTCAGCATCGAGGGCGGCAACGCCGCCTTCCAGTGCGTCAAAAAGGTGATCGAGCTGGCCATGGCGGGGGAGGTGGACGCTACCTGCACCAACGCCCTCAACAAAGAGGCCATGAACAAGGCCCTGGAGGCCGCCGGCGGCGCCAACTCGGACGGCTATACCCACTTTGATGGCCACACCGAGATCTACGCCACCTACACCCACACCAAAAAGTACACCATGATGCTGGCCCACCATGACCTGCGGGTGGTTCATGTCTCCACCCACTGCTCCCTGCGGGAGGCCTGCGACCGGGTCAGGAAGGCCCGTGTCCTCGAGGTCATCGAGATCGCCAACCAGGCCTGCAAGGACATGGGGATCGATGCGCCCCGGGTGGCCGTGGCCGGCCTGAATCCCCACTGCGGCGAGAACGGCCTGTTCGGCACCGAGGAGATCGAGGAGATCAAACCGGCCATCGAGGCTGCCAGGGCCGAGGGAATCAACGCCATCGGTCCCTGCCCGCCGGACAGCGTCTTCAGCGAGGCGCTGGGCGGCTGGTACGACATCGTGGTTTGCATGTACCACGACCAGGGCCACATCCCTCTCAAGACGGTCGGCTTTGTCTATGACCGTGAAAAGCAGGCCTGGAAGGCTGTCGAGGGGGTCAACGTCACCCTCGGCCTGCCCATCATCCGGACCAGCGTCGACCACGGCACCGGCTTTGCCCTGGCGGGCAAGGGGACCAGCAACGAGCTGAGTCTGGTCAACGCCATCGACTACGCCATCCGGATGGCGAACGGCCGCAAAAAAGCATAAGTCTCCTTTTGTTTGGGGCGGAGCCTGGCATGAGCTCCGCCCTTGGCGTGTCGCTTTTGCGCCGCGCTTTAACTTGCAGGTCTCGCGCACTTTCAGCGTCAAATTTCCCTGTCGGTGTCCCGCCCGTACGCGCATGTCGTCCGGACGGGACTTTTTTGCGTTGCTGCCTGGATGTGTTGTGGGATGGAACGTGAAAAGAAGGGAAGAAGGACGATGTGTTGCAAAAAGAAGCAGAATAAGACGTAAAATTTTGAATAAATTTTAAATTTGTTGTTGTTTGAAACGAATCTTACTGCCGCCCCGATTGAGGGGAGAGGGCATTTTCGGCTATAATTTAGACACAAGATCAAACCGAACTGTGCAGTCTGCTGAAATGCACACGCGGAAACGAGGGTTTGAAAAAAGGAGGCAAAAATCCACATGACAACACCAATGATAATTGCTCTGGCTGTTACCGTCTTCATGATCATCCTGATCATGCTGGACAAGCTGCCCTTCGGCGCGCCGCCCCTGCTGGCGTTGCTGTTGTTGGTCGTATTTGGGGTGACCGACATCAAGACGGCCTTCGGCGGCTTCTCTAACTCCACCATCGTGATGCTGGCGTCCTTCATGGCGATCATCGCGGCACTGCAGAAGACCAGCTTCATCGTCAAGTTCAAGGATGCCATCTTCAAGATGGCCAGCAAGGGCGGCTTTCTGGCCTACGTCCTGCTGATCCTCATCGTTATGCTGGGGTGCAGCCTGTTCGGCACCGGCTCCACCGCCTACTACGTCCTGGTCATCGGCCTGCTGTCCAACCTGCCCTACAGCAAAAGCCTGCCCCCGTCCAAGGTGCTGATGCCCGCCGGCTTTGCGGCCAACCACCCGCTGCTGCCCTTCAACACCGCGCTGCAGTACGGCATAGTCATCGCGGTCCTGCAGAGCGCGGGCGCCTCGTCGGATGTGAACCTGATCAAGTTCTCCTTCGTTAACCTGGCTTTGTCCCTGGGTTTCCTGCTCTGGTGCCTGATCGCCTATAAGATCATGCCCGACCATCCCATCGCCGAGGCGCAGGAGACTGCCGCCGACAACATGGAACTCACCCTCTCCAAACAGAAGGAGCTTATCACCTACATCTGCTTTGTGGTCGCCGTTGTCGGCATGATCCTCCAGAGTGTCATCGGTGACGCGGGCTACGCCATCACCGGCCTGGCCGTCGCCGGCCTGCTGATCTTCGGCATCATGGACTTCAACGAGATCCGCAACGCCATCAGCGCCCCCATCATCCTGATGTCCGCCGGCGTCATCGGCATCGCTGACGCCCTGGGCAACACCGGCCTGACCAACCTGGTCGGCGAGACCGTTGTCGGTATGCTGGGCGACAACGTCAACCCCTTCATCCTGATCTTCGTCTTCTGCATCCTGACCAGCGTCCTGGCCACCCTGACCGGCTCCACCATCGGCACCGTCTACGTCTTTGCCCCGATGGCCATCGCCACCTGCGTCAACCTTGGCCTTGACCCCACGGCTGCGGCCACCGCCATCCTCATCTCGGGCTGGTGCGGACACTTCCTGCCCATCGACGGCATGCCGGCCATGATCATGGGTGCAGGCAACTACAAGATCACCGAGTTCTGGAAGTTCACCATCCCCCAGTACTTCATCCGCCTGCTGGCTCTGACCGTCGGCGCGGTTCTGCTCTTCCCCATGCGGTAAACGACGCTTCTACATGATCCCCCAAAGCCGGAGGCTTTTTCCTTCGGCTTTTTTGTTTTTCTCTGTTGGGGTGAAAAAGGTTGCATCGGGCGGGCTGGTCGGCCATAATAGAGGCAAATAAAATAAGTGTGAAGGAAAAAACACAGCCCCGGCTGGTAGTCCGGGCACAGTTCTCCACTGTCAGTAACCCTCCTCCTCGGTCGTCCGTCCTTCATCGAAGAACGAGGAGTGTTTGCCATGCAAAAAAACAGTTGTTCCCTGACAGTGTTTTTCGAGTCGCCCTTTTGGGTGGGGGTCTGCCAGTGCCTTTCGGCCGATGGTCTTGAAGTTTGCAAGGTCACGTTTGGTGAAGAGCCGAAGGATTACCAGGTATATGAGTTTGTGCTGAAACAGTGGGACCGTCTTCCTTTCAGCCCGCCCGTCGAGGCGGAGCGCGAGGAAGAGCGGCGGCGAAACCCCAAACGGGTGCAGCGGGAAATCGGCAGCCAGCTTCAGACCCGCGGCGTGGGTACAAAGGCGCAGCAGGCGCTTCAGCTCCAGAGGGAACAGCAGAAAACAGAGCGCCGGGCCCGCAGCCGCCAGGAACGGGAACAGGAAAAGGAACGCCGGTACGCCCTGCGTCAGGAAAAGAAAAAGGCAAGACATCGCGGAAAATAAAGCAGGCGTCTCCCCCGGCAGACGGGCCGTCCCTTTGCTCTGCGTCCCCCGGCTGTGCCGGGGGATTTCTTTTTGGGTAGACGGATTGCATTTTTCCGCCGCATCCTCTACAATGGATAGAAGAAAACAGGAAAGGGAGAATCGGCGATGCGGGCGACTGAACGGAAAATCGACAGGGTGTATGCGGAAAGCCGGCTGCGGACCGCCGGGGACGATATGACGACCCACCACTGGCACCCCTACTATGAGCTGTTTTATGTGGAGACCGGCGCCTGCCGCGTTATGGCGGAACACGAGATCTACGACCTCCACACGGGAGATTTTGCGCTGATCCCGCCCCAGGCCTTCCACTATATGCGGTACCACTTCGGCCCCTGCCGGCGGGGGACGGTCTTTTTCCGGGACGAGGACATCAACCCCGCGGTGCGCCGGGTGATGCCGGGGCAGGGGGACTTCTTCGGGAAGGTGCAGCTCCTCCAGACGCCGGACCCCGACCAAGCGAAGATCGATGCGGTGCTGAAGCGGATGATCCAGGAGGACGCCCTGGCGGACGGGTACACCGCCTCCATGCTCCAGGCGATGCTGCAGGAGCTGCTGCTGCTGTGCGGCAGGGTCTGCAGCGTCCTGCACCCGCCGGCCGCCATCCGCACGACCGATCATGAGATCGTCCGGGCCGCCCGCTTCATCACCGAGCACTACGCCGAGCCGATCACGACGGCCGACATCGCGGCCGCCGCCGGTTTCAGCCCCAACTACCTCAGCCGGAAATTCCGGGAGGCGGCGGGGTTCGGGGTGCATGAGTACCTTACCTTCATCCGGCTGCGAAACGCGGCCCAGGCCCTGTTGGCGACGGAGGATTCCATCACAGCGGTCGCTTTGCAGAACGGCTTTTCCAACGGGAACTACTTCAAGGATGCCTTCAAAAAGCAGTACGGCTGTACCCCTCGGGACTACCGCCGGCAGAACTGCTGAAACCTGCGGCTGGCAGTGTTGATTTTTCTGTATTTTATGGGATAGATGCCCCGAAATCGGTAGAAAAACAAACGGAACTGTTCTATACTGAGCCCATCCGAACGAGAGCATGGTGGAGAAAGGAGAACAGCATTCATGGAACTCAAAGCAAAGCTGAACCAAAAAGACGAGCGCTTTCTGGAAGAAAGCCTCAACGGCCCGATGTGGAAGGTCATCCTCAAGATCGGCACCCCGCTGGCCCTCTACCAGCTGCTGAGCCAGGCGTTCACCATCCTGGACACCATGATGGCGTCCCATATCAGCGAGGAATCGGTTTCGGCGGTGGCCTACCTGGCCCAGCTGCAGTCAATCCTGTCGGCGGTGGGCGGCGGCCTGGCCGTCGGCGCCGGCATCCAGATCAGCCGCGCCTACGGCGAGGGGGATCTGGGCATGGTGCGGCGGCGGATCAGCAGTCTGTACGCCCTCTGCCTGGTGGTTGGGGTGGCCATCTTGGCGCTGATTTTGCCTTTTACCGGCTCATTCCTCCGGCTGGCCGGTACGCCGGACAACCTGATCGAGGTGGGGACCCAGTACTTTGTGGTGCAGCTCTTTGTGATGGTGATCACCTTCCTCAACAACGTCTACATCGCGGTCGAGCGGGCCCGGGGGAACGCCGACCGGATCTTCCGGCTGAACCTGATGGTCATCCTCTCCAAGCTCTCCTTGACCGCCCTCTTTGTCTACGTCCTGGACAGCGGGCTGGTGATGATCGCGGTGGCCTCACTGGTGTCCCAGCTCCTCCTCTTCTGCTTTGCCTGGAAGAACAGCATCCACGGCGAGAGCGCCTTCGCCTTCTCGCCCCAGGCCGTCACCGCCCGGCGGGATGTGGTGGGTCCGATGGTCCAAAACTCGGTGCCGGTCATCGCGGAAAAGGCTTTCTTTGCCTTTGGCAAGACGGTGGTCAACGCCATGTGTACCGTCTACGGGTCGCTGATGGTGGGGGCAATGGGGGTCTCGAACAACCTGGGCGGCATCACCACCAACCCCCAGAACGGCTACCAGGAGGGTGCGGCGGCTATCATCAGCCAGAACTTCGGCGCGGGGCGGTACCACCGCGTCCTCAAAGCCTTCGGGTCGGTGCTGGCGGTCAACGTGGTGATCAGCGCCGTCATCTCAGGGCTTGAGCTGTGGCAGATGAACTGGCTGGCTGGCCTGTTTGACGCGGGCAACCCGGCGTTCCGGGAAATGATTATGCTGGTGTACCGCTACGAGGCCCTCGGCGCGGTGCCGCTGGGGATCAACGCCGCCGTTATGGCCCTGCTGTACGGCCTCGGGAAGACCCGGCTGACCCTCCTGCTCAATGTGTCGCGGGTCTTTGTCTTCCGGATCCCGGTGTTCTGGTTCCTCCAGAACTTCACTGAGCTGGGCGAGGCCAGCGTGGGGATCATGATGATGGTCAGCAACACCTCGGTGACCGTCATGGCCGTGGTGGTGGCTGCCGTTGTCATCCGGCGGTTCAAACGGGCCTATCTGCCGGCCTGACAATCGAAAGATATCCAGAATTTTTTCTTCTCATATATGGATCATATATGGAAGGGACGCCGCATGGTTCCGGTTGGGACGGGCGGCGTCCCTTCTGCTTTTCCATACAGCGGACGTGAAAAGCGCCCCCATTTCCTTCGGGAAGTGGGGGCGCGTGTTCCATTTTTGGCAATCTGCCGCTTACTCTCCCGCAGGTGGCTGGCCGGGGGCAGGGTCCTTCGGGTCGCCGAAGGCATCGTGGTATTCGGTCAGCCGTTCGTTCTGGCCGTTCCGGGCCAGGCCCCAGAGGGCAAATTTCCGGATGAGGTCGTAGAGGACCGCGAAGAGGGGAACCCCCACGATCATCCCCACAAAGCCCCACAGCCCGCCGAAGAGCAGGATGGAGAAGAGGACCCAGAAGCTGGACAGGCCGGTGGTGTCGCCCAGGATCTTGGGGCCGATGACGTTGCCGTCCAGCTGCTGGAGGATGAAGATGAAGAGGACGAACCAGAGCGCCTTAACCGGGTCCTCGATGAGGATGAGCAGTGTGGCCGGCACCGCCCCGATGAAGGGGCCGAAGAAGGGGATGACGTTGGTCACCCCGATGATGACCGAGACCAGCAGCGCGCTGGGGAACCCGACGATGATGCAGACGATATAGCACAGCACCCCGATGATGGCCGAGTCGACGATCTTGCCGGTGATGAAGCCGCCGAAGGTCCGGTCGACGTAGCGCACCTCCTCCAGGATGAGGCCGGCCCAGCGGGGCCTGACCAGGCTGTAGAGGAGGAGCTTGGCCTGGGCGGCGAACTTCTTGCGGCCGGCGAGGAAGTAGACCGCCGCGATCACCCCGACCAGGATGTTCTTGAGAAAGGTCACACCGTTCAGGACGCCGCCACCCACCCCGCTGACGATCTGGCGGAAGGAGGGGATCACGTCGGTGCGGAACCATTCCAGAAAGCTGTCCCGGAGGTTGTCGTAGGTCTCGTTCAGGAAGCCGTAGACCATCGGGTTGTCGTCGAAGAAGAGGATGGCCCAGTCCACCAGTCGGTCGAGCTGGGACTGGAAGTTGGTGGACAGGGTAAGGATGCTGTTGATGAGCTGGGGGATGATCATCAGGAAGAGGGCGTAGACCACCAGCAGGCCGAAGAGGATGCTGGCAGCCACCGCCAGCCCGCTGGCCGCCTTTTGGATGTGGCCGGGCAGATGGCTGGACAGCTTGTCCTCCACCAGATTGCAGAAGGGCTTGAGCAGATAGGCGATCACCCCGCCGTAGATGAAGGGCATCAGGATGTTCGCCAGGGTGGCGGCGGCCTGCCGCAGCCCGGCGAAACGGTAGATCAGGAAGAAAAAGGCGATGCTCAGGGCGATGGCCCCGAAGCCGGCCAGCATCCCGTACAGATAGGGGTGGAGATGGGGTTTCTTATCCATGGGCTTGCTCCTTGTTCCTGCCCCGGCGGCAGGGCGCGGGGCAGTGCGTCACCGCTTGTTGCTGTGGCGCCGGACGTCGTCCTGGCGGCTTCGGCAATCAGCTTGTGGATAACGGGTTCAGTATACTTTGGCTTCCTCCTCGCCGGTGACCACCCGCAGCGCACCCTGGCAGAGGGCCAGCAGTTCGTCCTCGCCGGGGTAGACGGTGATGGGGGCGATGAAGCCCAGGTAGTTTTCCAGCACCTCGCGGGTGTAGGGGTCGTAGGCGATGCCGCCGGTCAGGATGATCTGGTCCACCTTGCCGCAGAGCGCCGCGGCCATGGCGCCGGCGTCCTTGGCGATCTGGTAATAGAAGGCGTCCTGCACCAGCTTGGCTTCGGCATTGTCCTCCTTGACCATCTTTTCCACCACCCGGGCGTCGTTGGTGTGGAGATAGGCGTTGAAGCCGCCGTTGCCGCAGATCTTCTTGTAGATCTCCTGCTGGGTGTACTTGCCGGAGAAGCACATCTTGACCAGGTCGCCCACCGGCACGGTGCCGCTCCGCTCGGGGCTGAAGCAGCCCTCGCCGTCCAGGACGTTGTTGACGTCCACCACCTTGCCGTGGCTGTGGGCGCCCACCGAGACGCCGCCGCCCATGTGGATGACAATGAGGTTCAGGTCCTCGTAGCGGGTGTTATGCTCCTTGGCATAGCGGCGGGCCACAGCCTTCTGGTTCAGGGCGTGGAAGATGGAGCGGCGGGGCAGTTCCGGTATGCCGGACAGGCGGGCCTTGTCGGTCAGCTCATCCACCACAACGGGGTCGACGATGTAGCTGGGGATGTCCAGATTATCCCCGATCTCTCGGGCCAGGATGCCGCCCAGGTTGGAAGCGTGCTGGCCCTGCACGCCCTTCTTGAGGTCGGACAGCAAAGCGTCGCTGACGGCGTAGGTGCCGCCGGGGATGGGCTTGAGCAAGCCGCCGCGGCCGACGATGACGTCCAAACTCTTGGGGTCGCAGTTCTTCTCTTTCAGGAAGTCTAGGATGATCTCCTTGCGGAAATCCTTCTGGTCGATGACGCTCGGGTATTTGGCGATCTCCTCGGTGGGATGGCGGAGGGTCTCCTCGAACAGCAGGGTCTCGTCTTCAAAGACGCCCACCTTGGTAGAGGTCGAGCCGGGGTTGATGACCAGTGTTTTGATCGGCATAGTATCTCTTCTCCTTCCTTGTCGGGTTATTCAGCCTGCAGGCCGGCGGCCACGACGGCGGCCAGCGCGATGGAGTTGACCTTGGTCTGGAAGGAGTCGGAGCGGCTGGTCAGGATGGCGGGCACACGGGTGCCGGTCAGGATGCAGCCGTTCTTGCACTCGGCCGTGTGGACCAGAGTCTTGTAGACCAGGTTGCCGGCCTGGATGTCGGGGAAGAGGAGGATGTCGGCGCAGCCGGCGGCCGGGCGGTCCTGGGCGCCCTTATGGCGGGCAGCCTCGGGGTCGATGGCGATGTCCATCGACAAGGGGCCGTCCACCACGCAGCCGGTGATCTTGCCCTCTTCGTTCATCTTCCGCAGCTCGTCGGCGTCGACGGTGCAGGGCATCTTGGGGTTGACCACTTCCACGGCGGCCAGCGGCGCGACCTTGGGGCAGGCGACACCGCAGGCATGGGCCACGGCGACGGTGTTCTCGATGATGTGGACCTTGTCCTCGAGGGTGGGGTAGGTGACAAAGGCTACATCGGTCAGAAAGAGCAGCTGCGGGATCCCCTTGACCTCAAAGACGGCCACATGGGAGAGGGTCTTGCCGGTGCGCAGGCCCACTTCCTTGTCCAGCACGCTCTTCAGGAAGGTCTTGGTGTCCAGCAGGCCCTTCATATACATATTGGCGACGCCGTCGTGGACCAGCTTGACGGCGGTCAGGGAAGCCTTGACCTTGTCGGGCTCGTTGATGATCTCATAGCCGGTCAGGTCGATGTTCAGCCCGGCGGCGATCTGGCGGATGGCAGCCTCGTCGCCCACCAGGATGGCGTCCGCGATGCCCTGTTTGCGGGCCGCGTCAACGGCTTCCAGGACGGCGTCGTCCTCGGCAGCGGCGACAGCCAGTTTCTGCTTGCCGCAGGCTCTTACTTTCGCGATCAGATCCTCAAAATTCATGGTACAGCACCTCGTTTTATTTTCCTTGAAACAGCGCAAAAAGAGGGGCGCGCCCTCGCACGTTAAAATAATAACACGGTATGCCCCGCGGGTCAAGAGGACCGTCAGGGCGCTTTCTTTGAAGTTGGGGGGCGATCGTTTTCTCTTTTTTACCTTCTTTATCTCTGCTGCCAGTCGGCGGCGGGTTTGCACAAAATTAAAAGGAAATACATATTCTGCACACCCCTTCAACACATTCGGACGGTAAAGTAAGGTCTGTGAAGAGGCGGACCGAAGCGGCCGGCGGGCCGCCCTGGCACTGGCGGTTATAGCATGAACGAAGCCGCGAATCAATAGGAAATTGCAAAAAGAGGGCGGCAAGATCCGCTCTTGGCAATCTTCACAAAAAGATGAGGGATTGTTTTGAATTGTTTGGGCTGCAAAAGGGAAGAAAATGCCCGAAACTACTTGATAAACTTTTGACAATGTGGTTTACTATGAGTGTCAGGAGGCGCGGGACGCCGCCCTGGCCCGTGTATCGTTAGAAAAATGACGAGAGTGGGCAGATTTCAGACCCAAACGCAAGGAGGCATTTCCATGGCGATCGCCGTTTACCCCGGCTCGTTCGACCCGGTCACCCGGGGCCATCTGGATATCATCAAGCGGGCGGCCAGGGTCAATGACCACCTGATCGTAGCGGTGCTGATCAACAGCGCCAAAAGTCCTCTCTTCACCATTGAGGAACGGGTGGCCATGCTGAAAGAGTGCTGCGCCGGTTTCTCCAACGTCACGGTAGAGAGTTTCGACGGACTGACCGTCGACTTCGCCAAAAAGCGCCACGCCACCGTCATGGTGCGGGGGCTGCGGGCTGTGACCGACTTTGAAAACGAGATCCAGCTCGCCCAGATCAACCTCGCCCTGATGCCCGGCATTGAGACCATGTTCCTGGCCACCAGCATCAGGTGGGGCTATCTGTCCTCCACTGTGGTCAAGGAGGCGGCCCGCTATGGCAGCGACGTCAGCAAGTTCGTTACGCCCAATGTAGAAAAGGCCATGCGGGAGAAATACGCCGCCCTGGCCGCCGAGGGCAAGCTGCCGTAAGGCGGCCGCCCCATCCCAAAGCAAAAGCGCCTGAGGGGTCACCCGCAGGGTTTTTGATAGAAGGCAAGATTTTTCCGACCTGTCCGCAATCCGTCGTTTATCATCACACTTCATCCAACACAGGAGGCAATACAACATGAAAAAGATCGTGATCGCGTCTGCATGCCGCACCGCCATTGGCAAGTTTGGCGGTACCCTGTCCACTGTGCCCGCCGCCGAGCTGGGTGCCATCGTCATCAAAGAGGCCGTCAACCGCGCCGGCATCAAGCCTGAGCAAGTAGACCAGGTGTATATGGGCTGCGTCATCCAGGCCGGCCAGGGCCAGAACGTCGCACGCCAGGCTTCCATCAAGGCCGGTCTGCCTGTTGAGATCCCCGCCGTCACTCTGAACGTGGTCTGCGGCTCCGGTCTGGAGTGCGTGAACACCGCCGCCCGGATGATCGAGGCCGGCGACGCTGACATCGTGGTCGCAGGCGGCACCGAGAACATGGATATGGCCCCCTTCGCCATGATGAAGGGCCGCTACGGCTACCGGATGGGCTACCCCATGGGCAAGAGCGAGCTGGTGGACACCATGGTCAACGACGCGCTGTGGGACGTCTTCAACGATTACCACATGGGCATCACTGCCGAGAACGTCGCCGATCAGTGGGGCCTGACCCGCGAGGATCTGGATATGTTCGCTTACAACAGCCAGGTCAAGGCTGCCGAGGCCATCAAGAACGGCGCCTTCAAGGATGAGATCGTTCCCGTCACCATCCACAACAAGAAGGGCGACATCGTCTTCGACACCGACGAGGGTCCCCGTCTGAGCGCCCCCGAAGTCCTGGCCAAGCTGAAATCCTCCTTCAAGAAGGATGGCAAGGTCACCGCCGGCAACGCCTCCGCCATCAACGACGGCGCCGCCGCGGTGGTGGTCATGAGCGAGGAGAAGGCCAAGGAGCTGGGCGTCACCCCGATGGCTACCTGGGTCGCCGGCGCACTGGGCGGCGTCGATCCCTCCATCATGGGCGTCGGCCCTGTGGCCGCCACCCGCAAGGCCATGGCCAAGGCCGGCCTGACCGTGGCTGACATGGACCTAATCGAGGCCAACGAGGCCTTCGCATCCCAGTCTCTGGCTGTCGCCCACGACCTGGAGTTCGACATGAGCAAGGTTAACGTCAACGGCGGTGCCATCGCCCTGGGCCATCCGGTCGGCGCTTCCGGCTGCCGCATCCTGGTCACCCTGCTCTACGCCATGAAGCACCGCGGCGCCAAGAAGGGCCTGGCCACCCTCTGCATCGGCGGCGGCATGGGCTGCGCCACCATTGTCGAGATGGGCTGAGCGCCGCGGCCTGACAAAACGATTTGGATGATACGCGCCGCCGGGGCGGGGAACTGCTCCACGCCCAGCGGCGCACCTGTTTGATAGGCTGAAAGGAAAAACTGTAAACTATGGCTTTTGTAAAGACTGAAGTGCAGGGTGCGGTCGAGGTCATCACTATTGACCGTCCCAAGGCGCTGAACGCCCTCAACCCCGAGGTGCTGGCCGATCTGAAGGCCGCCTTCGAGGCTGTGGACCAGAACACCATCCGCTGCATCGTTCTGACCGGCGAGGGGGACAAGAGCTTTGTCGCCGGCGCTGACATCGGCTCGATGAGCACCATGACCAAGGCGGAGGGCGAGGCCTTCGGCAAGCTGGGCAACGACATCTTCCTGATGATCGAGAATTTCCCCATCCCCGTCATCGCGGCGGTCAACGGCTTCGCGCTGGGCGGCGGCAATGAGCTGGCCATGAGCTGCGACATCCGGATCTGCTCGGACAACGCCGTCTTCGGCCAGCCCGAAGTGGGCCTGGGCATCACCCCCGGCTTCGGCGGCACCCAGCGTCTGGCCCGCCTGGTGGGCCTGGGCATGGCCAAGCAGATGGTCTGCTCGGCCCTCAACATCAAGGCCGACGAGGCGCTGCGGATCGGCCTGGTCAACGCGGTCTATCCCCAGGCTGAGCTGATGGAGAACGCCCTCAAGCTGGCTGGCAAGATCGCCAAGAACGCCCCCATCGCCGTCCGCAACTGCAAGAAGGCAATGAACGAGGGCATCTCCCTCCCCATCGAGAAGGCCGTGGAAGTGGAAGAGAAGCTGTTCGGCGACTGCTTCGAGACGCACGACCAGGTGGAAGGGATGGCCTGCTTCCTCTCGAAGGAAAAGCCGAAACCCAAGCCCGTCTTTACCAACAACTGAGTTTTGTTTGAAGGATAAAAAGGAGATATTGCTATGAAAATCGGCGTTATCGGCGCTGGCACTATGGGCCAGGGCATCGCAAAGGCATTTGCACAGGTCGAGGGCAACATCGTCGCCCTCTGCGACATCAAGCAGGAGTGGGCCGAGAACGGCAAGGCCAAGATCGTCAAGGGCTATGACCGCCTGGTCGCCAAGGGCAAGATGACCAAGGCCAAGGCCGACGAGATCTGCGCCGCCATCACCCCGGGCGTCAAGGAAGACCTTTGCGCCGACTGCGACCTGATCGTCGAGGCCGCCTTCGAGGACATGAAGGTCAAGCAGGACACCTTCGCCGTCCTGGATAAGATCTGCAAGCCCGAGTGCATCTTCGCCTCCAACACCTCGTCCCTCTCCATCACCGAGATCGGCAAGGGCCTGAGCCGTCCCCTGGTCGGGATGCACTTCTTCAACCCCGCCGACCGGAT
>CAZEIG010000015.1:0-20457 GCA_964511805.1 uncultured Faecalibacterium sp.
GCTGGTGATGCTGGTGACGTTCAGGGCCTGGCCGTTGGGGGTCACGCCCTCGGTCAGGGGGGTGGTGGCCTTGGGCAGGCTGTCGTACTTCCGGAACTCGATGGTCTTGCCGCCGCCCACCGGCACGGGGTAAAAGTCGGCGAACTGGTCGTGGACCAGCCGGGGGTTCGGCCTGGTCGATGAGACGCTTCTCATAGAAGGTCTTCATCTCCTTGCTCATGTTGCTGGTCTCGGAGGTGTTCTGCAGCTGGCTGTCTGCGTTGGCAAAGAACTGCAGGTCAAAACGGAAGGTTTCGTTCTTGTTCATCTGATGGTCCTTTCTTTTTCTATCTTATACCGGCCCCGGGGCCGGCGCGTACCCTGTCAGAAACGGGTCAGAGCCGGATCTTGGCGCCGTGCAGCACTTCCCGCTCGATGGCCTCCCGCTGGGCTCGGCTCATCTTTCCCACGTCGGGAGCGGTGGTGGCCGCGCCCCGGCTGTGGACCCCGTTCTCGGTGGGGCGTGCGCCCCGCTCCCGGACCCGGTCCACCACCCCCTGCTCAATGGCCCGGGCGGTGCCGGCCATCAGCCGGTCGTAGTGGGCGGCGCGGTAGGCGTCCCGCATCCGCATCATCCGGCGCATCTCGGGGCTTTTCAGCCCCTCCCGGAAGGAGAACTTGGGGTCGCTCTGCCGCATCTCGGCCTCTTCCCGGGCCCACTGGCGGTGCAGCCCCCGGATGAGCCGGCCCACTTCGCCCTTGCCCAGCAGCGGCTCCCGGGGCGGGGGCGCGGGCTTTTTCTCCTCTTCCGCCGTCTTTCGGCCGTCTTTGGGAGGCTCTCTTCCCCAGCGGCCGCCCGCCTGCTGCGGGGCTGCATGGTCCCCGATGCGACGGCCTGCCGTTCCTGGGCGCGGCTCAGGGCGGGCTTTTCCGCCCCGTCCCCCTCTTCCGCAAAGAGCTGCAGGTCCACCATCCCCTGCTCGCCCCGGCGGCTGGTGTCGGCAAACCGCAGGTTGTCGGGGTACCGCTCGGCCAGCAGGGCCAGCCCCAGCTTGGCCAGCTCAAAGCCGCCGGCCAGCCGCTCCCCCTGGACGCCGGGGGCCGCCGTCACCATCACCCGGGGGCCGTCGGGGCTGTCGGAGGCCATACTCTCGGCTCCCTCGACCCCGGCCGCCTGGCAGACCAGCGCCTGTATCAGGATGCTGGCTCCGCCGCAGACGATGTCCTGCCCGGCGGGGGCGTAGTTGGCGTGTCCGTTGACACTCAGACGGCGGGTCACGCCGGCCGGGCCGTCCAGCTCGCTGTAAGTCGCTCTGATCATCTTCTCGTTACCTCCTGTCGCTGCTCTTCATGACCCGCATGGCCGCGTCTATGGGGCCTGCCGCCCTGGCGGGGCGCACCGCCGTTTTCCCTGCCCGGCTCACTGCTCCGGCTGCGCGCGGCACCTCCCGGGAGCGTTTTGCCAGCTGGGCCAACTGCGCTGTCTGGGCCAGCTGCTGCCGGGCCATCTGGAGCTGTTTGGCCAGGGTTCCATTCTGCTGCACCCACTGACGGACCTTCTCGATCCCCTCAAAATCCATCATCTCCAGCGCCGCCAGGGCCGCGTTGGCATTGTCCGGGTTGAAGAAACCCAGCTGGTAGCACTCCTTGGCCGTCTCGTTCTGGCTCAGCCGGCTGAAGGTGGACTTTTTGGCCGCTGAGATGGTGATGTCAAAGACCGGCTCCCGGCTGCCCAGCTCGATGCCGGCCACGCTCTTGACCGGCGCCGGCCGGAGGGCCGTCCCGCTGAACTGGACAAAGACGTTCTGCCCGTTCTCCCCGGTGATCCGGAAGATCCGCTCCTCGTCGTAGAACTGCCGCATCAGGTCGATGACCATGTAGCACTCTTTGGCGAAGGCCCGGTAGGCGCTCTTGAGCATATCCCGGCTCAGCTTGCTGCCGGCCTCCTGCAGGGCCGCGATGGCCGACGCCGCCGTCACCCCGCCCGAGACGCCGCCCTGGCTGACGTCCCGGTTGCCGCTGATCTCCTTCAGCTCGTCCACCCGGCTGTTCCGGTAGGTGATGGAGCAGGACTGCAGCCCCGCCGTCTGGAGCCGGTGGAAGCTGTCGTCGGTCAGCCGCCCCGTCACATGGACGATGTCCCGGCTCAGCTCGGCCAGCTCCTCCTCGTTGACCCCGGCGGTGTCGCTGAGGACATACCGCTGCTTGGAGGCCAGCAGGACGTTCTCGTCCATGGCCTGGTTCATCCGGTCGATGGAGGTCTGGCAGTCCTTCATGACGTCGATGTAGCCGAAGCCCACCGGGCTGTCCTCCTCCTGGAACAGCACATCGAAGACGAAGGGATACTTCCCGTGGTCGTAATAGCCCCGCTGGGCCAGCCGGGGGTCGTTCTCGCTGGCGTAGAGGAGGATGCCGTTGCAGAACTTGCAGTAGTGGACCAGCTCCCGGCCGCCGGGGCCCGGCTTTTTGTAGTACCAGTCCACCACCACGCTCTTGTCGGTGGTGTCAATGCTGTCGTCGTGGATGTACCGGGCCGCATCAATGGTGCCGCCGGTATGCCCTTTCAGCTGGGGCCAGCGGGCGGCCAGCTGGTCCGAATCCTCCAGGCTCAGGCTGAAAAAGTGGGGGCTGTCCTGGATGTCCATGATCCCCGGCTCCCAGTAGAGCATCAGGAGGTTCATCGACCGGATAGCGATCTCACCCAGCCCGCCCCGGGCGGCGGGGTCCCAGAAGATCCCCTTGACCCCGGTACCCTGCTTGAGCTTCCGCCACCAGCTGTCCGAGTAGACCTGCTCGTAGTCGGCCTGTTCCAGCACCACCGGCAGGATGCTGGAGGAGGGTGCGGGCGGTGGCCTCGTCGTCGGCGGCCCGGGGCAGGACGTTGGGCTCGGGGTAGTTGTCCATCGCGTCAGCGTGCTTGCTGGCGATTGAGTTGAAGAGCCACCCGCTGGAGGGCTGGGGCTTCGACTCCATCATCCGGTTTTTGTACTGTTTCCAGTGGGCCATCCGGAACCACAGTTCGTTGTCGATGATCCGCCGATCCAGGGCGGCCTTGCCGGACTTGTACTTCTGCAGGATCCGCTCGGCCTCGGCCACCTGGTCGGCGCCGACGGACCCCTCCTGTTGCAGGATGTCCTCTTGGTACATGTCTCTCACCTCATATTCTGTAGAAAGTGGGTTTCGATCTCCTGTCTGTAAACAGGTCCAGGGGGTCGTTGGCCGGCGGCGGGGCGGCTGGCCGGGCCGGCGGGCTGATGGGGTTCTCCATCAGGACATACCGGCACTCGTCGTAGATGTGATCCTCCTGCCGGGTGTCCACGTCCTCCACGTTGCTCTCGTCGTAGACCAGGGCGGGGATGGTCCGGATGAAATGCCGGCAGGTGTTGAAAACCTGGAACATCGGCCGCCCCTCCCCGTCGAAGGCCAGGCGGTAGTGGAACTGCATCTTCCCGGCCAGGCGGGTGTTGTCGGCCGCCGACCAGTGGACGTAGTTCGGGCCCCGCTCCATCATGGCGGCGATGCTCTCCCCCCGGCTCTCGTCGAAGATGGCCGGGTCGGCCACCCCCCGGATGACCCGCCCCCGCAGCAGCGGGTCGTTCCGCTCGGCCTCACGGATGCGGCGGGCCTGCTCCACCGGGTCCAGCCGCATCCCCTCGTTGGGGCGGCCGGTGGTACCGTAAAGCTCCTTGATCCGGTAGATCCGCCCCTCCTCGTCC
This sequence comes from uncultured Faecalibacterium sp., assembly GCA_964511805.1. Classification (GTDB taxonomy): domain Bacteria; phylum Bacillota; class Clostridia; order Oscillospirales; family Ruminococcaceae; genus Faecalibacterium. Next base: position 3,696 of record CAZEIG010000015.1, read on the forward strand.
ACCGCGTACCACCCCACCGAGAAGGGCCGCGAATACCCGAAGTCGAACCCCCGCCAGATCCGCCAATGGGCCGGGATCGGGAAGGGCGCGACGACATGGGTCCATCGCTGGTCCTGGTAGCGGTCGGGGTCGTTCCGCCACTCGGTGAACACCTGGCCCGAAAAGCTGTCCCAACTGCCGTAGAGCAGCGCCTGCTTTTCGGCTTCGGGCAGGGCGGCCAGGTTGGCCAGATAGTCCGGGTCGTTGGCCAGCAGAGCCGGGTTGTCGAAGACGCTGGAGGGGATGAACACCCTTGCCCTGGTGTAGGTGCGGGTGCTGCCGTCCGGCATACGGACCTTGTAGTCCTCCAGAATGGGGGTGCCGGGCGGGGCCGGGGTGATGAACCGCTCCTTGACCCAGCCGTGCCCCACCCCGCCGGGGTTGGTGGTGGACCGCATATAGACCCGGGTGCCGGGGCCGGTGGGGCGGTTGCGGCTCATCATATAGCTGTACTCCTCCCACTCGAAGTGGGTCAGCTCGTCGAAGCCGATGAAGTCGAAAGCCTTGCCCTGGTAGTTGGTCCGGTCCTTGGTGTACTGCATCGACCCGAAGTAGATCTTCGCTCCGCTGGGGAAGACCCAGACATGGGCCGATGCATTGTACTGCGCCCCCGGGAAAGCCCGGCGGTAGTAGTTCATGCTCTTGTCCACGATGTCGGTCAGCTGGGGGTAGGTCTTCCGGAGGATCAGCCCCCGGTAATGGGGGATCCCCACCTGCCGCAGCGCCTCCACCACCAGCTCGTCGCTCTTCCCGCCGCCGTCCGCGCCCCCATAGAGAGCCTCGGGCTCGCTGCGGGCCATGAAGGCCCGCTGCCGCGGCTGGGGCTGCCAGACCACCGGCGCCCCGGCGTAATGGTTTATCCTTCTCCCTCCTTTCCTTCTTCCACCGGCGGCAGCAGCACCACCCCGCAGGCCGTGCTTCCTTCCCCGCCGCCCGCTCCGACAGCGCGTCCTTTTGCGGCCCTTTTCCGGTACAAAAAGGCGCAAAAAAAGCGCCTGCCAAAGCAGACGCTCAAAACAACATACTCTTTTTATTCCGTCTCCGCCCGGAGGTATCTCTGGGTATAGGGGCAGACGGCAAAGCAGAGGCCGCAGATGTGGGCCGACCAGCTGGGCGTCCTGCACCAACTCTACTGTGGGCCGTCCATCGGCGACGCTGCCCTGCTGCCCTGCCGCCCTACGGCTTCCTCTGGCTGCAGCAAGTCGAAGCGCCGACACACCGACTCTTCCATTCATTCGACAAACCGCAGGGGCAGCCGTCCAAATTTGCAAGCGCACCGCGTGCGCGACGCTAATTTGGGCAACGGCAACCCGGGAGAGGTGGCAAGATGCCCGCAGGGCGGCTTGATGGAGAAGGTCCTCTCACATCCAGATCCGTACCCCGCAGGCCAGCAGCATGGCCGCCGACAGGCCCGTCCCCAGATAGAGCAGGGCCCGGTTGGCCAGGCCGTCGGCATAGCAGAGCTTGAGGCAGGCCGACCAGTGGACCGGGTAGAAGAGGGGGATGGGCTTTTTGTTGAGCAGGTCCAGCGCCAGATGGGAGCCATAGGCAAATAGAAAGGCGCGGTGCATCTGGAGGCAGACGACCCAGACGGCAAAGGTGTAGAGGAACATCGCCAGCAGCGAGTGGGTGAAGGTCCTGTGGGAGGCCTTCACCCCCCCCGCATCCAGAGATAAAGCAGGATGACCGCCCCCACCGCGGTCCGGGTCCGGTGGGCCAGCATCGAGGCGCAGATGCCTCCCTGCAGCAGGTAGTCGAACAGCAGCCCCGCCGCTACCATCCCCACCGCGATCAGCTGGTCGTTCTGGTCGTCCTTCCGGCCGCTGTGCTGGTCCAGCATATCGATGTCCGCCAAAACGCCGCCCAGCGCCCCTCCCATCACGGCGGCCAGGCAGCCGCTGAGGGTGTCCGGCTGGAGCAGCGTCAGCGTCGTTGCGACGCCGATGGTCAGGTGCGTCCTTCCCATCATCTGAAATCACCTCCCGAACTTAGCGTGTCGCTTGCGTGCCACGCTTTAGGGGGAACCCATTTCTGCCTGCTGCGCAGGGCAGAAATTCCTTCCCCCTAATATTCCCCTGGGGACAAAATTTGTCGCTGAACCGCGCACTCGGCCTGACGGCCCCGCATACTCTCAGCGTTAAATTTCCCTGTAGGTGTCCCGCCCGTATGCGCATGTCATCCGGGCGGGACGTTTTTGACAATCTACTGAACTGTCTTGCATTGTAAAGAAAAGAGCCCTGCGACAGGGTCCGCTCCTTTAGGTGACTGATTATAGCACAAATTGGGTGGATTTTGCAACTTTATACAAAATTTGCCTCTTTCATCCACGGAGGCCGCCGCCCTTTTGCCGCCTCTCTACGCTCCGCATACCCCGATTCTACCCGCCGTGTGTGGCCCGCCCGCCGCATTTCTGCTATACTTGGCCCAGAAAGGAGGCATCTCCCATGGACCAGATCAAGATCGGCCGCTTCATCGCCGAAGCCCGCCGGGCCAAGGGGCTCACCCAGCGCCAGCTTGCCGGCTCCCTCGCCATCAGCGACAAGACCGTCAGCAAATGGGAGACCGGCCGCGGCCTGCCCGAGGTGAGCCTGATGCTGCCCCTGTGCAGCGTGCTGGACATCACCGTCAACGATCTTCTCACTGGCGAAAAAGTGCCCGCATCCAACTACTAACAGAAAGCGGAGGAAAACATGATGGAACTGCTCAGAGAAAACCAGGAAAACAAAAAGCGGCAGGCCCTTGCCGCCGTCTGCGCCGCCGTAACCGTCGTCGCGGTCTGCTCCCTTATCGTCATCGCGTCCTTTATCGAGATGCCGGCCCCTGCCCGCATCGCCCTCATCCTTCTGGCCGTCCTCACCGGGGCGGCCGGCATCGGGGCCGCCAGCGTTCTGGAGGCACAGGCCGGCTACTACGTCTGCCCCCACTGCCAGGCCCAATTCGTCCCCACCCTGCGTGAATACGTCAACGGCTACCACACCCTCACCCGCCGCCGTCTGACCTGCCCCGTCTGCGGCAAGACCGGCATGTGCCGGCACCGCCTCACCCGCTGAGGCAAAAAAGCGGTGCAAGCCCCCCGGCCTGCACCGCTTTTTGTCTGTCTGTTCCGGCGTTCACTCGCCGCTGCTTTTGCCGCTTCTGCCCCATTCTCCCGCGCCCAGAACGATAAAGCAGAAGCCAAGCGGGTAAAACGCACCGCTTCCCCCCAGCGCTGCGCTGAGGAGGAACAGCCCTCCCGCCAGGAAAAACAAATACGCGCCGATCTTCTTTCCGTCCATGACACGGCCTCCTTTCATGGCCTCAGTGTGCGGCTTTTTAAGTAAAGTATAGCACACCATCCCGCCCGCCGCAACGGCCCGGCAAAAGAAAAAGACAAGTGCAGCCTAAAAGGCCGCGCCTGCCTTTTTTATCCTGTCAGGCGGACAGATGCCGCCCGGTCTTCCCGACGGCCTTGATGTAATAGCGCAGCAGCTTCCAGCAGCCGAAGCCCGCCAGAGCGAGCAGCACCCCGGTCACGACGCAGGCGATGAAGACCAGCACCGGGTTCTGGATGCCCGCCACCATGATATGGTCGGCATAGGGGATGCCCAAATGCAGCAGCCCGTCTATCATCTTGACCGCGCCCAGCAGCGGCGTGACTGCCCCGCAGAGGATGAACACCGGCGCACAGATGACCAGCGTCGGGATGACCACCAGCCCGGAAAGCCCCGCCAGGCTGTAATAGGCGCAGAGCGCAAGGATGCGGTGCCAGCCGGTAATGCCTTCTTTGGTAACCAGGTCCCCCACATAGGCCTTTGCCAATCCTTTGGGGTCGCCCAGCCGCTCGATGATCTCGGCCGCGCTCCTGCCATCGTTTTGCAGCTCCATCATCTCGCTCTTGATCTACTGCACGATGTCCACCCGCTCGGAGACCGGCAGAGGCCGGAGGTACTTTTCGATTTTTTCCAGATAATCATTCAGCGTCTTTTCCATGCTCATATTCTCCCTTCATCTCATCGATCGCGTCCACCAGATTCTTCCACTCGGCGGACATGGCGGAAAGATATTCGTTTCCCTTTTCGGTGATGGAATAGTATTTTCTGGGCGGCAACCCCTCCGTGCTCTCCTGCCAGAAAGAGGAGATATATTCCTCTTTCAGCAGCCGCCTGAGCAGCGGATAAATGGTGTTTTCCTTTGCCGCCAGGATAGGATATTTTTCCAGTGTGCTGATAATTTCATATCCGTAGGATGGCTGCCGCCGGATCATCAGCAGGATGCCAAATTCCAGCGTTCCCCGTTTGATTTGGGATTTCCAATCGTCGATGTTCATCTACTGTGCCTCCTTTGAGTATATCGTACAACACAGTATATCATCTGTCAATAGTACATTTCAAAAATTCCATACCTTGCTTCCCACGGGCAGACAAAAAGGGACGGCGCCAGCCCTCCGGTCGCGCCGTCCCTCGTCTCTCTTTATAACTTTTTCTTTACTCCAAACTCTCCACCTTGTCGAACAGCCCGACCGCCCGTTCGATGGCGTCCCGGCTGCCGAAGGCGCAGCGGACACCCTGGGCCATCTTGGCGGCCAGGTGGCCGGCCTCGGTCTGGAGCCAGGGGCCGGTGACGCCGCAGATGGCGGCCCGGTCGGCCGCAGAGATCTCATCGGTGACGCCGCAGAAATACCGGCGGTCGGCCTCCAGGGCCTGCTGGCGGGGCTTGCGGGGCGGGTCGACCTGGGCCACCGTCCCGACGATGCACTCGCTCAGGGCGTCGGCGGTGTACTCCTTCTCCGCCAGGACCGCCGGGCCCTCGGCAAAGCGCTTGTAGCTGCCGGCAGCGTGGGGGTCGCGGTAGGTGTAGATCATCTCAAAGCTGGGGCGGCTCACCATCCCGGCGCCGTAGGCCCCGCCCTTCTCCCGGATGGTCTGCCAGAGGTACTCATAGCTCATCACCCGGCCGAGAACCTTCCGGGCGGCGCTGCCGTCGCCGGGCCAGGCCAGGATATCGTAGTTCACGCCGCCCTGGATGATGAAGGCCTCGTTCACCGGCGCGGGCAGGCCCTCGCTGTAGGGCTGGGCCGGGGCGCGCCCCGCCGACGCAAAGACGCTGCCGGGCAGCAGTTCCTTCAGCCGCTCGCAGGCGGCCGGGCTGCCGTGGCAGGCAACCGTCAGGGCGCAGTGGTTGAGCAGCTTGTCCCGCACCATCTCCAGCCGGGCGGACAAGTCCGCCCAGTCCTTCTTTTCCAGCAGCTCGCAGATAAATCGGTACATAGTCACGCCGCCGGTCCGCTCGTGGAGGGCCATCTGGGTGGAGAAACACCGCCCCGCCCGCAGCATGGCGTAGTCGTGGCCGTTCTGGATGAAGTCCTGCTCGTAGATCAGCTTGAGCTGGCTCAGGGCCTGCTCAAAGGCCTCCTCGGCCTGGGGCCCGGCCAGCTGGGTCTCGTACAGCAGCTCGCCCAACAGGCTAACGGCCTTGTCCAGGTTCCGCTCCAGCAGACTGGCCCGCGCCTCAAACTTGGCGATGCAGGGCCGGCCCTCCTGCTGGCCGGTCCACTGGTCGGTGGTGACCAGGCTCTCACCCAGCCAGGTATCCCGCAGGGTGGCCAGCTCGATGGCGGTGTGGCGGCCGCTGTCCAGCTCTTCCAGCAGGGTGGGCAGCAGGGCTGCATAGCCCACCTCCTCGGGGGGCAGGGCGCCCATATCGTAGTAGAAGTTGAGGTAGAGGCTCCCCGCCGACGCCCGGCTGAGGAGAGTCAGCCCGGCCAGCTCCTCCACCGCGGCGGGGGCGAAGTGGGGCGGTTCGCCCAGGTCGGCCACCGTCAGGGGATGGTCCAGCCGGATCTTCCCCTCCTGCCGGGCCGAGGGTGCGTTGGCCGGCCGGGGCTTTTCGGGTACGAGGGTCACTTCCACCGGTTCAGGGCGGAACAGCTCGGCCAACAGGTCGGTGTACCAGCCGGTGCCCAGCTTGCTGCGCAGGAAGTCGAAGACCGGCTCGGGCCGCAGGTCGGCCATCGGGTCGCCGGTGTGCAGCCAGCCGGTGGCCGCCTCGATGGCCGCCAGGACGCCGTCGGGCAGGCTGCCTGGCCGCTCGGTCACCTGGAACTCCAGCGCGTTGATGGCGGCAGTCAGCAGCTCGTCGGGGACGCCGGCGGCGCAGATCTCGGCCACCCCCGCCTTGACCGCCGCGGCAAACCGGCTGGCCCGCTCCCGGTCGGTCCCCTTGAGGACCAGTTCCAGCACCGGCTGCTGAAGCGAACCGTCACAGCCCGCGTCGATGTCGGCGCCCAGGTTTTGTTCCAGCAGGTACTTTTTCAGGGGGGACTGGTTGGAGCTGAGGAGGGCGTACAGCAGGACGCTGATGGCGGTCTGCTTCTCGTTCTCGTCGTACCGGCCGGTGTACCAGCCCAAAGCACACTGGACCGGGATGCTCTCGGGGGTCTCGGTGGGGTAGGCCACCACCTTCTTCACCCCGGCCTGGGACCGCTGGAGGGGGGTGCGGGGCCTCTCGCCGCTCTTCGGCATATGCCGCAGGTACCGCTCGTCCAGGAAGGCCAGCTTCTCTGCCATGTCCATCTTGCCGTAGAGGGTGATGCAGCAGTTGTCCGGCCGGTAGTGGCGGCGGTAGACCTTGACGTACTGCTCATAACTCAGGCTGGGGATGGCCGCCGGGTCGCCCCCCGACACAAAGCCATAGCCGTTGTCAGGGAAGAGGGCGGCGTCCATCGCCACGTTCAGCCGGGCCTCGGGGGTGGCCAGGGCCCCCTGCATCTCGTTGTAGACCACCCCGCTGAAGTGGCCGTCCTCCTCCCGGTGCCAGGCCTCCTGGTCAAAGACGCTCCGCTCCTTGACGGCCAGCGGGCAGAAGACTGCGTTCAGGTAGACGTCCATCAGGTTGCAGAAGTCTGCTTCGTTGGGGGTAGCGAAGGGGTAGACCGTCTTGTCGGGGAAGGTCATGGCATTGAGGAAGGAGGCCATGCTGCTCTTGACCAGCTGGAGGAAGGGGGAGGTCACCGGGTACTTTTCCGACCCGGCCAGCACCGAATGCTCCAGGATATGGAAGACGCCGGTATCGTCGCCGGGAAAGGTCCCGAACCCGATCCCGAAGGCCTTGTTCTCGTCCTCGTTCTCGATCAGCAGGATGGTCGCCCCGCTGACGTCGTGGGTCAGGGTGGTGGCCCTGCCGTGGAAGAGGGCGCTGTCCTCCTGGTTCACAAGGGTATAGCCGGGGTAGGGGCACCCCTGGCCGCGATTGTTTTGCAGATCGTTCATTTTGTTTCTCCTTATAAGAGGTATAGAAATCTGTTCCTATTGTATCATTCCCCGGCAGGAAATACAATCATTCGACCCCCTGCTGCGGCAGATAAGTTTTCTCTTGCAAACCCGTCCGGCCTGCGCTATACTCATCTTGAAATCGTTCTCGCAAAAACGCCATGCCCGAACGGAGGAATTATGAACATCACCGAGTTTGCCGCCTATGCGGGCGTCTCCAAGGCCGCGGTCAGCCGCTACTTCAACGGCGGCTACCTCAGCGCCGAGAAGCGCGCCCAGATCGCCGCCGCCGTCGAAGCCACCGGCTACCATCCCAGCCTGCAGGCCCAGATGCTCCGCACCCGCCGCACCCGGCAGGTGCTGGTCATCCTGCCCAAGCTCTCCAGCGAGAGCTGCGCCCGGATGGTGGAGGGGATCTCCCAGGTGCTGGAGGAAAACGGCTACCAGCTCCTGCTGGTCAACACCGCCAACGACAGCGCCAAGGAGGTCGCCGCCCTCAACCTGCTGCAGCAGAACACGGTGGACGGCGTCATCCTGATTGCCACCATCTTCACCCCCGAGCACCGCACCGTCCTGGCCAGCCTGCGGCTGCCGGTCATCATCCTGGGGCAGCAGTACCCGGGGTTCTGCTCGGTCTGTCACAACGACCGGGGGGCCGCCCGGGCCGCCACCACCCATATGCTCGCCAAGGGGCGGCGGGCCCCCGGCTTTCTGGGTGTGACCATGCTGGACCGGGCAGCCGGCCTGGATCGCCGCCGCGGCTTTGAGGACGCCCTGCGGGAGGCCGGCATCCCCCTGCGGCCCGGCCGGGTCAGCGTAGCCGAGTTCAAGATGGAGTCGGGCTACGAGCAGGCCGGTGCCCTGCTGAAGCGGGACCCCGGGCTGGACTGCCTGTTCTGTGCGACCGATTCCATCGCCATCGGTGCCCTGCAGTACTGCCGCCGGCAGGGCATCCGCGTCCCCGAGGACCTGATGCTGACCGCCGTCGGGGACAGCGAGGCCGGCCGGGTGGCCTATGTCCCCCTGACCAGCGTCCAGCTCCACTACCGCACCGCCGGCCATCTGGCGGCCGAGCTCCTGCTGGCCCGGCTGGCCGATCCCCACGCCCCCGCCGAGACCAGGGTCCTCGACTTCGAGCTGCGGCCCCGCGCCTCCACCGGCGACGACGCCCCAGACGAAGACATCTGGGCTGAAACCATCTGAAATCGATAACACGTTTATCTCCACTTTGTTCCTTGTGCGAATAGAAAATTTTCGCAAAAACGTATATACTTATCTCACAAGATAAAATCGTTCCCATGAGCGCAGACCGGCGTTCCAGGGGAACGGTCGGCAGCATGGTTTTTCATTCGGAACTAAAAGGAGAGGAAAGCATCATGGATTACAAGAAGTCAGCCCAGCAGGTGCTCGACGCCATCGGCGGCCCGGGCAACATCGTGTCGGCGGCCCACTGCGCCACCCGGCTCCGCCTGGTCATTGCGGACAACAGCAAGGTGAACAAGAAGGCCCTCGAGGACACCGAGGGCGCCAAGGGCGTCTTTGAGGCCCAGGGCCAGCTCCAGATCATCTTCGGCACCGGCACCGTCAACAAGGTGTTCGACGAATTCACCGCCCTGTCCGGCGTGCAGGGCGGCTCCAAGGAGGATGTCAAGCAGGCGGCCGACGCCAAGGCCCCCCTGCCCCAGCGGGCCATCAAGACCCTGGGCGACATCTTCGTCCCCATCATCCCGGCCATCGTGGCGTCGGGCTTCCTGATGGGGATCATGGAAGCGCTCAATTTCATGGTCAACAACGGCTTTGTGAACATTGACACTTCCGGCTCGATCTACGTCTTTGCACAGCTCTTCTCCAACACGGCCTACACCTTCCTGCCCATCCTGATCGGCTTTGCGGCGGCCAAGGTCTTTGGCGGCAACCAGTTCCTCGGGGCGGTCATTGGGATGATCATGATCCACCCCGACCTGCAGAATGCCTGGACCGTCTCGGAGGGCGTCGAGGTGATGCAGCCGGTCTTCGGCGGGCTGTACGAGGTGCCCCTGGTGGGCTACCAGGGCCACGTCATCCCGGTCATCATCGCCGTCTGGGTGATGTGCCAGATCGAAAAGCAGCTCCACAAAGTGGTGCCCGCCATGATCGACCTCTTCGTCACCCCGCTGGTCTCGGTCTTTGTCACCGGCTATCTGACCCTGGCCGTCATCGGCCCCATCTTCACCACGGTTGAGAACGCCATCATCGGCGGCGTCCAGACCCTCATTACCCTCCCCTTCGGGATCGGCGCCTTCATCATGGGCGGTCTGTACGCGGTCACCGTCGTGGCCGGTATCCACCATATGTATACCATCATCGACCTGGGCCAGATCGCCCAGTACGGGATGACCTACTGGCTCCCCCTGGCCAGTGCGGCCAACGTGGGCCAGGGCGGCGCGGCGCTGGCCGTCGCCCTCAAGACCCGTGACGCCAAGATCAAGTCGATGGCCCTGCCCTCGGCCCTGTCCGCCTGCATGGGCATCACCGAGCCCGCCATCTTCGGCGTCAACCTCCGCTTCTTCAAGCCCTTCATCGGCGGCCTGGCGGGCGGCGCCTGCGGCGCGCTCTACGCCAGCATCGCCGGCCTGGGCGCCACCGGCACCGGCGTCACCGGCATCTTCGGCGTCCTGCTCTGCCTCCACGCCCCCCTGCAGTACATCATCATGATGGCCATCTCCTTCGGCGTCTCCTTCGCCGTAACTTGGCTGCTCTGGAAGCCGGAGGACGCCGCCGCATGAACGCATTACAACGCGACCTGAAACATCTGGTCCCCCTGGTCGAGGGGCTGGGGGCAGCCAAAGCCGCCGCCGACCTCCACCGCCAGCGGTTCCACATCCAGCCGCCGGTGGGCTGGCTGAACGATCCCAACGGCCTGTGCAAGGCCGGCGGCACCTACCACGTCTTTTACCAGTACGGCCCCTTCGACCCCGCCGGCGGGGTCAAGCACTGGGGCCACGTCACCAGCACCGACCTGCTCCACTGGCAGCAGCAGCCGGCGGCCCTCTACCCCGACGAGCCCTTCGACTGCCACGGGGCCTACTCCGGCTCAGCCCTCTATGAGGACGGCATCCTCTGGCTCTACTACACCGGCAACGTCAAGTTCCCCGGCCACTACGACTACATCACCGCCGGCCGCGGCCACAACGTCTGCCTTGCCACCAGCCGGGACGGCATCCACGTCGATACCAAGGAGTGCCTCCTCACCAATCGGGACTACCCCGCCGGCCTCACCTGCCATGTCCGAGACCCCAAGGTCTTTGCCCTAGACGGCCGCTATTATATGGTACTGGGAGCCCGCACCCTCGAGGACAAGGGGGTCGTCCTGGTGATGGAGAGCGAGGACAGGCGAAGCTGGACCCACATCAACACCCTGACCACCCCCGCCCCCTTCGGCTATATGTGGGAGTGCCCCGACCTCTTCGAGCTGGACGGCCAGTGGTACCTGATGGTATCCCCCCAGGGGATCGAATCGCAGAACGTCTACGGCTGCGGCTACTTTCCCCTCTACGGCGACTTCCGGGGGGCTTACACCCTGGGCAGTTTCCGTCAGCTGGACGGCGGCTTCGACTTCTACGCCCCCCAGAGCTTCGCCGACGGGGCCTGCCGCATCCAGATCGGCTGGATGGGGATGCCCGACGCCCCCTATTCGAACCCCACCACCGCCTACGGCTGGCAGCACTGCCTGACCTTCCCCCGCGAGTTGACCCGGGCCGCCGACGGCAGCCTTCTCCAGAACCCCATCCGGGAGCTGGAAGCCCTGCGGGGCGCGCCCACAGCCCTGCCCGACGGCGCCGCCCTGGAGGCCGGCCCCTGCTTTGAACTCACCGCCGCCCCCGCCGGCAACTTCCGGCTGACGGTGGCCGGTGGTGTCACCCTCCGCTACGATGAGGCAAGCCGGGCCGTCTCCCTCCGCTTCACCGACGCCGGATGCGGCGCCGGACGGACGGAGCGGCGTCTCACCCTGGCCGCCCCCTGCCGGTCGCTGCAGGTCCTGGCCGACGCCTCCAGCCTCGAGATCTTCCTGAACGGCGGCGCGGCGGTCCTCTCCACCCGCTATTATCCCGCCCCCGGCCCGGTCCGCCTCTGCCTTGAAGGCGCCGCCGGTGCCGTCCGGCCGCTGGCTCTGTCCTAAACGCATCTTTACCGCCCCAAAGCGTACCGTTTGCGCGTCACGCTTTGGGGCGGCTTTTTGCTGGAAAAGCGCGGACATTTCCTTTTTATATAGTATACTGTATCCTGTAAATCGCCCCCGCATTCTGCCGAAATGACGGCAAGTTGGATATTTTGTACAGACAGTTCCCGTGATTTTCATCATTTTTTTGTGCCAACACCATTAAAATGTCCTGATACGGTGCAAAATATTTCTAACTTTTCCGCCCCGCATTGTGATATACTACATTACGCAGTAACCAATATTCCGCCACTATGTACAGTCGGAACTGTACATAGTGATGTACGCAAACCACCCGGGCCGTGCCGGGGGCAGGCGGTACCCCGCGGGCCAGGCCCCCAGCCGCAAACAAAAGGAGTAGTCATTATGGCAAACACAGGAACCACAGCCGTGCGTCCCTTTGGCATGAGGGACAAGATCGGCTACATGTTCGGTGATTTCGGCAACGATTTCACCTTCATGCTTTCTTCCAGCTTCATGATGGTGTTCTACACAGACATCATGGGCGTACCGTCGACCATCGTCGGCCTTCTGATGATGGTCGCACGTTTCGTTGACGCCTTCACCGACGTCGCAATGGGCCAGATCGTCGACCATTCAAAGCCCACCAAGGACGGCCGGTTCCGCCCCTGGATCAAGCGGATGTGCGGGCCGGTGGCCATTGCCTCCTTCCTGATCTACCAGTCCGGCTTCGCCGGTATGCCGATGGCCTTCAAGGTCGTCTGGATGTTCGTTACTTACCTGCTGTGGGGTTCCATCTTCTACACCTCCGTCAACATCCCCTACGGCTCGATGGCTTCCGCCATTTCGCCCGAGGCCAATGACCGCACCCAGCTTTCCACCTTCCGCAGCGTCGGCGGCACCCTCGCCAGCCTCTGCATCGGCACCCTGACCCCGCTGCTGGCCTACGAGTATGTCGACGGCAACCCCGTCCTGAGCGGCACCCGTATGTGGTGGATGGCCCTGGTCTTCAGCATCTGCGCCGTCATCTGCTACATCCTCTGCTTCAACCTGACCACTGAGCGCGTCCAGATCGAGGCCAAGACCGAGAAGTTCGACCCCTTCGCCCTGGTCAAGCGCATCTTCACCAGCCGGTCCCTGCTGGGCATCATCTTGGCGGCCCTCTTCCTGTTGCTCACCATGCTGACCATGTCCGGCATGAGCCCCTACGTCTTCCCCTACTACTTCCGCAACACCGCCGCCCAGTCCGCTGTCTCCCTCTGCTCTTCCATCATGACCCTGGTCGTCGTGGCGCCTCTGGCCACCGCCCTGTCTTCCAAGATCGGCAAGAAGGAGACCGCCATCATCGGCTCCCTCTTTGGCGCTGCGGTCATGCTGGTCTGCTTCATCGTCCATCCTGAAGGCACCGTCGCCGGCGGCTGGATGTACCTGGTATTCTATGTCATCGCCTATGCCGGCCTGGGCCTGTTCAACACCATCGTCTGGGCTATGATCACCGACGTCATCGACGACAACGAGGTCAAGAATGGCATCCGTGAGGATGGTACCATCTACTCGGTCTACTCCTTCGCCCGTAAGCTCGGCCAGGCCTTCTCGTCCGGCCTGGTGGGTGCCCTGCTGGGCATCATCGGCTACTCTACCGCCACCCAGACCGATCCCACCGTCACCAGCGGTATCTTCAACATCGCCTGCCTCGCCCCCGTCATCGGTTTCGTCGTCGTCACCATCATCCTGGTCTTCGTTTACCCGCTGGACAAGAAGACCGTCGACAAGAACATCGAGACCCTGAAGGCTCGCCGCAAGTAATCTCAACATCTCATGCTCCTCTCGGTTTCCAGATCGAGAGATGCTTCAACCTCCTAGACCTCCTAGCCATAAAGCCAGCAAAGACCCTCCGGCTCCGGCCGGGGGGTTTTTGCGTTTTTCGTGAAAGGTCTTGCCAACGGGCTGCCGGGCCGTTATACTGGACTGCATCATGAAAGGGGGCTTTTGCCTGTGCGGCCCAAAGTCATCGCACACCGGGGCGCGTCCCACCTTGCGCCCGAAAATACCCTTGCGGCCTTCCGCCTGGCGGCTTCGATGGGAGTGGACGGCATCGAGTTCGACACCCTGCTGACTGCGGATGGCCAGCTGGTGGTCCACCACGACTACATCACCGACCTGCACACCTCGGTGGAGGAGGTCATCCCCTACCTGACCCTGGACGAGCTGCGCACCCTCGATTTCGGCAGCTGGAAAAGCCCGGCCTTCGCCGGCGAGAAGATCCCCACCTTTGCTGAGGCGCTGGAAGCCTGCAGCATGGTGGATACCATCCAGGTGGAATTCAAGTCGCCCCTCAAGGCCAACGCCACCACCGACCAGGACGCCTTTGCCGAGCGGATCCTCGACGAGGTCGAGCGCTCGGGCCTGGCGGACAAGATCATCGTCACCTCCTTCAACCACGGCATCCTCAGCCGGGTCAAGCGGCTGTCGCCCGACCAGCCGGTGGGGGTGCTGACCCTCAACTCCCTCGACTCCTACCTGGCGCCGCCCCCCGCCCTGCTGCAAAGGCTGGGGCTGGAGAACAGCGGCCTCGGCCAGGAGAACGCCGCCCAGACCCTGCTGACTATGGCCGAAGACCCCTCTTTTGAGGAGGAGAACGGCCTGCTGGCCCGCTGGGTAATGGACCGGATCTGGGCTTTGACCTCCGACTACCCCGGGCAGAACCTCTTCGAGCTGCTCCAGAGCCTGCTGTCCCAGCGGGACCTGGCCGCCTACATCGCCGGCCTCGACTTCAAGCCCGAGATCCTCAGCTGCCAGTACAACACCTGCTTCCGGGACCGCACCCTCATCCAGCGGGTCCAGGCCATGGGGGTCAGCGCCGCGCCCTGGCCGGTGGATGGGGTGCTGGATCTCGAGAGCATCCTCGCGATGGAGCCCGACTCCATCGTCACCAACCGCCCCGAGCGGCTGCTCTCGATGCTGGATCCCGCCTTCACCTTCCCGCCCGCAGAGGAAGGGCAGCCCGCCCTTTGATGATGCGGCCTATTTTGCGTCCTGCCCCTTTTGCGGGCGGGACTTTTTTGCTGTTTTGCCGTTTCTCTCTTGACAACCGGCGCCCATCAGGTGATAATGATTTTGTATCGAATTGTTTTCTTTCATACAGTCCAGGCCGGAAACGATCCCGCCTGCTGCCTGACTGCAAAACGATCAAAGGAGCATCTGTTAAGAATGACCACACAGAAAAAACACTTTCCGCCGCCCGTCGACCATCCGCTGCTCAAAGATCCGACCAGGGAGCCGCAGCAGGTCATCCCGGCCCAGATCCGCCGTGTCAACAACCTGATTTCCCGCCGGGTCAACTACTACAGCCGGCGCAACGGGGTGGAGGATGTCACCGCCATGCACGGGTGGATCCTGGCCTACCTCTACCGCTGCCGCGACAAGGAGGTGTTTCAGCGCGACATCGAACACGCCTTTTCCATCACCCGCTCCACCGTCACCAACATCCTCCAGCTGATGGAGAAAAAGGGCTACATCCAGCGGATGAGCGTCCCCCAGGACGCCCGGCTCAAGCGGCTGGTCCTGACCGAGGCGGGCGCCCAGGCCCACGAGCAGATCATGCTCAGCCTCCACCAGACCGACAAGTATATCTCCGACCTGCTGACCGATGAGGAGAACGCCGAGCTGCTCCGCCTGTTGGAAAAGCTGCGGGCCGGCCTGG
The DNA here is from genome assembly GCA_964511805.1 of uncultured Faecalibacterium sp. Taxonomy (GTDB): domain Bacteria; phylum Bacillota; class Clostridia; order Oscillospirales; family Ruminococcaceae; genus Faecalibacterium. The sequence continues at coordinate 18,844 of CAZEIG010000015.1, forward strand.
AGTGACCCCCCTGCCCCGCTTTTGAAGAATCTATGAACAAACTCTAAAACCATCCTGCAACCTGTTGACGGAGACCATCCTTTTGCGTATCATTTTCGTTGCACAATCGATTGTTCGCTTGCGAACAGTCCGGAATAGGAGGAATGACCCATGCTAAAAAAGCTGGCCTCGCACCTCGGTGAGTACAAAAGCGCCGCGATCATCACACCGATCTTCTCGGCGCTGGAGGCCATCATGGACGTTCTGCTCCCCCTGTTGATGTCCTACATCATCGATGAAGGCATCGAAAAGGGAGACATGAACGCCGTCATCTATTACGGCCTGCTCACCTTCCTGGTGGCGGCCTTCGCGTTGCTGCTCGGTCTGTCCGCCGGCCGCTTCGCCGCCAAGGCGTCGGCAGGCTACGCAGGCAACCTGCGCGACGCCATGTTTGAGCGCATCCAGCACTATTCGTTCACCAACATCGACAAGTTCTCGACCGCCGGCCTGGTCACTCGTATGACCACCGACGTCACCAACGTCCAGAACTCCTTCCAGATGCTGATGCGGATGTGTGTGCGCGCGCCCGTCCATCTGGTCTTTGCCCTCATCATGGCGGTCATCATCAACCCCCATCTGACCGGCATCTTCCTGGTGGCGATGGTCTTTCTGCTGCTGGTGCTGGGTCTGATCATGATCCCCACCACTAAGATCTTCGACCGTGTCTTCAAAAACTACGACAACCTGAACGCCTCTGTCCAGGAGAACGTCGCGGCCATCCGGGTGGTCAAGAGCTTTGTGCGGGAAGAGCATGAGAACGAAAAGTACACCAAAGCCTGCCAGAGCCTCTACCAGCAGTTCGTCAAGGCGGAAAGCCGCCTTAGCCTCAACAACCCCTCGATGCTGGTGGCCATCTACGGCTGCAACCTGGCCCTGTCCTGGTTCGGCGCTCACTACGTCCTGAACGGCTTCATCACCACCGGCCAGCTCAACGCCCTGTTCGGCTATGTCATGAACATCCTCTCCTCCCTGATGATGCTGAGCATGGTCTTTGTCATGCTGAGCATGTCGGTCGCTTCCTGCCACCGTATCATCGAGGTGCTGGACGAGGTCACCGACCTGCCCCCCGCCAAGAACCCCGGCAGCGAGGTCAGAGACGGCAGCGTCGAGTTCGACCATGTCACCTTCAAGTATAAGCGCGGCACCGGCAGCCCGGTCCTCAACGACATCAGCTTCTCCATCAGGCCGGGCGAGACGCTGGGGGTCATCGGCGGCACCGGCAGCGCCAAGTCCAGCCTGGTCCAGCTGATCCCCCGCCTCTACGACGTGGCTAACGGCGCCGTCCGGGTGGGCGGCGTCGACGTCCGGAACTACAACCTGGACGTGCTGCGCCACGACGTCTCGATGGTGCTGCAGAAGAATGTCCTCTTCTCGGGCACCATCCTGGATAACCTGCGCTGGGGCAACGAGAACGCCACCGAGGAAGAGTGCGTCGAGGCCGCCAGGCTGGCCTGCGCCGATGAGTTCATCCAGCGCTTCCCCGACAAGTACAATACATGGATCGAGCAGGGCGGCACCAACGTCTCGGGCGGCCAGAAGCAGCGCCTGTGCATTGCGCGCGCCCTGCTGCGCAAG
>CAZEIG010000016.1:0-19494 GCA_964511805.1 uncultured Faecalibacterium sp.
CTTTTGTAAAGTTTTTGAAACTGCTTCACGATATTTTATGGGATTGCTCTAGGGCATTTGCCAAATGGCGGTGGCCCCGCAGGGGACTACCCCGCCGGTGGCGGTGACCGGCAGGCCGATCTCGTCGCAGCTTGTCCGGCCGCCGAAGCGGGGGGACAGGGTGGTCTTGAGGATATACTCCATGACCGCCGGGGAGAGGCCGGCAGTGTAGCTGTTCACCGCAAAGAAGAGGGGCGCATCGCTCAAAATTTCAGCGCACTGGCAGATCAGGTCATAGATACAGTCCTCCAGCTTCCATACCTCGCCCCCGGGACCCCGGCCGTAGCTGGGCGGGTCCATGATGATGGCGTCATAGGTGTTGCCCCGGCGCTTTTCCCGTGCGACGAACTTGGAGCAGTCGTCCACCAGCCAGCGGATGGGCCGGCCGGCCAGGCCGCTGGCGGCGGCGTTCTCCTTCCCCCACTGGATCATCCCCTTGGAGGCGTCCACATGGCAGACCGAGGCCCCCGCCGCCGCGCAGGCCAGGGTGGCCCCGCCGGTGTAGCCGAAGAGGTTGAGAACCCGGATGGGGCGGCCGGCAGCCCGGATCTTCCGCCCGTACCAGGCCCAGTTGACCGCCTGCTCGGGGAAGACCCCGGTGTGCTTGAAGCCGGTGGGGCTGACGATGAGGGTCAGCCGGTCCTCCCCCTCGCCGCAGTGGATCTGCCAGCGTTCGGGCAGGGGGCGGCGGTGTTCCCAGCTACCCCCGCCCTGGTTGGAGCGGTGATAGACCGCGTCGGCTTTGGCCCAAAGGGGGCTGATGGGCCTGCTCTTCCAGACCACCTGAGGGTCGGGCCGGATGAGAAGGGCCTCGCCCCACCGCTCCAGCCGGTTGCCCCCGGTGGCGTCCAGTAATTCGTAATCCTTCCAGCTGTCGGCTGCTCTCATGGTCTGCCCTTTCCTTTTACTTTTTGAGGATACGCTTGTTGATCCGCTCGACGATCCGTTCGGCGCAGGCCCGGATCTCGTCCAGGTCTTCGCCCTCCACCATGACGCGGATCTTGGGCTCGGTGCCCGACACGCGGACCAGCACCCGGCCCATCCCCATCAGTTTCTGCTGCTCGTTCTCGATGAATCCGGCCAGCACCTCGTCCTCCTTGTAGGCGGCCTTCTGGGCGGTGTTGGCCTCGACGTTGATCAGCACCTGGGGGAACTGGGCGTAGATGTCGTTCAGCTCGCTCATCTTCTTGCCGCTGGAGGCCAGCAGCTTGAGCAGCTTGCCGGCGGTCAGCTCGCCGTCGCCGGTGGTGGCGTGGTGGAGAAGAATGACGTGGCCGCTCTGCTCGCCGCCGATGGCGTAGCCGTTCTCCCGCATATTCTCGAGGACGTAGCGGTCGCCGACGGCGGTCTTTTCGGTGCGGATGCCCTGCCGCTCCATGAACTTGACAAAGCCCAGGTTGGACATGACGGTCACCACGGCGGTGTCGGCGTCCAGCTTCCCCTTCTCCTTCATCATGATGGAGAGGAGGGCGATGATCTTGTCGCCGTCGATCTCCCGGCCCTTTTCGTCGCAGGCCAGGCAGCGGTCGGCGTCCCCGTCGAAGGCGATGCCGCAGTCATAGCCGCCCTCGACCACTTCTTTTTCCAGCTTTTCGAGGTGGGTGCTGCCCACCCCGTCGTTGATGTTCCGGCCGTCCGGCGTCACCCCCAGGAAGCTGCACTTCGCACCCAGCCGGGGGAAGAGCTTCTGGGCCACCGCGACGGCCGCGCCGTTGGCGCAGTCGATGCAGATGTTCAGGCCGGTCAGGTCCCCGTCGATGGACTCATAGAGGTGGTCGACGTAGTCCCGCAGGCCGTCGGCCCGGAAGGACACCTGCCCCACCCCGGCCCCGGTGGCCAGGGGGATGTCGCGGCAGTCGTTGTCGATGTGGGCCTCGATCTCGGCCTCCACCTCGTCGGGCAGCTTGTAGCCGGTGGAGGCAAAGACCTTGATCCCGTTGAACTCCATCGGGTTGTGGGAGGCCGAGATGACTACCCCCGCGTCCGCCTTGTATTTGGTGACCAGGTAGGCCACCGCCGGGGTGGGCAGAACGCCCAGGGTCTCGACGTTCGCCCCGACGCTGCACAAGCCGGCGGCCAGGGCCGCCTCCAGCATATCCCCCGACTGGCGGGTGTCTTTCCCGATCAGGATGCGGGGCTTGCGGCCGGTGTTGTCGGTCAGGACGGCGGCCACCCCTCGGCCCAGCTTCATGGCCAGCTCACAGGTCAGATCGACCCCCGCGATGCCGCGGACGCCGTCGGTTCCAAAATACTTTCCCATATGTCATCAGATCCCTTCTCACCGGCCGGATCCGGCCGGCTTTTCTATTCCCATCTATACGTTTGCAAAGCGGGCTTCATCCGCCCGCGGTGTGGTTCAGAACATCGACTGCTGCCCGCTGTCTTCGAGGGAAGCAGTCTCGGGCGGGCGCATCCCCAGATGCTCATAGGCCAGCCGGGTGACGCAGCGGCCCCGGAGGGTCCGGGTCAAAAAGCCCATTTGCATCAGGTAGGGCTCGCAGAGGTCCTCAAGGGTGACGGCCTCCTCCCCCAGCGCGGCGGCCAGGGTCTCGAGGCCCACCGGCCCGCCGCCATACATCTCGATGATGGCCCGCAGCAGACTGCGGTCCAGCTCGTCCAGGCCCAGAGCGTCCACGTCCATCCGGCGGAGAGCCATCAGGCAGACGTCCCGGTCGATGACCCCGTCCCCTAGGACGGTGGCGAAGTCCCGCACCCGCTTCAAAAAGCGGTTGGCCACCCGGGGGGTTCCGCGGCTCCGCTTGGCCAGCTCATAGGCCCCCTCGGGGGTGATGGGCTGGTCCAGGATGCCGGCGCTCCGCTGGATAATCCGGGCCAGCTCGTCGGGGCTGTAGAGCTCGAGCTTGAGCAGAACGCCAAAGCGGTCCCGCAGAGGGCCGGTCAGCTGGCCGGCCCTGGTGGTGGCCCCCACCAGGGTGAAATGGGGCAGGTTGATCCGGATGCTCTGGGCACTGGGACCCTTGCCGATGATGATGTCGAGGGCATAGTCCTCCAGCGCCGGGTAGAGGACCTCCTCCACCTGGCGGGAAAGGCGATGAATCTCGTCGATGAAGAGGACGTCCCCCTCCTGCAGGTTGGTCAAAAGGGCTGCCAGGTCCCCCGGCTTTTCGATGGCGGGGCCGCTGGTGATCCGGATCTGGACCTCCATCTCGTTGGCGATGATGCCGGCCAGGGTGGTCTTGCCCAGGCCCGGCGGCCCGTAGAGAAGGACGTGGTCCATCGCCTCGCCCCGGCGGCGGGCCGCCTCGAGGTAGATCTTGAGGTTCTGCTTGACCTTTTCCTGCCCGATGTAGTCCTCCAGGTGCTGTGGGCGGAGGTTGTTCTCCTCGCTGTCCGCCGCCGTCAGGCCGGGCTGCATCATCTTTGCACCGTAGATCGCTTCGTCCTGCATCGCTTATCTCCCCCCTGCCATCCCGCGCAGCGCCTGGCGGATGATCTCTTCCACCGGCAGCGCGGGGTCGATTTTGGCCACGGCCACCGCCGCCTCGCTCTGGCTGTAGCCCAGCGCAACCAGCGCCTCGATGGCCTGGCCGCTGCTCTGGCCGCCGGTGGCCGCCGACACCCCCGACAGTTCCTCGAGGGCGGCGCCCCCTGCGGCCACCTTGGCCACTTTATCCTTGAGCTCCAGCACGATCCGCTGGGCCAGCTTGGGCCCGACGCCACTGGCCGACTTGAAGGCCTTGTGGTCCCCGGCCGACACCGCCAGATAGACCCGGTCTGGATCCATGACGCTGAGGATGGCCAGCCCTACCTTAGGCCCCACCCCCGACACGCCGGTCAGCAGCTTGAAGCAGGTCTGCTGTTCCTCGGTGGCGAAGCCGTAGAGGCTGACGTCGTTCTCGGTCACATTGAGGACGGTGTACAGGGTGGCCTCGGCCCCGGCGCCGGGCATGGATGCGGCCACGCTGGCCGGGCACTGGGCGGCATACCCCACCCCGCCGCAAGAGATGACCACGCTGTCCAGCGTCTTTTTGACGATTTTACCACTCAGGCAATAGATCATAGCTTAACCCCCAACTTTCTCAGATCGGCCCCGGCCCGTGCACCGTCAGCCGGCTGAGGCTGTTGCCGCTGGTGTGGCAGAAGGTGATGGCCATGGCCAGCGCGTCGGCGGTGTCGTCGGGCTTGGGGACGGCGGGCAGGTGGAGCAGGATGCGGGTCATCTCCTGCACCTGCTTTTTGACCGCCTTGCCGTACCCGGTGACGGCCTGCTTGACCTGCATGGGGGTATACTCATAGACCGGCAGGCCGGCCTGGGCCGCCGCCAGCAGGATAACCCCCCGCGCCTCGGCCACCCCGATGACGGTGGTCTGGTTGTGCTGGTAGAACAGTTTCTCAATGGCAAGGACCTGGGGCCCCGTCCGTCGGATGACCTCCTGCACACCGTCGTAGATGTCGCTCAGCCGCGCCTCAAAGGGGCGGCCGGCATCGGTGGTCACCGCACCGTAATCCACCGGCGCGAACCGGTTGCCCGCATAGTCCACGACCCCCCAGCCCACGATCGCATAGCCGGGGTCGATGCCCAAAACTCTCACCCTTTTCCCTGACCTGCCTTTCCCAATTTTTGGCGTCCATCCACCCAAAGTCATTCTGTCATAGTATAGCACAGCGGCGCAGGAATGGCAAATCGCGCCGCCCCGCCGGCAAATTTTTTATTTTTATCCGCTTTTCTCTTGCATTTTGGCCCGGAATATGCTATTATGACAGAGTCGCAGCGCAAAAGTGAAGAGTATGGACGGTTAGCTCAGCTGGTAGAGCATCTGCTTGACGTGCAGGAGGTCACAGGTTCGAGTCCTGTACCGTCCACCAAAACAAAACCCAAGGCCGATGGCCTTGGGCTTTTGCTTTGCCGGACATCGCAGAGGCGGCCCGGTTCGAGGCCTGTACTGCTGCGCAACCGAGCCGCGTCCCGTCCTTCGCGGACGCATTGCAAAAAGCCTTCCGGCCATGGAACCGGAAGACTTTCGTTGTCTTTTGTTTATTTTGTGCGCCGCGCTTCCTGCACCTTTTGGATCTGCCGCTCCAGGTCCAGGATCTGCTCCATCGACTTGTAGATGGCCAGCAGGGCGGCCGCCAGAGGCAGCTAGAAGTTGGCCAGGATCAGCAGAAGATACGAGAAGGGCGGGAACAGTGCGGTCAGCGCCGCATAGCCCAGCAGAATGGCCGCGGCCCCCAGGCTGCGGGGCAGGCAGGCCGCCAGCAGCAGGAAGCTGTTCTTGACGCTGCGCCCCAGCGGCTGCGCAAAGAGGACCAGCTGTGCAAGGAGATGGGGCGTAAGCCCTGCCAGCACCAGCAGGCCGCCCACCGCGCCCAGCAGGGCACCGGGCGCGCTGCTGCCGGTCAGCACGAGCTGAAGCACAAAGAGGTCCAGAGCCGTCAGCATCCCCAGGGCCGCGCCCCGCAGGAGCAGGTCGGCCAGCGCACAGAGTTCCGGCGCGGCGATCAGGCCGCCCACCGCGCCCGCCAGCGCCACAGCGGCCAGTGCGCGGCCCTCCATCGCCCACCCCGTCAGGAAGATCCAGAGCGATGTCCCCAGCAGGGCGATGAGTCCCGCCCAGAAAAATCCCGCCAGGTCCCGGGTGCAGACCTCCCACAGGCGGCGCACCCCCTTTTTGCGGGGCTCGTCCGGGGACACCCCGGGGCCAGGCCGATCCTCCCGCTGAAACAATTCGCGCAACAAACCCATAACCTTTCCTTTCTGCGGTCAGACGCACCGGATCTGTTCCAGGCTGACCGCCTTGCAGTGCTGCAGCAGGATTTGCCGGGCCTCCGCCCCGGACAGTTCCAACTGCCGGAGGGTGACGTTCTGCAGCTCATAGCCCGGCGCGTCAAAGCCGGACAGCTCCACCGGGGCGCAGGGTTTGACGCCGCCATCTCCGTCCACGTCCTGGTATTGGCCGGTGAGGGTCAGCCCTTCGAACAGGAAGTCCCGGAAGATGGGCGGCCGGGGGCCCGGCTCGCCGTCATCGTTGTAGCCCACCTGGCAGACCATCACCCGGGGCAGGACACACCGGCGCACCGTCAGCCCCTGCACGCCGCCGCCCCGCTTTTTGGTACCCTTGACCAGCACCCCGTACTGGGAGCTGGCCAGGTCGCAGTCCCAGATGGACACGTCCTCGATGCCGCCGCTGATCTCGCTGCCGATGCAGATGCCGTGGCCAAAGGCGCTGCGGCAGTCGAACACCTGAATCCGCCGGGCGGGACGGCCGATCCGGTTGCCCTCGGGGTTTTTGCCCGACTTGATGGCCACCGAATCGTCCTGGGTGTAGAAGGTACAGCCGAACAGGGTGCAGTCCTCACTGGAGTCGGGGTCCCAGCCGTCCCCGTTCCAGATCCCTTCTGAGCGGAAGGTGCAGTGGTCGGTGACGATGTTCCGGCTGTAGACCATGTGGACGTTCCAGCTGGCGCCGTCCGCCAGGGTGAGGCCGGTGATGCGGACATCCTCGCAGTTGCTCAGATTGATGAGCCGGCCGCGGACCCGCCCAGGGATGGTGTTCTCGTTTTCGCAGGTCTTGACCAGGTCGGCCATGGCGGCCAGCTGATCTTTCAGCCGCTCCCGCTCCGACTGGATGGTGGCCCAGGCCAGGTCGTAGCCGCCGCCCCGGATGGTCCCTTTGCCGTGGATCAGCACCCCCTTGCAGTTGGGGCCGGAGGCGTGGTCCAGATGCCCAAAGTTCAGCAGGCTCTGGCAGCATTCCATCTCGATCCCCTCAAACCGGCTGGGGATGCGGGGCAGGTAGTCCTCGGGGCGGCTGGACCCCTGCAGGACGGCCCCCTCCTCCAGATAGATCTCGGTGCCCCCGTGGCCCCGCAGCCCGCCGGTGAGGTAGACCCCCGCCGGGAAATAGACCACCTGGCCGGGGCCGCAATCGTCCAGGGCCTGCTGCAAGGCTGCCCGGTTCATGGTCTTGCCGTCCCCCACCGTAAAGTAGGGGGCGGCAGTCACATCCAGCCGTCGCTTGGGCTGCGGGGTGGAAAACCGCACCTGCCCCACAGGCCGCACCTCTGCCTGGTATTCGGCGCCGGGAGCCAGCCCCTCCAGGGTGACGTGGGTACAGCGGACGGTGCAGCAGGGGGCACCGTCCAGCAGCACCTGGTATTCGGCCGGGGGTTGAGCGGGCAGCTCCCACCAGAGGGTGGCGCTGTTCGGGGTGGTAAGCAGATGGATCTCTGACATGGTGACCTCCTAAATGGTATGGGATATGGCTTTTCCGCTCCAGTATACCAGAACGCCGCGGCGCTGTACAGTGCCCTTCTGGGGCAGACGGGTCAAAAGGTCTCCGTGATATCTAAACCGTAGGGCACCGGCCGGATGCCGTACCGATTGGCCAGGCTACCGGTGACGGTCAGTCGCAGATGGTTGACCCCGGGACGCAGCAGCCCCGCCAGCTCGAAGCTGCAGGGGGACCAGAAGGCTGCCCCCGCGTCCCGGCCATTGACGGTCAGCTCGCACATCTCCTCAGCCTGGACCGGCAGGCGGATGCTCTCACTGTCCAGGGCCTCTTCGGGCAGGAGATAGTCCGCCTCATAGACCTTTTGGATGGTCTCAGGCCGCTCCTCCACCAAGCGGAAGGCGGCGGGCTTGAGCAAGAAGGGACAGGACTGCTCGGGCAGGGCTGCCCAGTCCGCCGGGCCGCAGTCAAAGACCAGCAGGCTGCCCCGCCGGGGCAGATGGATGAAACAGCGCGCTCCCCGGGCCAGGCGGAAGGCCCGGCCCTCCCAGAGGTCATAACCGCCCAGGCGGGCCGCGCCGGGGAAGGTCACCTCGGCGTCGATGGCATCTTCCCCTTCGTTCACCAGCAGCCAGCATTCTGCGCCGGCCCGCCGGAAGCGGCGCACCCGCAGCTCGGGCTGGGGGGTCTGACAGAGGCAGTCAGGGGCGACGGCCTCCGCAAAGTTCGGCTGACCCCAGTGGGGCAGCTGGGGGAAGAAAGCTGCATCCCCGGCCACCCCTTCAAAGACAAGGCCCCGGCAGTGCAGGCGGCCGTCCTGCAGTGTGCAGTCGGGCCAGACGCTCTCGGGCAGGTAGCAAAAGCCGGTCTGGGCCTTTTGCAGGGCGCCGGAGATCTCGGGGTGCAGGTCCCGGTTGCGGCAGGGCAGGGCCACCCGCACCAGCACCTCGGCGTCGATCAGCAGGACCGACAGCCGGCGGATGTAGTCCGACCAGAGCCGGTAGCGTCCCCACCAGATGCTGTGGGGGCCGACGTCCGGCGGGCGCTCCTCCTTGCGGGGGCCCTCGATGCTGTAGTAGAAGGCGTGAGGAATGAAGAGGTTGACCCCCCGCACCCCCAGCCAGTCCAGATACCACTTGATGTCCCCGCCCGAGAGCTGCCAGGGGTTGCCGTCCCGGTTGCAGGCCCCGAAGCACTCGTTGGCGTTGCGGCGGCAGCCCATCAGGAGGGCGGCGTCGGCGCTGCAGTGGCCCATGGTGGAGTCGATGCCGTCAGTGGCGTGATAGCGGGGGGCTACCCAGCGCAGGGCCAGGTCCTGCCCCGGGATCTGGAACCACTGCTCCACCTCGATGTCGTCGCTCCGGTGGGGGTGGCCCACCAGAGCAATGCCGTGGTTTGCGCACCATTCGGACAGGCGGCGGTAGTAGACGGAGCCCTCTTTTTCCAAAATCATCCGATGGTACAGCTGGGTGGAGGAGTTCTCCTCCCTCCGGAAGAGGGCAGCCAGGTCGGCCAGCACCCCACCCGCGGCGGTGAACTCCGTCTCAAAGCCCAGCGTCCAGGCAAATGGGGTGCGGGGGTTCCGCCCCATGATGCTGGGCTCGTCGGTGAAAAAGGCGATGATGGTGCTGCCGAACCACCGCTTCAGCCGGCGGTAGTAGGCGTCGTGGGTCAGCCGGATGAAGAGGTCCACCGCCTCGGGGTTGAGCAGATCGGTGCTGGGCGGGGCGTGGAGTTCCCCGTCGTCCTCCCCAAAGTGGATGCCACGGATGGTCCCTTTGGTAAAGCGGGCTACCAGCACCCCCTCCGGGGTGGAGGCCAGCACCTGGTCCCCTGCCTCCGGCTGCGGCACCAGGTCGATGCCCCGGGAGGCAAAGGCGGGGTTTGCCGCCACCACCTGCCCGCAGGCAGACCCAGAGGGGTACATTCCCTCGTCGTAGAGAATGACCTGCATCCCCAACCGCTCGGCCTCCCGAACGGCCCATTCGATGGCCTGGAAAAAGGCGTCGGACAGATACCCCATCTCCTAGGGCAGGCCGATGCGGGGGTGCAGCACCACGCCGTACACCCCGTGGGCCGCAAAATCCTGCAGCTGGCGGCAGATCTCCGCTTGTTCCAGCTTGTCATTCAAAAACCAGAACGGGAAAGGGGTGTATTCCCGCCCTGGATGGTCCAGCAGTTGCAGCAGTTCCATACAGTTTTCCTTCCTGCGCACTTCCCCGAAAAAGCAGGCGCCTCTGCCTTGCACAGAAGCGCCTGCCGGAACGGGGAAAAGGTATCTACAAATGGGGAAATGGGGCGCTCAGGCCTGCAGGGAGTCGCGGATGATGATGGCGTTCTGGATGTCAGCCAGCCGCCAGTCGATGATGCTCTGGGCGTCCAGGCCCTCGCAGTCGGCGATCATCTGGTCCCACTCGGCGTCAAAGGCAGCCTGGCCGTCGGCGTAAACCATCCGCCAACTGGCGTTGACCACCTTGTCCCGGATGACGTCCATGGTCAGCTGCATCATGTCATCGGGCAGGGAGGTAAAGCTGCTGATGTAGTCCAGATCGCTACTTGCCACAAAGGCGTCCTCGTCAGCCAGCCAGTCGGCCCAGGTTTCGTAGCCCACTGTATCCTGCCACTGGTGGTAGAGGTCGTTGTTGGTGCTGAGCTCATTCAGCTCTTTCCATGCGGCGGTGTAGCAGCAGCGCTGCTCGCCTTCGCCGTCGCCATAGCTGGAAAGAGTGCCGTTCCAGATGATCCAGGGGGTGTTCCAATACTCGATCTTTTCGCCGGTGGACATTTCAAAGTCCACCACTGAAGCGTTGCCGCCCTCCAGTCAGGCCAGGCCTTCCTCGGTCAGGAAGGCATTGCCCTCGCCATCGGACTCCCAGAACTCGCCGTCCGGGCCGGAGTTGACCACCAGGTAGGCGTCGGGGTCGCTCAGCATATCCAGATAGGCCAGGCAGGCGTCCAGATTCTGGGTCTTGGCGTTGATGCCGATCATATAGGCCGAGTCGCCATAGGGACGGGAGGCATTGTAGTAGACCTTGGTGCCGGGCACAAGATAGGGATAATACTGGGGCGCCCAGCCGGGCAGATAGCCCGAGGGGATCATGGCGTAGCCGCCGTCCACCTTGACCTTCTGGGTGGCGCGGTCATTGCTGATGCTGTCGGGGTCGACAAGGCCCCGGCGGTAGGCCTCATTGTACCACTGCAGGCCCTTGTAGTACATACTATCCTTGGAGAGGATGGAGCTGATGGTGCCGTTGACCATGTCCATCTCCAGCAGGTAGCCCAGCTGGTCCTCCTTGTAGCCCTGCATCCGGTACCACATGACCATGCAGGCCCAATAGCTGGTATCCGAGCCGCTGTTCAGGATAGTGCCGTAGTTCTTGGTGCCGTCGGCCTCGGTGGGCTGGGCATCCAGCATCTGCTCCATCACGTCCAGCAGGTCGTCCATGCTGTTGATGGCGGGGGCACCGATTTGCTCATAGACGTCCCAGCGGAGCTTGACGGCATTCCGCTCGGTAGAATCCTGGTAGAGGAATTTATTGTAGTTGTCGCCGATGGATGTGGGGATGCCATACACCCCGTTGGTGCCGGCGCTCTTGTAGGCCCGCACATAGTTCAGGGCGGTGGCGGCAGGCTCGAAGGCCTGCAGGTGGGGCAACTTGTCCATGTAATCGTCCAGGTTCAGCAGCATGCCGCCCTGGATCATGACGTCCAGGCTGTCCTCGGGGATGAACATGACGTCGGGCAGGTCACCGGAGGCCAGAATGGCGTTGGTGCGCTCGTTTGAGTAGGCCCAGACTTCCAGCTTGAAGCCGCGGGAGGCAAAGTATTCGCCCTTGTAGCCGCCCACCGTGCCGGAGGAGACGTTGGCCGCGCTGGGGTAGAAAGTGATGGTGGGGGTGCCGCCCGCGGCCGAGCCGGAACTGCCGGCGGAAGCAGAGCCGGCCGTCGAGTCGGAGCCGCCGCAGGCGGCCAGGACGCCGGCCGCAGACGCGGCGCCCACGATCTTGAGAAAATTGCGACGGGAGATCTTTTTCATAACAATGGTCCTTTCTCTTTCTTCCTGGTTTCTTGGGTGTATGACGGGATGAAGTGGCTCAGCCCTTGACTGCGCCGACCATGATGCCCTTGACGTAAAACTTCTGCACAAAGGGATAAACGCAGATGATGGGGATGGTGACCACGGCGGTCAGGGTCAGGCGGATGCCAACCGGGGTGATGGTGGCATAGGGGTTTTCGTTGGCGATCTGGTCCGCCGCGGCGGTGACCTGGTTCAGCAGCTCATAGAGCAGGAACTGCAGGGTATAGAGCTTGGTGTTGGTGACATACATCTGGGTGGTGAAGAAGTCGTTCCACTGGTTGACGGCGGTGAAGAGGGAGACGGTGGCCAGGATGGGGCCCTGCAGGGGCAGCACGATCCGGAAAAAACGGGTCAGGTACCCTGCGCCGTCCAGGTAGGCGGACTCTTCCAGCTCGGGACTCATCGACTCGATGGAGGTCTTGACCAGCACCATATTGTACACCGACAGGCAAAGGGGGATGACATAGATCCAGAAGGTATTGGTCAGGCCCAGCAGGCGGTTGTTCATGTAGATGGGGATCATGCCGGCCGAGAAGTACATGGTGACCACCACAAAGCGGTACCAGACCTTGTGGCCCCACATATTCTGTTTGGTGAAGATATAAGCCGCGTAGGATGTAAAGACCAGGCTGATGGCGGTGGTGATGACGGTGCGGGCCACCGAGATAAAGGCCGCTTGGGCCAGGCCCTCCACCTGGAAGATCTCGATGTAGTTCTGGAAGTTGATGCCGGTGGGCAGCAGGAACACCTTGTTCAGGCTGACGGCCTGCTGATCGCTGATGGTGCAGATGATGAGGTAGTAGAAGGGGTAAACACAGATCAGGGCGACGATGGCAAAGAGGATGGTGAAGATAACGTTGTACACCTTGTCCTCGGTGGACATACGGATGTGGCGGTGGGCCCCGGCGTCCTGCTTGGGCTTGCGGTTGAGTATTCCGGTCATAGCTGTTTCTCCTTCCCGATTAGAACACGCTGGTGCCGCGGATCTTCTTGGAGGCGAAGTTCGCCGATGCAAAGAGGACCACAGCCACCACCGACTTCATGATGCCCACGGCCACGCTGAACGAGATCTGGCCGCTGCCGATGCCCAGGTTGTAGACATACAGGTCCAGCACCTCGATCTGGCTCATGTTCAGCGCGTTGCTGAAGGCCAGGAACTGGTCGATGCCCGAGTTGAGGAAGTTGCCGATGTTGATGACCAGCAGGACAAAGAAGGTGGGCATCAGCAGAGGGATCGTGATCTTGCTGATCTTCTGCCAGCGGTTGGCACCGTCGATCTCGGCGGCCTCGTAGACCTGTTGGTCCAGTCCGGTGATGGCGGCAAAGTAGACGATAGCGTTCCAGCCCATCGACTTCCAGAGGCTAAGCAGGGCCTGGGTGATCCAGACGTGGTCGTCGGTGGTCAGGATGTTGATGGTGGTCTCAAAGCCCATGTCGTGGATCATCGAGTTGATCAGCCCCGAGGAGCCGAAGATGCTGGAGGCCAGCGAGAACATGATGACCCAGCTGATGAAGTGGGGCAGGGTGGTGACGGTCTGGACCACCTTCTGGAAGCGCTTGCTCTTGATCTCACTGAGGAAGATGGCGAAGAGCATCGGCACCGGCATCAGGATGTAGTTGAGGATCTGGATGCCAAAGGTGTTTCGCAGCACCCGGAACAGGCTGCTGCGCATGACCGCGTTGCCGAACAGGTTCTGGAAGTTCTGCAGCCCCACGAACTTGCACTGGCTGAGGGAAAGCCCCGGCCTGTAGGAGAAGAAGGCGTAGGACCAGCCCCACAGGGGCATGTACTTAAAGACAAAGATATAAATGATGACGGGCAGCGCAAGCAGGAACAGTTTATAGGACTCCCACTTTTTGCCTCTGATCCGGCTGCGCAGCTTGACCGTTGCTTCATTGGCCATAAAATTGTCAGCTCCTTTTTCACGTTTGAAGGGGTGATTTGCATTCTGATGCCAGCAATCTTTACAATAATTATTGTATTCGATGACGGTTTTTATGTATATAGAAAAAATTCCAGATTGTGTAAATAATTACGGATTTGTGAACAGGGCCGCTGTTTTACCCAGCCGGCTGTGCTATACTGGAAACACAGAACTCCATTATAGAAAGGATGCGATCCGATTGGCACCCCCACGCGAAGTTTTCCCCGACGACACCCCCATCGACCCTTGGTTTTATGACACCCACGTCCCCGCCCTCAGCCAGCTGGGCCGGCCCTACCTCCTCACCGACTACGGCATCCTGGACGACGGCCGGCTGCATACCGCCGCGATCCAGGCCCTGATCGACACCGCGGCCCGGGAAGGGGGCGGCGTCATCGTGGTGCCGGCCGGCACCTACCTGACCGGCGCCCTCTTCTTCCAGCAGGGGGTCAACCTCTATCTGGCCCCAGGCGCCACCCTCAAGGGCAGCGACGACATCGCCGACTATCCCCTCTGCCCCACCCGGATCGAGGGGGAGAGCTGCACCTACTTTGCGGCCCTCATCAACGCCGACGGGCTGGACGGCTTCACCATCTGCGGCCCCGGCACCATCGACGGCAACGGGCTGCGGTCCTGGCGAGCCTTTTGGCTGCGCCGCGGCTGGAACCCCGGCTGCACCAATAAGGACGAGCAGCGGCCGCGGCTGATCTATCTGTCCCACTGCCGCAATGTGCTGGTGGCCGAGGTCCGGCTGCAGAACGCCCACTTCTGGACCAACCATATCTACAAAAGCCACCATATCAAGTACATCGGCTGCCGGATCTTCTCCCATTCCCACCCGGTCAAGGCCCCCAGCACCGACGCCATCGACATCGACGTCTGCACCGACTTTTTGATCAAGGGCTGTTATTTCGAGGTCAACGACGACTCAGTGGTGCTGAAGGGCGGCAAAGGGCCCTGGGCCGACACCCTGCCCGAAAACGGCTCCAACCAGCGGATCCTCATTGAGGACTGTACCTACGGCTTCTGCCACGGCTGCCTGACCTTTGGCTCGGAGTGCATCCACAGCCGGAACGTCCTGCTGCGGCGGGCGAAGGTGCTGACCTCCCTCAACTTCCTCTGGCTCAAGATGCGCCCCGACACCCCCCAGCACTACGAGTACATCGCGGTGGAAGACGTACAGGGCGAGGTGGATCACTTCTTCAATCTGACCCGCTGGACCCAGTTCTACAACCCCCAGGGCCGGGCGGACATCCCCCTCCCGGTGGCAAACGACATCGCCCTCCGCCGGTGCGACTTCACCTGTCAGACCTGCTTCAACCTGCCGGCCGACGAGACTTCTTACCGCCTCGAGGGCCTGGTGCTGGAGGACGTCTCGGTACGGGCTAAAGAGGGGCTGGCCCTGCCCGCCAGCGTCCGGGACCCCGTACTCCACAACGTCCAGATCACCCCGCTGCGGACATAAAAAGGCAGCACCCCGCGCTGTAAAAAGCGTTGGGGTGCTGCCTTTATTTCGTCTGAATGGGGGAAACGTTTTCTTCATATTTCATCTGGCGGACCCGCACCTCGATGCAGAGACCCTTCCCCTCTTTGCGGGGGCGGAGCACCAGGCCGCAGGGCTCGCCGTAAAACAGCCGCAGCCGCTGGTGGAGATTTTTCAGGCCGTAGCTCTCCTGCTCGGTCCGGATGGGGGCCTGCAAGCGGTCGTTCAGCTGCTGCATCTCATCCAGGGGCATCCCCCGGCCGTTGTCCTCCACTGTGAAGAGGATCAGCCCGCCGGGGATCAGCCGGCCCAGGATGTGGATGAAGTTCTCATCGTTTTCGCTGTCGTAGCCGTACTCAAAATAGTTCTCGATCAGGGGCTGGAACACGTTTCGGATGATGCCGTACTGCAGCACCCCGGTGTCGATGTCGTACTGCACTTCTACCTCGTCGTGCCGGGCCCGGCCCAGGGCCATATAGCGCTTGCTGGCGCTCAGCTCTTCCTGCATGGGGATGAAGTTCCGCGAGCCGATCAGCCCCCGGAAGTTGGCCGCCGTCTGGGCGATCAGCTCGGCCGTCTCCTCGTCCCCGTTCTCATAGCAGCGGGCCCGGAAGATCTCGAGGGTGTTGAAGATCTCGAGGGTGTTATAGAGGAAGTGGGGGTTGAACTTGGCCTGCAGTTCCTGCAGCTCGGCCTCTTTCCGGCGCAGTTCATAGTCGTAGACCCGGGCGATCATCTGCTGCAGGTCCCCCGCCATCTGGTTGACCGCCCCCGCGATGACGGTCAGCTCTGGCTGGTGGAAGGAGGCCGGCAGCCGGTAGTCCAGCTCGTTGTTGCCCAGATGGGCCAGTCCATCCTTGATGACCTCGATCTCCCCCTGGATTTGCTTGACGGTGAACTGGTAGAAGGCCACCGCCGACGCGACCCAGATGAACAGGACAAAGAAGACGATCAGCCGGACGCTGGAGGTCGCCTTCCACATCAGCTCCCCCAGGAGATGGAATAACTGATCCGGACGCCGTGGGGGCAGATGTCGGAGGTGCTGACGTACCATCGCTGGCCATTGCTCTGCCGAACGCCGGCGGCGCTGGGCTGGAGCGCCTCATCCCACTGGCGCATCTCCGTCCCCGACGAAAAGATGCTGCTGCCCTGGCTGTCGGTGATGTCGAACTGGAGGCTTTCAAACTGGCTCTCAACCTGGCAGAGCTGGGCGAGGTTGTTGATGTTGTAATTGGCCAGCACCGCGCCGGCCAGGTTGCCGAAGCTGGGCACACCCCCCGCAATGGCCAGGCCCGCATAGGCGCTCTGGCTGGTGACCACCTGTTTGACCGGATAAATCTCCATCCTGTCCTTTTTCATCTCCAGCTCTTCCTGATAGGGAAAGTCCTCCGGCAGCTCGATCATGGTGCCGTCGGCGGTGAAGTAGAGGTAGTTGACCCGACGCACCGGGGCATAGACGGCGATCCACTGCACTGCCCCATCCCGCAGGGCCATCTCGGAGAGGATCTGGCGGAGTTCCACCCGTTCCTCCGATGCCAGCGGCCCGTCGCTGGGCTGGTCGAAATAGCGGTAAAAGAAGAACATATCCTCCTGGTGTGAGAAAGCAGAGATGTACAGCGACCAGAAGTCGTTCACCAGGTTCTCATACTCCGAGGCCACCCGCTGCAGCCGCAGGTCCAGCTCCTGCAGCATGGCGCTACGCCGCTGCTGGTAGGCATAGCTGCAGGCGATCAGGGCGATCATGCAGGTGACGGTGACCAGCACCCACATCACCCACCGCAGGCCGAACTGCGCACCCAGCAGCTTCTGCATCTTTTCCTTCAACCTCATTCCTCCTTCCCGATCCGGTACTTGGCCGGCGAGACCCCCTTGCTTTCCCGGAAGCAGCGGACAAAATAGCTGGTGGAGGCAAAGCCCACCTGGCTGGCCACGTCCTTGATCTTGCTGCCGGGGTTCCGCAGCAGAACCACCGACCGGTTGATCCGGCACTGCATCAGGTAGCTGTTGAAAAAGTTGCCCGTCTCGTCCTTGAACAGGTGGCCCAGATAGGCCGGGTTAACCCCGCTTTTGGAGCTGAACTCCTTGATGGAGCCACCGTCCCCGTTGCGGACGCTGCCATGGATGTACCGGATGGCCAGCCGGACGATGGGGCTGAGGGCGTCCAGCCGCTTTATAAAGTCCTCCTTCACCCACTCCAGCGCGCCGGCCAGCAGGTGGATGACCTCTTCGCCGGCGGCCTCCCCGTGCTGCTGGCTGAAGCGGTCCTGCAACTGTTCCTGCAGCTTTTCCGTGCCAGGGAACTCGCTGGTCAAAACGCGCAGATAGGCATAGAACAGATGGTGCAGGCAGTCCCCCGCATCCCCGTAGGGTGCGCTCCAGTACAGCTGGGCCGCCATGGCATAGCTGTCTTTGGCCTCGGCGGCTCCGTAGCAGAAGCCGCGCAGTTCCTCCACCAGCTGCTCGGCGTCCATCGAGCGGGTGTCTGTCTGCATCCCGAGGATGACGTCGGCCTGGAAGGGGTCGGCCAGCTCCGCCATGTCGCAGACAAGGGAATAGCTCAGGTGGAGCGCCTGCGGGTCGGTCACCGGGGCGCCCACCGCCACCATCACCTGCTCCGTCACCCCCTTCTGCTGGGCCAGCAGCCGCAGCTGCCCTTCCAGCTCCTCCCGGTCCAGGCCCCGGCCCCCCAGGATCATGACAAAAATCCCCTTGTCGTTCCAGCAGTGGTAGACCTCGTACTGCTGGCCCAGCTGTTCGAGGCAGGCCGACCGGAACAGGGCGCTGCTGCTCTCCCGCCTGCGCTTGAGGATGCCCACCGCGCAGTACTGGGGCAGATAGAGGTTCAGCCCCAGCACACCGGCCCGCTCGCTCAGTTCCTCCCCCGAGATAGAACCCGCCAGCCAGCGGTGGAGGATGTTCTCATACAGGAGGTTTTTGCCGTTGCCCCGGTGGCTGTAGATGTTGGCCATAGCGTTCTGCACCGTGCTCTCCAGCTCCTCTTTCTGGACCGGCTTCAGCAGGTAGTTCTCCACCCCCAGCCGGATGGCCTCTTTGGCATAGTCGAACTCGCTGTAGGCCGTCAGCAGGATGCAGTGGGTGTCCAGGTAGAGCAGCCGCACCCGCCGGATCAGTTCCAGCCCGCCCATGCCCGGCATCTTGATGTCGGTGATCAGGAGGTGGAAGGGTTCCTGTTCCATCCGTTTCAGGGCCTGCGCGCCGTCCGAGGCCGTCGCCGGCATCTCTACCCCCAGCGCCTGCCAATCGATGCTGGTCTTCAGCACCTTCAGCACACTTTCCTCATCGTCCACCAGCAGGACCCGATACATAAAAACTCCCTCCGTCTTGCTTTTCCCGGGTTGTCAACCGCCTTCAACACCGATATAATAGCACATTGAAGGAAGGGCATACAAGGCAAAAAGGGCCGCCCATTCAATATAAACCATAAATTTTGAAATTTTGTGTAAAAATTTATATATACTTTGCCTCCACCTGACGGCTATAATGGAACCATCGATCCACCCAAACACCAACGAAGGAGCTGCTTGCCATGAAAACCCCTGTCGAATATGCACGCGCCGCCTGTGACACCATGATCCGCAAATACGCCGCGCCCGACCTGCCCCCGAAAGGCCACTTTCACTATCACCAGGGGGTTTTCCTCTCCGGGGTGCTGAAGACCTGGAAGCTGACCGACGACGCACGCTATTTCAACTACGCCAAAGACTGGCTGGACGCGGTGCTTGGCCCCGACGGCCAGATCCTCCAGTACGATCACACCGACCTGGACGACATCCAGCCCGGCATCCTGCTCTACCCTGTGCTGGACCAGACCCACGACCCCCGGTATGAAAAGGCCATCCAGGCAGTCTATGCCCAAGTGCTCGACGTCCCCCTCTGCCAGTGCGGCGGCTTTTACCACAAAGTCAAGCTGACCGGGCAGATGTGGCTGGACGGGTTGTACATGGTGGGTCCCTTCCTGGCGGAATACGGCCGCCGCTACGGCCGGGCCGACTTGCGCCAGCAGGTCATCCGCCATGTCCTGCTGATGCAGGAGCACACCCGGGACCCCAAGACCGGCCTGTGGTACCACGCCTGGGACGAGACTCGCACCGCCGACTGGTGCGACCCCGCCACCGGCCTGGCGCCCGAGTTCTGGGGCCGGTCCCTGGGCTGGGTGCCGGTGGCCATCCTGGACGACCTGGAGCAGCTCAGCCCCGCCGACCCCGGCTATGAGCAGCTGTGGGCCATCGTGCCCCAGCTGCTGGAGAGCATCTGCCGCTACCAGGGGGCAGACGGTCGCTGGTACCAGGTGGTCAACAAGCCCGACCAGCCCGGCAACTGGCCCGAGAACTCCTGCACCTGCCTGTTCGCCGCCGCCCTGGCCCGGGCCGTCCTGCTGGGGATGCTCCCTAAAGAATATGCTGCCCGGGCCCATGCCGCCTGTGACGGCGTCCTCCGCAGCCTGACCTGGGACGGGGAGGACATCCGGATCGGCGGGGTATGCGTCGGCACCGGCGTCGGCGCCTTCCTGCTGATGTGCGCCGCCATGCAGCAGCTGGAGGATGCCGGGCTCTGAGCCACTTTTCCAAAACAGCTTTTCTCTCTTCCTAACACGCCCGCAATACAGGTTTTGCTCGCCTGCCTTGCGGGCTTTTTGTCTCCTTTCAGTCGTCTTTGACGCCAGCTCTCTCTCTGGCTGCGAAGCTGAGGCGCGTCCAGCGGACGAAACAGCCGAAGCGGAGCAGGGGCAGCCGTCCAAATTTGCAAGCGCACCGCGTG
>CAZEIG010000017.1:0-18940 GCA_964511805.1 uncultured Faecalibacterium sp.
ACCGAATCAAATACTTTGGCGCCCTCTTTGACCTTGGCCCCTGCGCCAACGGTAAGGCCAGTGCCCACCTGGGCGATGGGGCCGGCGCCGCCCACCTGGGCGCCGGCGCCGACCACGACGTCCTCGGCCAGGATGCAGCGCTTGACCACTGCGCCGGCCTTGACGGTGACGCCGTCCATCAGGACGGCATCCTCGACGGTGGCGCCTTCCTCAACGACGACGTCGGCCGACAGGACCGAGTGCTTGACGTTGCCGTAGATGCGGCAGCCTTCGGTGATGAGGGAATCCTGCACGACGGCACGGGGTCCGATCTTCTGGGCAGGCAGCACCGGGTTGCGGCTGTAGATCTTCCACTCTTCATCAAAGACGTCGATGCCCGAGTTCTCGGGGTCCAGGACCTCCATGTTGGCTTCCCACAGGCTGTCGATGGTGCCGACGTCACGCCAGTAGCCCGCAAAGCGGTAGGCGTACATCTTCCGACCGTCCCGCAGCAGGGCGGGGATGATGTTCATGCCGAAGTCGTTCTTGGAGTTGGGGTCGGCCTCGTCCTCTTCCAGGTACTTCTTGAGGATGTCCCAGTTGAAGATATAGATGCCCATCGAGGCCAGGTTGGACTTGGGTACAGGGGGCTTCTCCTGGAACTCGGTGATCCGATCGTTCTCGTCCGCCACCATCAGGCCGAAGCGGGAGGCTTCCTTCCAGTCCACTTCCATGACGGCCACCGAGAAGTCGGCGCCCTTCTCCTTGTGGAAGCGGAGGAAATCGGCGTAGTCCTGCTTGCAGATCTGGTCGCCCGACAGGATGATGACATACTGCGGGTCGTAGTTATCGATGAAGCTGATATTCTGGTAGATGGCGTTTGCAGTGCCCTTGTACCAGTCGGTGCCCTTGGCCTGCTCATAGGGCGGCAGGGTGTGGACGCCGCCGTACAGGCGGTCGAGATCCCAGGGCTGG
The DNA here is from genome assembly GCA_964511805.1 of uncultured Faecalibacterium sp. Classification (GTDB taxonomy): domain Bacteria; phylum Bacillota; class Clostridia; order Oscillospirales; family Ruminococcaceae; genus Faecalibacterium. Next base: position 955 of record CAZEIG010000017.1, read on the forward strand.
CCGTTGCCGATGTACTCGTTCAGCTTCTGGGGCTGATACTGGGTCGCGATGCCGACCGTATCGATGCGGGAATTGACGCAGTTGGACAGCGGGAAGTCCACGATGCGGTACTTGCCGCCGAAGGACACCGCCGGTTTTGCCGTCTTCTGTGTCAGCGCGTACAAACGCGAGCCACGTCCGCCGGCAAGGATCATTGCCACGATTTCTTTTGCCATAACTTTATTCTCCCCTTTTGCTTTTGCGCCCCCGTCGTTCAGGGGCGAAAATCAACCTAGTAAGAAAGCTGCGCAGGCTGCCGCGGCCTGTCCCGCGGCCTGCCGCCTGCGGCTGCCGGTCACTCTCCGGCAAGCGTATCCTCCGCCTTAGGCTTGCGGGTCCGCTTGGCTGCCGGCTTCTTTTCAGCCTTGGCGGCCTTTTCGGCCTTGTCCTCCTTGGCGGCGGTGCCCTTTTCCACCTTGGACTTGGTGGTCCGTCTGGCGGTGGTCTTCTTCTCGCCCGCGGCCTTTTCAGCGGAGGTCTTGCGGGTGGTCTTCTTGGCGGTCTTGGCCTCGGCCGCGTCTTTCTCGGCCTTGGGCTTTGCGGCGCGCTTGGCGGGCACCTCGAAGTAGAGGGCGCTCAGCGGCGGCAGGGTGATGGTAATGCTCTGGTCAAAACCGTGCTTGGGCACCTTCTTGGTACGGATGTTCTTGTTGTGGTACTGGCCCGAGCCGCCGAAGGCCGTGTCGTCGCTGTTGAGGATCTCCTTGTAGCTGCCGGCCACCGGCGCGCCCATGGTATAGCCCTCCCGCAGGACGGGGTTGAAGTTGCAGACGATGAGGATCTGCTTGCCGGCGGCGTCCTTCCGCAGGAAGGCCACGATGCTCTGCTGGTAGTCGTCGGGGACGATCCACTGGAAGCCCTCCCAGCTGTAGTCCACCTGCCAGAAGGCGGGGTGGTCCTTGTAGAACTGGTTGAGGGTCTTGGTATAGTTCTGCAGCTCCTTGTGCTTGTCGTACTCCAGCAGCATCCAGTCCAGCGGCTTTGCCTCATACCACTCGTTGAACTGGCCGAACTCCTGGCCCATGAAGAGCAGCTTCTTGCCGGGGTGGGCCATCATGTAGCCGAAGAAGGCCCGCAGGTTGGCGAACTTGTCGTCGTACTCGCCCGGCATCTTGTTGATGAGGCTGCACTTGCCGTGGACCACCTCGTCGTGACTGATGGGCAGGATGAAGTTCTCGCTGAAGGCGTAGAAGAAACTGAAGGTGACTTTGTTGTGGTTGTAAGAGCGGTAGATGGGGTCGAGGGACATATAGCTGAGCATGTCGTTCATCCAGCCCATGTTCCACTTGAAGTTGAAGCCCAAGCCGCCGTCCGCAGCCGGTTTGGTGACGTTGGACCAGGCGGTGGACTCCTCGGCGATCATGTACTTCTCGGGGTGGCGGCTGAGGACGGCGGTGTTCAGTTTCTTGAGGAAGGCGATGGCCTCCAGGTTTTCCTTGCCGCCGTAGATGTTCTGCTCCCACTCGCCATCGCGGCGGTTGTAGTCGAGGTAGAGCATGGACGCCACCGCGTCCACCCGCAGCCCGTCCACATGGTACTGTTCGATCCAGTACAGGGCGCTGGAGATCAAAAAGCTCTGCACCTCGCTCATCCCAAAGTTGAAGACCATGGTCCCCCACTCCTTGTGCTCGCCGCGGCGGGGGTTGGGGTCCTCGTAGCAGGGTTCGCCGTCAAACATATAGAGGCCGAACTGGTCCTTGGGGAAGTGGGCCGGCACCCAGTCCATGATGACGCCGATGCCGGCGTTGTGCATCTTGTCTACAAAGGTCATGAAGTCCTTGGGGGTGCCGTAGCGGCTGGTGGGGGCGAAGTAGCCCAACACCTGGTAGCCCCAGCTGCCGTCGAAGGGGTATTCCATGATGGGCAGCAGCTCCACATGGGTATAGCCCATCTCAGTGATGTAGGGGATGAGCTGGTCGGCCAGCTCGGAATAGTTGTAGGGCAGGTAGTTGTCCCCGTCCTGCTTCATCTTCCAGCTGCCGGCGTGGAGCTCGTAGATGTTCATCGGCCCGTTGATCGAGTCCCTGGCCTTCTGGGCGTCCATCCAGGCGCCGTCGCTCCAAGTGAAGCCGGACAGGTTATAGACCTTGCTGCCATTGGACGGCCGGGTCTCGGCGTGAAGGGCATAGGGATCCGACTTGAAGACGAGATCGCCCGCACGGGTGGTCACGCAATATTTGTAGACGTCGAACTCCTTCATGCCGGGGATGAAAAGCTCCCAGATGGTGCCTTCATCTAGCCGCTTCATCGGGTGGCTGCCCGGCTTCCAGTTGTTGAAGTCGCCCACGACGCTCACCGCAGTGGCGTGGGGCGCCCACAGCCGGAAGAGGACGCCCTTTTCCCCGCCCTGCTCGGTCAGGTGCGAGCCAAAGAAAGCCTGGGCATTGTAGTTGTTGCCCTGTTTATACAGGTATACCGGCAGGTCGTCCGCCGTGTCGTGGGGCTTGGGCCCGTCCGGCTTGTCGACGGCCGGCGCATCTGCCGCCGGCGTTTCGGCCGCCGGCGCTTGTGCTGCCTGCTTCATCTCTTCGGTGGTCTGGTTCATTTCTTCGGTCTGTTTCATACTGTGTGCAGCTCCTCCCTGGCGCAGACTGACGCCAGCCCGCATTTTCTGCAAGGCATCCTCCGGACCGGCCCCGCCTGCCAATGCGCAGTGCAGAGCCGCAGATGCCTCTACGTTACTATATTAAATAATTTCCGGCGATTTTTCAAGGCCTTTCTCATAAAATCTGCCATAATCTTTTCATCCAAAAATACGGAAATAGGCATCTGGCACAATTTTTGACACGTTTTCTATGCAAACCTGACAGTGCCCGCCGCCAAACACAAAAACCCAGCCCGCCTTCTGTGAAAGAAGACAGACTGGGTTTCCGTTATGTGCGATTCCGTTTTGGGTCAGCCAACGACGTACATGTTCACATTGATGGCGCCGTTGATGACCGATTCCGCATAGGTCTCATAGAACAGGTCCACCAGGATGTGGCCGTCCTGCAGGGCGATGCCTGTGTCGGTGGCCACCGCGTAGCCGTAGACAAAGCGGCCGTCGGTGGAGGTGATATAGAGCAGGGTGCCGTAGGGGATGACGTCGGGGTCAACGGCGACGGTGCCGTACCCCAGCCCCAGGCCCGATGCGCCCCGGCCAGTGCGGGAATAATAGCCGGTGGCCTTGCCGGTCAGCACCTGGCTGTAGCTGGAAGGCGGGTTGGTGGTGCCGTCCGGCCCGGTCAGGGGCGAGACCGGCGCACCGGCCGCATAGGTCTTGAGCAGGGCGTCCTGCGGCTCGACGGTGGTGGTCACGTCGGTGACGATGCTGTTCTCCAACTCGCCGTCCACCCAGCGGTGCCGGGTGGTGACGGCGCACTGTCCGTTGGTGCCGGCCTGCACGGTGGTGACCCGGTCGGTGTCCCGGAAATAGAGGCTTGTGTAGATGTACTCGGTGTCGTAGGGGATGGTCTGGTACTCCACCGTCTCCTCATAGCGGACGCGGTGGACCTCGATGGTGCTGCCGATCCCCACCAGAGAATCGAGGGCCGGGACGGTGTAATCGTCGGGGCCAAGGGTGATGCCGGCCTTTTCCAGCGCTTCGGCCACCGTGCCATAGACCATCTTGACGGACTGCTGCTGACCGTCCACCTCGATGTTGACGGTGAATGCGCGCTCGATGTTCAGGGTGGCAAGGCTGCCGCCGAAAGCGGTGTAGTAGATCCGGTCGCCCTCGGTGGCTTCGATGCCGGAAAGGCTCATCAGACGGGTGGGGTCGCTCTCACTGGTGAGCAGCAGCTGGCCGGCCCCATTGGAATCGGTCACATAGGTCACGCGGATGCTGACGGTGGTCAGGATCAGCGTCAGGGCAAGGCCCAGGCTCAGGATACCCAGCGCAAGGATGCGCTGCCGGCCGGCCTTCTGTTCATGGGTACATTCGGAAGTAATAACAAACAACTCCTCTCTTTTTACAGTTTGGCTTTGTTCGCGGGCGGCTTCCTCCGCCCGTCGAAAAGCGCACCCGAAAAGCCCCCAAAATGGGCCTGTCAGATGCACCCCTATTGGCGGTTGCGTCCCGGGCCGCCGCCGGGGCCGCCCCATCCACAAGGCGGCGTTCAACTTCTGGGTTTGTGTATTTTTACTCGCTGCATCGTTTGTTGATCTGCTCACAGCAGCCGTCCTATCTTAGCAAACCTCTGCCGATTTGTCAAATGGCCGGCTGGTAAATTGTTATATCTTTGACGTTGTTTTTCGTGCATTTTGCACAATGTTTTCCATCAAGTTTTGGCTTTTCCATCTCGAAGCTCTGATTTTCGCCCCAAAAAGGCGCTTTAGATTGTAACAGAAATTTAACATTTATTTTTCATTCGGGATGCACGGGATGCAATTTTTCCTTTGGAGGGGGTCAAAGCCAATGAAAACGGCGTTTTTTCGCACAACTTTCTGCGCCCAAAAGGACGCCCTTCCGCCCCGCCGCGCCCGGGCCTATAATCGTACAAAAAGCGGAGCGCACACCGCGCCCCCGGAAAGGAAGGAACCCCCATTGAACACCATGCAGATCGAGATCATGGCCCGGCAGTCATCGGGCTGCACCGATTTCATCCCCCGCCCTGCCCGGCTCCATCTGGGCAGCCAGAACGCCGAGGGGGTGGACACCCTGGCCTTCGCCCTTCCGGCCGACTGGGCCGGCAAGAGCGTCTCCCTCCACATCCAGCAGGCGGACGGAACCATGCAGGCCCCCATCCTGCTGGACAGCGCCGGCTGCGCCGCAGTGGACCGGCGGCTGACCGCCTCCACCGGCGGGCGCTGGATGCTGACCGCCACCGACGGCGAGGGCTACACCGCCTACACCCAGCCGGGGAGCTACGACATCTGGGAGACTTTACCCACCGACGGCGTCGGGCAGCCGCCCTCCGCCACCCTCTACGAGCAGTTTGTGGCCCAGGTGCTGGTCAGCGCCGCCGGGGCACAGGCATCCAGCGCGGCGGCGTCCCAGTCCGCAGACCAGGCCGGCGCTTTTGCCGCGGCGGCAGCGAACGCGGTCACGGCGGCCGCCGCACAGGCCAGCGCCGCCGAAGGGAGCGCGGCCCAGGCAGAGGCGGCCGCCCTCCGGGCCGAAGCCGCCGCCCCCACGGAAGGTCCTGTCATCAGCGTCAACAGCAAGGGCGGCCAGATCCAGTTGGACGCCGGGGACGTCGGCGCCCTCCCCCTCCCCGCCGCCGCGACCGCGGGCGATCTGCTCCGCGTCCTCTCGGTGGACGCCCAGAGCGGCGCCCTGACCACCGAGGCCGTCCCCGAGAGCAGCCTGACTGGTCTGGCTCACACCGGCGACCTGCCCACCGCCGACCAGCCCGGCCCCATCCGGCTGGGCAGCGGCTACGGCCTGGCCCTGACCAGCGCCGGCGAACTCCGGCTGAGCCCGGCCACCCAGTCCCAGTTGGCCGCCATGGCCGACGGCTGGGCCCCGGTGACCCCGGCCCTCTTCCCCCTTGCGGTCAAGCTGGCCCTGGCCGCCCTCTGGGAGAGCGCCGCCTGGAGCAGCAACGACCAGGCCACCGCCCGCGCCACCCTGGGCGCCGCCGCGTCCAGTGCGCTGGAAGCGCTGAGCAGCCGGGTCACCCCCCTCGAGCTCAAATACGACACCACCGTTACCGAGCACAGTTTCACCGTGGACCTGGCGGCCCTGACCAACCTGACCGCCACCGGCTACTGGAACGCCGCGCTGGAACGGATCGAGTTCTGACAAAAGGAGGCCGCAGATCATGGCAACTGCTCTTTCCGCCCTGGCTGTGGGCAGCACCGTCACCTTGAAGGTGAACGGAACAGCTAAAAACTTCACCGTCATCCACCAGGGCAGGCCCTCCACTCTCTACGATGAGAACTGCGACGGCACCTGACTCTGGATGCCGGACAGCTACGCCACTCGCCTGTGGTCCAACAGCGGCAGCGAATACGCCGGCTCCCTCATCCACACCTGGCTGAACGAGAGCTGGCTCGCCCTGCTGGACAGCGACGTCCAGACCTTGGCCAGGAGCGTCAAGCTCCCTTACGTCCAGAACAGCGCGGTCTATTCGGGCGAAAACGGGCTGTCCGCCAAAGTTTTTCTCCTCTCGGCCGTCGAGCTGGGCTGGACCAGCAGCTACAAGAGCGGCATTCCCGCCGACGGCGTCTGTCTCGACTACTTCGAGCAGTTCGAGGACGAGGACGCGGGGCGTCTCGGCAGCAGCTCCACCTGGTACTGGACCCGTTCGCCCGACACCACCGCCAGCGAAAAGGCATGGGTGGCGGCGGGCAGCAGCGGCGCAGCTTCCCGGGACGTCTATACCAGCTACGGGGTGCGGCCCGCCCTCGTCCTCCCCTCCACCCTGACCGTCAACGAGAGCGGGGCCCTGCAGCCCAACACCGCCCCCGTCATCACCAGCCCCAGCGGGGCCAGCGGGACCAATCTGGGAGTGAAGAGCGGACCTTTTACCTTTTCCTACACCACTACCGACCCCGAAGGTACCAGCCTGACCCTGACCGAAATGCTGGACGGCAGCGTCACCCGCACCCTGACGGCAGCTTCGGGCGCCGAGCAGAGCTTTGAGGCCCTGGCCGACAACACCAGCTTCCTCAAACTGACCAACAGCGCCCACACCCTCCAAGTCACCGCCAGCGACGGGATGGCCTCCGCCACCCTGACCGCCGCCAGTCTGACTTTGGCCCAGCCCCTCGTTGCTGACGGGCCCATCGCGGTGGCGGTGCTGGAAGTCAGCGGCAGCATCCCAGCCGACGCTGCCTTCAGCGTCCAGGTCACCAACAACGCTCTGGACGAGGCCCCCGTCTGGCAGGACGCTACCGACGCGGTCCGCCAGAGGGACAACATCCTCTTCACCAACAAGACCGCCGCCAACACCCCGGCTTTCAATTTCCGCATCCAGGTCAGCCGGGGCAGTTCGGGCGAGGGCGGCTACATCGACGGGGTATCCGGCGCTTTCCAGTGACGGCCCCCGCCATCCGACCGGCCTACTATACCGAGACCGTCGAGTGGTTCATGAGCCTGGTTTGAGCCTTCGCCGCACCCTGTTTCATCATCTGCAAGGGACGCCCCCGCCGGGCGTCCCTTTTCTGTTTGCGGAGGCCTTTCCGCCGCAGCCAGCCGGAAATGAGCCCCAAAACGTCCTGTTTCCGGCGAAAAGGACAAAAACTCCCTGCGAAAATCAGCGTTTCCGGTATTGCGCCGGCGGGGCGGATGGGTGTATTATTATAGTAGGCATATTCTTGGATACAACGCCCCGCCGGGCGTCTCATCGGAATCGGAACTAGAGGAGGAACCACCATGGCGTTACACGTTCTGGACGAGGCCAACCGCTGCCTCGGCTGCAAAAAGCCCATGTGCCAGCAGGGCTGCCCCATCCGCACCAACATCCCCGAGGTCATCCGCCTGCTCAAGGCGGGCAAGATGGACGATGCGGGCTGGATGCTGTTTGAAAACAATCCCCTGACCACCGTCTGCAGCCTGGTCTGCGACCACGAAAAACAGTGCGAGGGCCACTGCATCCGCAACCGTATGCCCTCCCATGACCCGGTCCACTTCTCGGTGATCGAAAGCTACATCTCCACCACCTACGCCAACAAGATGGTCAATGGCCCCGCCCCCAAGAACGGGATGCGGGCCGCCATCATCGGCTCGGGCCCGGCAGGCCTGACCATCGCGGTGCTGCTGGCCCGCTGGGGCTACGACATCACCATCTTCGAGGCCCGCGACAAGATCGGCGGCGTCATGCGGTACGGCATCCCTAACTACCGCCTGCCCGACAGCGTGCTGGACGACTTCCAGTACCGCCACCTGGAGCTGAAGGGGATCAAGGTCCGGACCAACACCGAGATCGGCCGCACCCTGACCATCGACGACCTCTTCCGGGACGGGTACAAGAGCATCTTCATCGGCGCCGGCCTCTGGAAAGCCAACGCCATGCACATCAAGGGCGAGAGCCTGGGGAACGTGGCCTTCGGCATCGACTACCTGTCCAACAGCAAGGCCTTCCGGCTGGGGGACAACATCGCCATCATCGGGGTGGGCAACTCGGCCATGGACTGCGCCCGCACCGCCATCCGGAACGGCGCGCGGCACGTCACCTGCTACGCCCGCCGGGACGAGAGCTGCATCAGCGCTTCGACCTATGAGGTCAGCTACGCCAAGCTGGAAGGGGTCGGCTTCCGTTTCTGCAAGGCCCCGGTCGAGATCCGGGACAACGGGCTGATCTGCCGCGACACCGTCAAGACTGAGGACGGCAGCTTCGTCCAGGTGGAGGGCAGCGAGAAGCTCTACCCCCACACCGGCGTCATCATCTCGGTCAGCCAGGGCTCGGAGAGCGGCCTGATCCAGACCACCACCGGCATCGATACCAACAAGAAGGGCCTTCTGAACGTCGACCCCGACGGCCGGACCACCCGGCCCGGCGTCTTTGCGGGCGGCGACGCCGTCAAGGGCGCCCGCACCGTCGTCGAGGCGGTGGCCATGGCCAAGGACGTGGCCGTCGCGATGGACGAATACATGAAGTCCCTGCCCGCCGACACCATCCCCGACCCCTACGCCAACATCTCCGTCTTTGACACCCCGGTGTCGGACGTCCTGGGCGAGCAGGAGATCAAGGTCTGAGGCCTGCCGGCCGCTTGACCTGCCCACCGCTTTCTGTTACAATGGGATCAGCCCCGCATCTGCTGCTTTCGGCGGATACGGGGCCTTTTTCTTCGCATATGGTAGATTGGGCATACTGGATAAGGAGGTGTCCGCCATGACCGACCGCAACGACCTGGGCCGCCTGCTGCTGACGGGGCTGGCCCTGCTGTTTGGCAATGCGCTCTATTCCCTCAGCGTCGTTCTGTTCCTGCTGCCATCGGGGCTGATCACCGGCGGGGCTACCGGCATCGCCATCGCCGCCAACCGGCTGACCGGCCTGCCGGTGTCGGGGGTACTGCTGGCCGTCAACCTGGTGATGCTGGCCGTGGGCTGGCTGCTGCTGGGCCGCAGCTTCGCCCTTTCCACCCTGGCCAGCAGCTTCCTCTCCCCTGCCACCATGGAACTGTGGCAGCGGCTGTTCGACGGCTACGTCCTCACCGACGACCTGCTGCTCTGCACCCTTTTTGCCGGGGTGGGAATCGGCGCAGCCCTCGGGGTGGTGATCCGGGCCGGGGGCTCTACCGGCGGGATGGACATCCCGCCCCTGGTGCTTCAGAAATACTTCCACCTGCCGGTGGCCGCCACCATGACCGTCTTTGACCTGGCCATCCTGCTGGCGCAGGCGGTGTCCAGCCCCCGGGCGCAGGTGCTGTACGGGATCGTGCTGGTCTTTGTCTATTCCATCGTCCTCGACAAGGTCATCCTGCTGGGCGAGAGCCGGACCGAAGTCAAGATCATCAGTGACCACACCGAGGAGCTCTGCACCGCCATCCTCTCCGGCCTGGACCGGGGCGTCACCCTGCTGGAGGCCCAGGGCGGCTATCTGCGCCAGCCCGGCCAGCTGCTGCTGACCGTCGTCTCCAGCCGGGAGCTGCCCAGGCTCGAGCGGCTGGTCCACGCCATCGACCCCGGCTGTTTTATGATCGTCAGCCAGGTCACCGAGGTCCACGGCAACGGCTTCTCAATGAAGAAGCCCGATCCCCCGCGGGACCCTCAAAGTTAAAAAATGCGCCTGTCCCTTATGGACAAGGCGCGTTTTTCTCTGCCGGCTGCAGGCAGGGCAGGATGATAAAAATTTTTTATCTATTTTGCTCGGTGGTAGATCTTCCGGACCAGGCCGTCCACACATTTGACCAGCGGGTCGGCCCGATGTCCCAGCAGCCGGGGCAGGATGGCCCGGCCCATGGCCCATACGCCGTCGAAGTTGAAGAAGATGACCACCGCGCAGAGCAGCCCGGTCCACAGGCCGTACCAGGGCAGTTCGGCCAGGGTGATGGCCGCCTCGATGACCAGCAGGGCCACATTGATCAGCATATGCACCGGATGAATCCGGAAGCGGATGAGATGGCGGCTGTCGACCGCGCGGAGGACAAAGACCAATACCATCGCCAGGAAGGAGGCGTAGGTCACGCCCACCGGCCCAAACCAGAGGATGCCCAGATAGTTCATGATGCAGTTGCCGATGGCGCCGGCCAGCATGGTGTAGAGGCTGTGGGTGGACTGCTTGTACACCACATAGATGCTATTCATGAACTGGGTGAAACAGGTAAAGACCGCCGCCAAGGTCAGGCAGGGCACAAACTGCCAGGCGTCGAAGTAGCTCGACTTCATGATAAGCATCGCGGGGCGGCAGAGCCAGAGGATGCCTCCCGCACAGCAGAACATGACGCTGGAGTAACTGCGGAAGACAGTGGTGAAGAAGTGGCAGCGGCCCTTCTCCTCGGTGACGGCCGAGAGCTGCCAGGCGTCATAGAAGATGGTGCCCAGGGTGTTCAGGATGGTGGGCAGGAAGTAGCCGGTGGAGAGCAGGCCGCTCCACTCGGCGCCCGAGCGTCCCCCCACCCCATCGCACATGGCGTTGACGAAGAACATATCCGACGCATTGATGACCCAGAAGCTGATCTGCGCCGGGATCATCGGCAGGGAGAAGCGGAGCATCTCCCGCCAGAGCGTCCGGTTGATCCTGCTGAAATCGATGTACCGCCAGAGCTTCCCGGTCAGGAAGAGGAAGAGGGTGCTGGCGGTGTCGCCGCAGATGATGGCCAGCAGGTAGCCCTCGGCCCCCATGTCCAGCACCACCAGGTAGAGGACATAAAACATCAGGGTCGCAAAGGTGCAGAGCACCCCGTCGATCCCCACCAGCCGGTTGAGCTCACGGCTGCGGATGAACTGGGTGCAGAGGGTGCGCAGGCAGCTGGTCAGGACGTAGATGCAGAGAAAGACCCCGTACCCGCCGACCCCCGGCGCCAGCCGGAGCACCGGCCAGCAGCAGAGGAGGATCAGGTAGCCTGCCAGGATGGTCAGCAGGCCGTTGGTAAAGACCTGCTTTTTGCTGTTCCCCTTGTCCAGGCCGAAGCGGATGATGGCGTTGCTCATCCCCATCGAGACCAGCGGGATGAGCAGGTTGGCGCACTGGCTCAGCAGCTTGGAGATGCCCATGCTCTCGACGTCCCGCATGGCGTAGGTCAGGAAGGGCTGGACGATGAGGGTCAGCAGCTTGGACGAAAAGCTCGAGATGGCAAAGATCATGGTGTTGCCCGCGAGCTTGCTGTACTTGTCTTGTCCCTCTGCAGGGACGTTTTTACTCGCCAATGGTTTTTACCTCCTGAAATGTTGTCATCCCTGGCGCAGAAGGGCCCGGCGGGCCTTCCAGTCAGGCAGCCGCTTTTCCACCTCGGCCCAGAAAGCCGGGCTGTGGTTGGGCACCAGGAAGTGGCAGAACTCATGTACCACCACATACAGCTGGGCCTCGGGCGGCATATCGTAGAGGGCCAGCGCAAAGGTGATCTGCCGTTTGGCCGGCGCGCAGACCCCCCAGCGGCTGGTCATCTGCCGCACCTTGACGGTGGGCATCTGCCCGCCCAGCGCCCCCGCAAAAGAGGGGAATACCGCCTCGCTCAGGGCGGTGAACCGGGCCAGGGCGGCCGCCCGGTCGGGCAGCGGGCGGGCGGCGCGGCGCTGCTGGCGCTCCACCGCCCGGGCGATCCAGTCCTTGTGGGCCAGGACGAAGGCGTCCGCCTGGACTGCGCTGACCCGCATCGGGATGCTGACGGCCACTGTGCCGTCGGCCCGAACACGCAGATTTAGGTTCTTGACCCGGCGGCGGGCCAGCTCGTAGCAGATGCCGCCCGCCTGCCGCTGCTGGACCGCGCCGCCGCGGCCGGCCTTAGCCGCCATGGATCTGGCTCTCCTTGACGGGGCGGTGGGACAGCCACCGGCCCAGCGGGAGCTGCGCCCCCACCACCGCCGCAAAGATCAACGCGCAGCCGGCCAGCTCCCGCCCGGAGAGGCTCTGTCCCAGCACCAGCCAGCCGCCCACCGCGCCAAAGACACTTTCGAGGCACATGGCAAGGCTGGCGATGGCGGGGTCGAGGTCCTTCTGGCCGAGGATCTGGAGGGTGTAACCCACCCCGCTGGACAGCAGACCGCAGTAGAGGACCGGCAGGGCGTTGCCCGTGATGTCGCCAAGGGTGATCGTCTCGGTCAGGAGGGAAGCCACGGTGCTCTCCACCGCCACCACCAGGAACTGCAGCATGCTCAGCCGGACGCCGTCCACCTGGGGGGCATAGTGGTCCACCGCGATGATCTGGAAGGTGAAGAGGGCCGCGCAGAGCAGCAAGACGCCGTCGCTGGCCTCTACCCCGCCGAAGCCCCCCTGCATACAGAGCAGGTAAAGCCCGGCCACTGACAAGGCCGCGCACCCCCAGAGCTGGACCGGCCTGCGCCGGCCGAACAGCAGCCCCGCCACCGGCACCAGCACCACATACATGGCAGTGATAAAGCTGGCCTTGGCGGTGGAAGGGTTGAGGGTAATGCCGATCTGCTGGGCCGCCGACGCGGCAAACAGGAAGGTGCCGCAGATCAGTCCGCCCCGCACCAGCAGGCGGCGGGCTGCGCCCCGGGGCGAGCCGGCCTCCTCGCCGCGGCGGCGGCGGGCCGCGTCAAAGAAGCGGCAGACCGGCCAGAGCGCCGCCACCGCCAACCAGCTGCGGCAGGCCAGGAAGGCAAAGGGCGCAAGAGTAAAGCCGGCGCTCTGGGCCACAAAGGCAAAGCCCCAGATCAGGGCACAGAGCACCAGCAGCAAGGTGTTTCTTGTTTGTACTTTCATCCAACAATCCCCTCAGCTGAAAACATCCCGTACAGGTAATACCGGCTCGAGTCATACGAGACGGTCAGGCGGTACTGGGCCGACGGGTCCAGCCCGGTGATGGTGAAACGGTAGTTGCTGCCGTCGGTGTGGATATACCCGGTGGAACCCTCCACATACTGGGCGCCGCCGTCCACCTTCTGCCAGAGGGCAATCTTATACCGCTGGATACCCTCGGCGGTGCCGCAGGCCGTGATGGTCAGGCTGTCCCCCGTCACCTGGAAGTAGCCGGTGTTCCGGGACCAGATCCCGTTGTACACCCCGTACAGCGTCCCGTTGGAGACCACATTGGTCCACCGGGCGGTGGCGTCGGTTCCCTCGGGCAGCATGATGGGGTCGGTGGTGGCCTCGGCCCAGTTGGTGGTGTCTACTTCCTCCACCGTGCTGTCCTGGCCCAGCAGGCTGACCACGCCGCTGCGGATGGTCTCGCAGCCGGTCAGGCCGAACGCCAGCAGGACGGTCAGGGCCAGCACACAGAGTTTCTTTCCCATGTTCATCCTTTTCATAAAAACCTCCGGGCAGGGTTGGCCGCCCTGCTCTGTCTTGTTCGATCGGTTATCTTCATACCCGTACTTTTTAGTATACCGCATTTTCCCCTTCCAGACAACCTTTTCCGCACGTTATCCGGCGGTATTTGCCTCCGTGAGGGCCGCCCGCTCGGCCTCTGCCAGCGCCGGCCAGGCCCCGTTCCCAAAGAGGGAGCCGTACCGGTAGAGGGCGTAGCCCCCCGCCCCCTGGGCCCGCAGGTCGGCCACCTGGTCCGCCAGGGCCCGGCCGGTGGACCAGCGGGAGACGCTGTTTTCGTCGGCGCCGCCGTCCCCGTCCCCGATCCGCCAGGCCCCCAGCCCGATGTAAAGGGCCGCCGACCCCCGCGGGATGGACAGCCACTCGGGAAGGATGTTCTCATAGGCGAAGCGCTGCGACCCGCTGGACAGGGTATAGCCATAGCCCCAATAGAGCTGCGGGCAGAGGTAGTCCACCACGGCCTCCTCCCCTTCGGCGGCCAGCCAGCCGTAGACGTCGCTGTACTGCTGGTTGAGGTCGTTGTCGGGGTTGCCCTGGGGGCTGACCCCAAAGCGGAGGGTCGGGTCCTGGGCCTTGACTGCGTCGTGGGCCGCCTTGACCAGGGCGGTCACGTTCTGCCGCCGCCAGCCAGCCAGGTCAGACGCGCCGCTGGCCGCGAACTGGGCCGCATCGATCGAGGGGTCGGTGGTGGGATAGAAATAATCGTCAAAGTGGATGCCGTCCAGCGGGTAGTCCCGCACCAGCTCGGCCACCCCGTCCACCACATAAGCGGCCGCCTCGGGGATGGCCGGGTTGAGGTAAAGCCCATCCCCCACCGCCGCCACCCACTCGGGGTGGGTATTGGCCAGGTTGTTCGCCGCCAGCGTCCCCGGCATGGACGCCGACGCCCGCAGCCGGTAGGGGTTGATCCATCCCTCCAGGGACAGTCCCCGGCTGTGGGCCGCCGTCAGCAGGATGTCCAGCGGGTCGAACCCGGGATCGGCCCCCTGGGTCCCGGTGCAGAGATGGCTCCAGGGATAGAGGGCGCTGCGGTAGAGCGCGTCCCCGAAGGGCCGCACCTGGGCGATGACGGTGTTCAGCCCCAGGGCCGCGCAGTTGTCCATCATCGCCTCCGCCCCGGCCCGGAAGGCCGCTTCCGAGGAGAAGTCCATCCCCTGCCACTCGATATAGCTGACCCAGACCGCCCGGTATTCCCCGGCGGCCGGGGCGGGCGCATCCGGCCCGGCGGGTCCATCGCCGCTGGCCGGCCGGCCCTGCCGGTAAAGCCAGAGTCCCCCGGCCCCCAGCGCCGCCGCGCCCGCCCCCATCAGAAACGCCCGACGGGTCATCAGTGCCCGGCGTACGCCGCGGGCGACGCGGGTCCGCCTGTCCCGGCGGGCCATCAGTCTGCACCCGGCCCGCTGCATCTCACAGTCTTCATAACCGGCCTCCTTACATTTTATATCATAGGCACAGGCAGTGCGCCCATCGCCGGGCTGCCCTGCACATGCAGCCATTATAGCATATTCCGCCGCCCGTTGTGTTACAATGTTGTGTGGTTCTGCGCCGCCTCTGTTCCACAAACCGCAAAAAATACGCACAAAGCCTTTTCTTTTCCGTCCAAATCTGCTATACTATGATGTGTGCTGTCCATACCCGCGCACTCTGTACAGCATATGCGGCGCGCTTGCGGGCCAGTAGCTCAGTTGGTCAGAGCTGGCGGCTCATAACCGACAGAACTCACCATTTTGCATTTGCAAAAAATCGCATATTCGTCATTTTTTGGCAGTAAAACCGCCAAAAAGCATTTTCACCTACTTTTCACCTACGAGATTTCAAAATCTCTCTGCACCGATTACCATACGGGCCATTAGCTTAACGGTCAAAGCCACCGGCTCATAACCGGTTAACTGGGGGTTCGAATCCCTCATGGCCCACCAAAAAGCACGGGACAGCACGTCTCGTGCTTTTCTTTTTATCCATGATACAGCTCACGGCTCATCTGTCTGCGGCTCTCCTCGCGGCGGCGGTCATACACCTGGGTAAATGGCCAGCGTCGTGCTGGGCTGGGCGTGGCCTGCTTCTGCCGCCACTGTGGCGATACCGATGTTGGGGTTGGACAGCAGGATGCTGACAAAGGTGTGCCGGAACATGTGCGGGTGCAGCCCTTCAATGCCCGCCTTCTCTCCAATCCTCCGTACCAAGCCGCCGTAACTATCCGGGTTGATGGGAAAACCGTGATTGTTGCAGATCACGAAATCATGCCCACGCAAAGCCAGCAGGGAAGAAGCGTACTTGGCCGATTTTCCTTCCAGGTTTTTCTGCCAGGCCGCGCCCATCACCTTTTTCCGAGCTTTCCATTGCCGGTAATAGTCTTGCAGAAATGCCATGAATTCCGGCGCAACATCCACATCGCGGACATTATTCTCCTTGGTCGTGGTGAGCTGATAGCCAAAATCCCGAAAGACCAGTAATGACTTGGAAATGTGGATGGTGCACTCCTTGAAGTTCACATCCTGCCATGTCAGCCCGGCCAGTTCACCGCGGCGGACGCCGGTATTCAGCAGGGACAGGACGATGGCCCGCTCCAGCAGGGAACACTCCTTCAGTGTTTGCTGCAGGCGTTCCACTTCGTCTTTATGCAGGCAGTCCACATTTTTTCCCCGCCTTCCATATGCCCGAATGGGGGGCAGCTGGACCTTTGTATCATAGTTCTCATTGGCGTAGTTGAGCACCGAGCGGATGAACAAGGTGTATTCCCGCATGGTTTTCTTGGTGACAGAACGCCGGTCCGTCTCTACTTCAAAAAGAGTCTCGGTCATCTGTCCCAGCGCTTTTGCGATCTGCTGGGCGGAATCCAGAGAGACCGTTTCGCCCCGGAAAGCTTTTTCCACCGTTTCTTCTTTGATGGTGCAAAGTCTGGCGATCTTGGGGCAGGACATCGTCTTGTATGCCTTGGCCTCAGGTTTCAGCGTCGCTCGCCGGTAGACCCGCGAGCACCCAACTTCCAACTGACGAAAAATCTGGTCACAGTCTGCTTTGGTGATGGCATTGACCGGTTTTTGAGCAAACGCTGGATAGCATCTGATTTTGTTGAGGTAGTTCTCTTTACTGCGGCTGGTATTTGCCTTATTCCGGTCGTATTCAAAATCACCTTTTAGGCGGGCAGATGGTTCCAGCTGAGAGCGATTGGAATCAATGTATTCCAGCGCCACCTGTTCAAAGGTTTTATTGCCGCCTGTCATTTCACGGTCGGCCTTGGCCTGCTGCTCCCGCTCAAACTCCACTGCCGCCGCATTTGCCGCTGCCAGGCGCTGGCGGGCCGTTTTCAGCTCGGTGGGGTCAAAGTCAAAGCGGCCATAGCGCCGCTCCGATTTTCCATTCACCATGACAATGGCGGTGAGCTGGAAATACTTGGGCTTTTTCTTGGGTTCGATCAGTTTTACAGAAGCCATACTCGTAACCTCCTTTCTTCTGTCATGGTGAGTATAGCAGGTTGCCGCTCAAATTTTTAGGATGCCGCCAATCGCGCCGACATCCTTGACAAATCAGGCGGAAGTTATTCCATTGTTGAAATATTCCGCCATTTTCCCAAGGTTGACATACCACTTGACGCCGGACTGGAACGCCATTCCCGGCACCTCTTTGCACAGGCGGCGAACATAGTAAACAGGCAGCCCCATCCGCTGGCTGGCCTGCTTGATGCTGACGATTTGAGGCAGCACCACCTCCTCCACCTGGATAACAGACTCTTCTTTCAAAACAGAGTTTTCAAACATGGCGCTACCTCCCATTACACTTGTCAGAACTTCACCGGCAGCATATTCTTTTTGCTGCACCCGTTGTACAGCTTCAGGACCTGCATCATATACCTGTAAGACGCCGCCCCGCTCATGGCGTCGGCATCGCGGACCAGCTTTATGGGATAGATGGTAGCCAGGCGCTTGACCAGACGGTCGTATCTGTACTCGTCCTTATAGAGGGCAATGAAGCGCATCACGCCCTGGATGATGCCCGACCGCAGGGAATCAGGGTCTCCATCCCATGCTTCGGCAATGGCCTGCAGGCCTTCGGTATAGATGTCCGGGCCATACTGCCGGAACTCTTTGAGGGCAGTGCTGACGCAGATGATCTTACGATTGGCGCGGACGGAATCAGTGCCCAGCTGCAAACCTGCCGCCTCGGTGGCGGCCAGGAAAGCGTGAGATTCGGCGTCCTGCCCCACCAGCTTGGCCCGGAGTTTCGCGCCAGCGGAAAGGGGAGTGGACGCGCTGGTCTGCTGGGCGAACGCAAGCGCTTCGTCCTCTTTGGTCAGGCCAGTGTAGACCCGGCAGAGGATGGACAAATCGTTGCCGCCGTTGAGAGTCTTGAGGCCCACAATGGTGTGCTGGCCGTCGATCACAATGTAGCGTCCATCCCGGTAGCTGACCTTGGGCGGATTGACAATGACGCCATTGAACTCGGCCACCATCTGTTTGACCCTGCCCATCTGCAGCTTGCGCTGGTACTCAGCGGGGATCTCCAGGAAGGTGCTGTTGATGGAAATTTCTTTATAGGGATAAGAGTATAATCTCATAGGGTACGTTCCTCCACTTCGTTTAGAGCAATCCCACCAAATATCAACAACATCCAGAACAAGCAAACCAGTTCCT
>CAZEIG010000018.1:0-18574 GCA_964511805.1 uncultured Faecalibacterium sp.
CTTTTGTAAAGTTTTTGAAACTGCTTCACGATATTTTATGGGATTGCTCTAGATGGTAAGCATGTAAATGACGTTGCAGCTTTGCTGCGGAGGTGTTGTAATATGAAGATACTGCTGACCACAGACTGGTGGGTCCCGGCGGTGAGCGGCGTGGTCCGCTCGGTCACCTTGCTGCGCGCACAGTTGATGGCGCAGGGACATGACGTCAAGGTGCTGACCCTTTCCCGCAGTGACCGCTCTTATGAAGAGGACGGCGTGATCTATCTGGGCAGCCTCAGCGCCGACCGGGTTTACCCCGGGGCGCGGGTCCGTTTTGCCGGCAGCGGACGCTGGATGAAGGCGCTGGCCCGGTGGAAGCCGGACATCATCCACTCTCAGTGCGAGTTCTCAACCTTCCTGCCGGCCTGCCGGCTGGCCCGGCGGTGCGGCTGCCCCCTGGTCCACACCTATCACACCGTCTACGAGGACTATACCCGCTATCTCATCCCCAGCAAGCGGTGCGGCCGGGCCGCTGTCAAGGAGTTCACCCGCTTCATCTCGGGGCGGTGCGACGCCATCCTGGCCCCCACCCACAAGGTCACCGATCTGCTGGAGGAATACCGGGTGAGCTGCCCGGTCTATACGGTGCCTACCGGCATCGACCTGGACGCCTTCCGGCCCATCGACCCTGCCCAGCGGCCGGCCCTCCGCCGCGCGCTGGGCCTGCCCGAGGAGGAGACCATCCTGGTGGCGGTGGGGCAGCTGGCCGCCGAAAAGAACCACGGCGAGCTGCTCCGGCTGCTGACAAAAGAGCCGGCCGGCGCCCGGCCTCTTCTCCTCTTTGTGGGGGACGGCCCGGTCCGCGCCCAGCTGGAACAGCAGGCCGCCGACCTCGGCCTTGTCGACAGGGTGATGTTCGCCGGGATGGTTCCCCCGGCCGAGGTGGTTCGGTATTACCAGGCGGGGGACGCCTTTGTCTGTGCCTCCCGCAGCGAGACCCAGGGCCTGACCTACTTCGAGGCGCTGGCCTGCGGGCTGCCCGCCAGTCTGCCGGCGGCGGGGTCGGCCCTCTGCTTTTTCCTCTGCCTCTGGCTGGGGATCTGGGCCTGGCAGAAGGGGCTGCTGACCGACCTCGGCACCCTGCAGGCCTGGGTGGCCGGGCTGGGTGTCTGGGCCGCGGTGGCCTTTGTGGCCTTCCAGGCGGTGCAGGTGGTGGTGCCCATCCTGCCGGGCGGCCTCGGCTGTCTGGCGGGGGTGGTCCTGTTTGGGCCGTGGGACGGCTTTGCCTACAACTACCTCGGCATCTGCGCGGGGTCGCTGGCGGCCTTCGGGGTGGCCCGGTACTGCGGGCGGCCCCTGCTTGAGCGGATGTTCCCCCAGAAGCTGCTGGCCAAATACGACAGCTGGCTGGAGGGGGGACGGTTCACCAAATGGTTCGCGCTGGCCATCTTCCTGCCGGTGGCGCCGGACGACTTTCTGTGCTATCTGGCCGGCACCACCTCGATGCGCTGGCGGCAGTTCACCCTCATCATCCTGACCTGCAAGCCCTTCGCCATCGCAGCCTACAGCACTGGCCTGACGGTGGCGATGAACGCTGTTTTGCGGTTGCTCTAAGCCTTTGGAAAAGGGAAAGTGTGAAAAAAGATGTCTGTCTGTATTTACCGCGGCGGGTATGAGACCGTCCGCAAGAGCGGTGTAGGCAAGGCCCTGGAACATCAGGCGGCGGTGCTGCAGAGTGCCGGCATCCCCCTGACCGACCGCATCCCCCCTGCAGGATCTGCGGCCGAGGGTTGTGTGGTCCATCTGAACACTGTCCTGCCCAGCGCCCCGCTGGCGGCTGCGCGGGCCCATGCCCGGGGCTGCAAGGTGGTCTACTATGGCCATTCGATCATGGAGGACTTCCGGAACAGCTTTTTCGGCTCCAACCTGCTGGCCCCCCTCTTCAAGCGGTGGCTGGTCTTCTGCTATAAGCAGGGGGATGTGGTTATCACTCCCAGCGTCTACTCCTGCCGCATCCTGATGGGGTACAAGCTGGGCCGGCCCATCTATACCCTCTCCAACGGGATCGACACCGATTTTTTCAAGCCGGACGAGGCGCGGGCCGCCCGCTTCCGGGACCGGTACGCCCTGGCCGAGGGCCAGCAGTGCGTCATCTCGGTGGGGCACTGGATGGTGCGCAAGGGGCTGCCCGACTTTGTCGAGCTGGCCCGCCGTATGCCCGAGGTGCGGTTCATCTGGTTCGGCCAGACCGACCGCCGGCTGCTGACCGAAGAGATCCGCCAGGCGATGGACGCCGCCCCCGGCAACGTTCTGTTTGCGGGGTATGTGGGGGCGGAGGAACTCTGTGATGCCTATTGTGGCGCGGACGCTTTCGTCTTTCTCAGCCACGAGGAGACCGAGGGGATCGTGGTACTGGAGGCGCTGGCCTGCGGCATCCCCACCCTGGTGCGGGACATCCCGGTCTATGCCAACTGGCTGGAGGACGGAAAGTCGGTCTACAAGGCGGCCACCCTGGACCAGTTTGAGAACAAGCTGCGGGACATCCTGAACGGCCACCTGCCCAGCCTGCGGGAGGGCGGCCTGGCCGTGGCCGAGGCCCGCAGCCTGCGGCAGATCGGGCAGGCGCTCTGTCGGATCTACGCATCGGGGGGCTTTTTGGACGCGGCTAAGCAGACAGAGGAATCAAACAAGAAAGGCGTGCATAAAATAAGCGTATGAACTTGTTGTTTTCGATCAACCGGAAATTCGTCCCTTTGTGGCGCCAGTGCATGGCCACCATCCTCCGGCACGGCGGGGCCGAGCGGTATGACGTCTATGTCCTCCACTCCGACCTGACCGCCGCCGACGAGGCGGCCCTCCGGGCCGCGCTCCGCCCCCAGGACAGCTGCAGCTGCATCGCGGTGCCAGAAGGGCTGTTCGAGGGCTTCCCCGAGACGGCGCGCTACCCGCTGCAGATCTACTACCGGCTGGCCGCGCCCCTGGTGCTGCCCGCCAGCCTCGACCGCATCCTCTACCTGGACGTCGACACCGTCATCCTCAACAGCCTGCTGCCGGTCTACCAGACCGGCTTCGAGGGGGCGGCCTTCATGGCCTGCAGCCACACCACCAAGCTGCTGGACGAGGTCAACCGGGTCCGGCTGGGGATGGAGGAGCGTGTGCCCTACCTGAATTCGGGGGTGCTGATGCTCAATCTCAAGCTGCTGCGCTGCACCCTGCGGATGGAGGACATCCGGGCGTATGCCGAGAAGTACAAAAAACGGCTCATCCTGCCCGACCAGGACATCCTGACGGCCCTCTTCGGGGACAACGTCCGGATCCTGGACAGCCGGATCTACAACATGACCGACCGGCTGTTCATCCGGTGCAGCGCCGTTCCCTCCGAGCGGCTGAGCCTTGAATGGGTGCGGCAGAACACGGTGGTGGTCCACTACCTTGGCAAGACCAAGCCCTGGCAGAAGAACTACATCGGCCCGCTGGGCGTCTTCTACCGCGAGGAACTTGCCCTGACCGAAGCCGGCGCCAACGCTGACGCCTGACCCAAAAGCGAAAACAGACCAACAAAAAACACACAAACCCGCTGGTGATGGGTTTGTGTGTTTTTTATGTTTTTTGCTTTGGCCCTCTCAGTCACAGTCCCTCTTGCGGGCGGCAGTATAAAAGTGCACAAACCTATATGACGCACCCTGTATCTTAGAGCGCGCACTTATCTTGCCTCTCCCAGAGGGAGAGGTGGCAAGACGCCCGCAGGGCGGCTTGACGGAGAGGGTCCTTGAGAGGCCCTTTACGCGATCCCCTTGACGGTGTAGTCCTTGTCCTCGACGGCTTTGGTCAGGGCGTCGTCGTCGATGGGGGCGTTCAGGGTGACGACGGCGGTGCCGGCGGTGTGGCTGACCTCGGCGCTGTCCACCTGGGGCAGGGCCTCCAGGGCTTTCTTGACGGTGGCCTCACAGTGGCCGCACATCATCCCTTCGATGGTGATGGTCTTTTTCATGGTGGTTTTCTCCTTGTCGTTTGTGTTGATGGGGCAGGCTTCCTGCCGGGGCGCAGGCGCGGGCGGAAGCTCTACCGGGGCGATCTTTTTGTCTTTGCGGGGGCTGTGCAGGTCAAACAGGTTGAGCCGCAGGGCGTTGGACACCACGCAGAAGCTGGACAGGCTCATGGCCGCCGCGCCGAACATCGGGTTGAGGGTCAGGCCCAGCGGGATGAAGACCCCCGCCGCCAGCGGGATGCCGGTGACGTTGTAGATGAAGGCCCAGAAGAGGTTCTCGTGGATGTTCCGCAGGGTGGCGCGGGAGAGGCGAATGGCCGCTGGCACGTCGGACAGGCGGCTGTTCATCAGGACGACGTCGGCGGCGTCAATGGCCACGTCGGTGCCGGCCCCGATGGCGATGCCGGTGTCGGCGCGGGTCAGGGCGGGGGCGTCGTTGATCCCGTCGCCCACCATGGCCACCTTACCCTTTTCACTCAGGGCGCGGATGACGCTCTCTTTGCCGTCGGGCAGGACCCCGGCGATGACCTGATCCACCCCGGCCTGCTTGCCGATGGCCTCGGCGGTCCGCCGGTTGTCGCCGGTCAGCATCACCACACGGATGCCCATCTGCTGCAGCTCACGGACGGCCCGGGGGCTGTCCTCCTTGATGGTGTCGGCCACTGCGATGACCCCCAGCAGGGCCCCCTCGCTCCCGAAGAAGAGAGGGGTTTTGCCCTGTTCGGCCAGGGCCAGGGCCTGCTGGGCCAAGGCGGCGGGGACCTTTGCCTTGGTCTGGATGAAACTGAGGCTGCCGCCGTAGATGGTGCGGCCCTCCAGCTTGGCGGTCAGGCCGTTGCCGGGCAGGGCGGCAAAGTCGGTGACGGCGGGTAGGTCGAGGGCCAGGCCGGCGGTATAGGCAAGGACGGCCTTGGCCAGGGGGTGCTCGCTCTTCTGCTCAAGGGCGACGGCCAGGGTCAGCAGCTCGTCCTCGGTGACGCCGGGGGCGGGGAGGACCTCGGTGACTTCCGGCTCGCCCCGGGTGATGGTGCCGGTCTTGTCGAGGGCGACGATCTGGGTGCGGCCGGCGGCCTCCAGGCTGGCGGCGGTCTTGAAGAGGATGCCGTTCTTGGCGCCGAGGCCGTTGCCTACCATGATGGCCACAGGGGTGGCCAGGCCCAGCGCACAGGGGCAGCTGATGACCAGCACCGAGATGCCCCGGGCCAGCGCAAAGCCCAGATCACGGCCCAGCAGCAGCCAGACGATGGTGGTGACTACTGCGATGGTGATGACCACCGGCACAA
This sequence comes from uncultured Faecalibacterium sp., assembly GCA_964511805.1. Classification (GTDB taxonomy): domain Bacteria; phylum Bacillota; class Clostridia; order Oscillospirales; family Ruminococcaceae; genus Faecalibacterium. The sequence continues at coordinate 5,251 of CAZEIG010000018.1, forward strand.
AGACGCCCGACACACGGTCGGCGATCTTGGCGATGGGGGCCTTGGTGGCGGCGGCGTCGCTGACCATCTTGATGATCTGGGAGAGGGTGGTGTCCTTGCCGACGCGGGTGGCCTCGCAGCGGAGGAAGCCCGACTGGTTGACGGTGGCGGCCGAGACGGCGTCCCCGGGGGCCTTGTCCACCGGGATGCTCTCGCCGGTCAGGGCGCTCTCGTTGACGGCGCTGGATCCCTCCAGGACGACGCCGTCCACCGGGATGTTCTCGCCCGGGCGGACGGTGAACTGGTCGCCCCGGCGGACCTGCTCGATGGGGACGGTGACCTCCTGGCCGTTCCGCAGAAGAGTGGCGGTCTTGGGGGCCAGCTTCATCAGGCTCTTGAGGGCGTCGGTGGTCTTGCCCTTGCTGTGGGCTTCCAGCATCTTGCCCACCGTGATGAGGGTCAGGATCATGGCGGCCGACTCAAAGTAGAGCTCCATCATATACTCCATGACCCGGGCGCTGTCCCCGTGGAGCTGGGCGTCGGTCATGACGAAGGTGGCGTAGACGCTCCAGGCGAAGGAGGCCATCGACCCCATCGCCACGAGGGTGTCCATGTTGGGGGCGCCGTGGGCCAGGCTTTTGAAGCCGCTGATGAAGAACTTTTGGTTGGTGACCATGACGATGCCGGCCAGCAGAAGCTGGACCAGGGCTACTGCGACATGGTTGCCCTCGAACCAGCCTGGCAGGGGCCAGCCCCACATCATGTACCCCATCGAGAAGTACATCAGCACCAGCAGAAAGCCCAGAGAGGCGATCAGTCGGCGGCGGAGCTTGGGGGTCTCGTGGTCGGCCAGGGCGTCGAGGGCGGCGTCCTGGCTGGGGCGGGCCGCGCCGGCCGCGGACGTCTTGGGACTGGCGCCGTAGCCGGCCTCTTCTACCGCCCGGATGATGTCGGCGGGAGCGGCGGTGCCCTCCACCCCCATCGAGTTGGTCAGCAGGCTGACCGAGCAGGCTGTCACCCCGGACACCTTGCTGACGGCCTTTTCGACCCGGGCGCTGCAGGCGGCGCAGCTCATCCCGGTGACGTTGTACTGTTCCATAGCTTCCTCCCTTCAAAAAGGCTGTGGGCGGCGCTCACTTCATCAGCCGCTGGATCACACGGACCAGCTCGTTGACGCTCTCGTAGCGGCCGGCCTCGAGGTCGTCCACCACGCAGGTGCGGATGTGCTGGCCCAGCAGCTCTTTGCTGAAGCTGTCGATGGCCTTGCCCACCGCCGACGCCTGGAAGAGGATGTCGGGACAGTAGGCGTCCTTTTCCACCATCCCGCGGATGCCCCGGACCTGCCCTTCGATCCGGTTGAGCCGGTTGATGAGGTCCTGGTACTCCTCAGGGGTGCGATGGCGGGTGCGGGGTGTGCCGTGGCCGGTGGTGACAGGGTAGCCGGCGGAGGGTGCGGCGGCATCCGCGCCGCCTGCGGGGGTGTTTTCAGCGGCGGGGGCGGTCTCTTGGCCCTGTGCCGCGGGGGTGATTTTTTCGTTTTCCATAGGATAGGCCTCACTTTCCTGCCCCGGGCTCTACCCTGGGGGGTATCTCGTCTGGCTATAGTATATCACAGCAGAGCCTACAATACAAGTGGGAAATGATACCGGTACCCCATATAAGTATGAAAGAAGTGTGAAAAGGGGACCTCTCTGTCACAGGGCCCTGATTGCCCTCTCAGCTGCCTTCGGCGCCAGCTCCTCTTGTGCTTAGCCGATTTTTGCGGTGCATGGAGGATGCTTGCAAAAACCAGAACGTTGCGCCAGACACGCCCTGCCTGTTTCGTCTGCGGGACGCGGTGGGCCATGTCTGCTCCCAGTGGGAGAGCCAAGATAAGCGCGTTGGTGTGTCTTTTTGTGCGTCGTATTGGCGCGGGTGGGTTTGGATTATAAATCAAAAAACCTATACACATAGGTCACGCTTTATTGCAATGAATATCGAAATAAGTATTGAAAAAGAGCGACTAAGGCATTAAAAATCCTGCTTGTTGGCTACATTCCCGCGGATGAACTGATAAAAGTGGAACAGGCATGACCGAAATCATGCCTGTTCCAAGAAATTCACATATTACTGTTTTACGACCACCGAGCGTTCGCCGGCCTGTTTTTACATAGTCTGCCCCCACCTTGCCCCCCGGGCCGTTCCGTGCTATCATAGCGGTGTGGGGGCGGCTTTGCCGGTTTTTTGCACCGACAGGGCCGCTGATTTTACATTTTCGTGGTATACTAATATAATAAGGTATCCATATCGGCCCCCGCAGGGGCCAATTTCAAAACGAAGGGTGTTTACGACTATGGACGAATCGCAAAAGCTGACCCGGTTGGAAAAGCGCTGGGTCCTCTATGACGTGGGCAACTCTGCCTTTACCCTCCTCATCACCACCATCCTGCCCATCTACTTCAACGGGCTGGCGGAGGCCGCCGGCCTGTCCGACGCCGAGTACCTGGCCTTCTGGGGGTACGCGGCCTCCTTTGTGACGGTGGTGGTGGCCCTGATTGGGCTGGTGCTGGGGTCGGTGGCCGACCTGCCTGGGATGAAAAAGAAGCTCTTCGCCCTCTGCGTGGCGGTGGGGGTCGGCGGCTGCGCCATCATGGGGTTGGTCCAGTCCTGGGTGTGGTTTTTGGGCTGCTTCATCATCGCCAAGATCGGCTACAGTGCCAGCCTCATCTTCTATGACTCGATGCTCACCGACGTCGCCGCTCCCGAGCGGATGGACAAGGTCTCGTCGGTGGGGTACGCCTTCGGCTACGCCGGCAGCTGCATCCCCTTCATCCTCAGCCTGGTGCTGGTGCTGGGGTACGAGGCCATCGGCCTCAGCCTGGGCGGCGCGATGCTGGCGGCCTTCCTGCTGAACGCGGCCTGGTGGCTCTGCTGCACTCTGCCGCTGCTGCGCAGCTACCGGCAGCGGTACAGCGTCCGGGCCGAGGCCAACCCCGCCCACGGCACCTTCCGCCGGCTGGCCGGCACCCTGCGGGAGATCCGGGGGAACAAACAAGTGCTCTGGTTCCTCATCGCCTTCTTCCTCTACATCGACGGGGTCTACACCATCATTGACATGGCCACCGCCTACGGCCAGGCCCTGGGGCTGGACAGCACCGGCCTGCTGTTGGCGCTGCTGGTGACCCAGATCGTCGCCTTCCCCTTTGCCCTCCTCTTCGGGTGGCTGTCCCACAGGGTGGACACCGCCCGGCTGGTGTCGGTCTGCATCCTGGCCTATGTGGCCATCGCGGCCTACGCCGTCTTCCTGCGCAGCCAGTGGCAGTTCTGGGTGCTGGCGGTCTGTGTCGGGATGTTCCAGGGGGGTGTGCAGTCCCTCTCACGCTCCTACTTCGGCAAGATCATCCCGCCCGAGCGCTCGGGCGAGTACTACGGCCTGCTGGACATCTGCGGCAAGGGGGCGTCCTTTGTGGGCACCTTCCTGGTCAGTGTCATGACCCAGCTCTCCGGCAGCACCTCGGTGGGTGTGACGGTTATCGCGCCGCTGATCCTGCTGGGCTTCTTTGCTTTCCGCCGCGCCGTCCGGGAGGGACGCTGCATCTGAACCAAACGCTGAAGAAAACGAGGTGAACCGTCATGCCCGCCGTCTACGCACACCACCGCTTCGGGAACAACGTCCTGGCCGCCTGCCGGAACGACGTGGCCCGCACCGCCATTGAGAGCTACCCCGACCTCTATGGCATCGGGCTGCAGGGGCCCGACATCCTCTTTTATTATGCCCCTCTGCGCAGCAACCCTTACAAGGCCGCCGGGGGCGCCCTCCACGACGCGCCGGCCGCGCCCTTCTTTGCATCGGCGGCGGCCCGGGTCAGCGGCCGCCCCGAGGGCCAGGCCCTGCTGAGCTACCTGCTGGGCTTTGTCTGCCACTTTGCGTTGGACAACGCCTGTCACAGCTACATTGAGTACGAGATCGGCGCCTCCGGTCACAGCCACCTCTCGATCGAAACGGCCCTGGACGCCGCCCTGATGGCGGCCGACGGGGTGGACTGGCACACCGTCAGCCCGGCGGGCTACATCGCCGTCAACGAGGTCACCAGCCAGACCATCGCCCGGGTGCTGCCCGCCGGCCATGAGGAGGTCCGCACCTGCCTGGCCAACATCCGGCGGTACAACCGGCTGCTGATGCCGGGCGGCCCCCTCAAGCAGGCCTTGCTGGAAGGGGCGCTCCGCCTGGCGGGCAAGTGGGAGGCCCTGGGCGGACTGCTGGCCGGCAGCTTGGACCTGCCCGCCTACGCCGCCAGCACCGCCGCGCTGGTGCGCCTGTGCGACGGCGCCCTGCCCGCCGCGCTGGCTCTCATCGACAACTACTGCGCCCACATCTTCCGGGGCGAGGCGCTCGACCGCCGCTTCGCCGCCACCTACGGCCCCGACGCTGACAAGATGGCGGGGTACTACGGCAGGGCGGAATGAGCCGCCCCTGCCGGTTCCTGTGCAGAATAGACAAACGTACTTCCGCGGATTTTGTGTAAAAAATCCTTTGAAGGCGTTTTGAAAAAACAGTATAATAAAAACACAACGTGTAGCGAAAAAGCGTAATTCCGGTTGCGTGATTTGCCGCACGTTTATTTTTTGAAAGCGAGGGGAAAACTATGAAACGAGTCAAAGCGGCCTGCATCTGCCAGACCCTGCATTTTATGCCGAAGGACGGCGTGGGGCGCGAATATGCGGCGTCGATGGTGAAACAGGAGGTGGAACAGTACAAGAAGGGATTGGAACGCAACCATACCAAGTATAAGATCGTCGAGGAGGCCGAGCAGCCCGACAACTCGGTTATCGTCAAGATCATCAAACAGTACAACGCCAGTCCGGTGGGCGACTACCTGGACTGATACGATCCGATCCGATACCTGACAGAAAAAACGTGTGGCCAGCGGCGTAAATCCAGCAGAGCGCGGCCGCACGCTCCTGGTGGCGCTCTACCTCATCGCCGCCACCTACCGGGATCTGAACGCCCGCTGCGCCCGCGCCTGATACCCCCCAAAAAGCAAAAACAACAGCCGCCCGTGCCGTTATTGGCAGCACAGGCGGCTTTTTGCGTCTCACAGGCGGAAGATGCGGCCCTCTTTCCGGGGCTTTGGCGTGGGGTGGGGGTCGCCGGGGCGAGGGTAGCCCAGCAGGAGCTGGGCGACGGCGTAGTGGCTGGCGGGGATGCCCCACCGCTGGAGGATCGCCTGCCCGCAGGAGCCGCCGAAGGCCAGCCACCCCTGGCCGGTGTAGCAGGAGCCGCCCCCCAGCACGTCGGCCGCCAGCATCATGTTCTCGGCGGTTGCGGCGCAGTCCTCTGCCGCGAAGAGGAAATTTTTCGGCCCGAAGAGGGTGACGACGGTGGGCGCGCCGTAGAAGGCGTCGGTCAGGCGGGGGTCGTCGGCGATGCTGGGCTGCTGGCGGGAGACGTAGTTCCCGCCCGAGGCCATCTGCGGATGGGAGGCGGCCCGCTTGTCCCGGCCCAGCTGGAGGTTGACCGCCCGGTCCTGGCAGACGGCGAAGAGGGGTCCCTGTCGGCCGCCGGCGCTGGGGGCGTAGAGTCCCGCCTCGAGGATCTCCCCGAGGGTCTCCTCGTCCAGTTGGCGGGTGTCGAACCGCCGGATGCTGCGCCGGTGGAGGATGGTCCGGATTGTTTCGTTCACGGTCAGATCACCTCCTTCCAGCACTGGGGGTCGGCGGCGTAGAAGTTGCCGTCCCTGCCGCTGGCCACGGCGGGGCACCCCCGGCAGAAGGCCAGCAGCTCGCATTTGGCGCATTTCTCAAACCTGGCGTAATCCCGGTAGGCTTCCATCTGGCAGACCCAGACGTCGGCCAGCCGATCCTCGAGGACGTTCCCCACCCGGCTGCCCCGGACCCGGCGGCAGGCGTAGACCTCGCCGGTGGGCAGGATGGTCAGGTGACAGTTGCCGCAGTTGCAGCCGCCGTAGATCATCCCCGGCTCTGCGTTTTCCGGGATGCGGAACGCGCCCGTCTCGTATTCGTAGAGGGTCCAGAGGTGGTCCTTTTTGTTGAAGTAGGTCTGGCAGCCCGCGGCCTCATAGGCCTTGAACTTTCGATCGCAGTCGGCCAGCAGCCGGCGGTACCGCTGAGGGGCGATCCCCACATCCTTCTCTTCGCTGGTGGGGCAGTACCGGGCGAAGGCAAAGACATCTGCCCCGGCAGCCACCACCGCGTCGATGATGGTCGGCACCTGGTCGATGTTGGCCCCCGAGACAGTGGTCATCACCACGCTGCGGATGTTGGCGTGGTTGATGCAGCCGATCTTCTCGAGAGTGATGTCGTAGCTGCCCGGCTTGCGGAACCAGTCGTGGGTCTCCCGCAGGCCGTCCAGGGAGAGCTGGTACTTCTCACAGCCGTAGTCCTGCAGCCGGCGGCAGACCGCGTCGTCCAGGTGGAAGGGGTTGCCCAGGATGGTAAAGGGGACGGCGTGGGCCTTCAGCAGCTCCAGCAGCCGCCAGAAGTCGGGGTGGAGGATGGGGTCCCCACCGGTGATGTAGAAGTAGGGCAGGCGGCCGTAGACCTGGCAGAAGTCGAGGCAATTATAAAAAGTATCCTGCATCTGGGGCCAGGTCATGGCGTCCGGCTTTTTGCAGGCGTCCTCAGAGAAAATGTAGCAGTGCTTGCACCGCTGGTCACATGCGTCGGTGATGTGCCACTGGAAGGCGAAATATTGTTTCATGGGGATGACCTCGCTTGGATAGGATCGGCTGGGCCGCCGGGTCAAATGTTCAGGAAGGCCCCCGGCAGACTGTTCCGCCGGGGGCCGCGGGGAGGGAATTACTTGTCGGACGCACCACAGGCAGACCCGCAGGCGGCGGGCTTCGCCTGGGGCTTGTCAGCCGCGCCACAGGCCGTAGGGGCCGGGGCGGGGGAAGTGTCCTTCTTGTTTCAGTCAGACAGGTTCGAAAGTGCCATATCGTTCTACCTCCGTGTCGTGGGTGTTCGGGAAGGGCGTGCCGCCCTCTCTGCTTCTATTCTGGCACAGAGGGGGACGCAGGCGCAAGTACGCACTTTTTTATGACCTGGTCACCTTTTTGTAACTCCCTTGTGGGGGATGCCGGGTTGCGGTATAATTTGAATGCAGCATTCGTTTGGAAATCTTATTATACGAGGAGGTGCGGCCGTGCTGAAAAAAGAGGAGATGCCGGCCTGCCCGGTGGCCACCACCGTCCAGCTGATCGGCAGCAAGTGGAAGCTGCTGATCCTCCGCAACCTGCTGGTCCGGCCTTGGCGGTTCAACGAACTGCGCCGGGACCTGGCCGGCATCAGCCAAAAGGTCCTGACCGACAACCTGCGCTCGATGGAGGAGGACGGGCTGGTGGTCCGGACGGTCTACCCCGAAGTGCCGCCCCGGGTGGAGTACGCCCTGAGCGAGCTGGGGGAGTCGATGCGCCCCATCATCCGCAGCATGGAGGTGTGGGGGACGGCGTACCAGGAAAAAATGCAGTGACGCGTGTAAAAGGGGGCGGGCCCGGTGGAGGCTCTGCCCCCTTTTCGTGCCCTGCGGGGCCGCATCTTAAGATTTCCTAAGAAAAATTTTATAGAAAATACAAAATTGGGCTGTTATACTAAAAACTAGCTTTTCGTATTAAGTTAAGAAGTATCAAAAAGGAGGACACCATGGCGGAACAGACCATCTTGATTGTGGAAGACGATCCCGACATCCGGGACGGCGTCCGGATCCTGTTGGCGGGGGAGGGGTACCACATCCTCGAGGCGGAGAACGGCGCGGCCGCCCTGGCGGCCTTCGGGCCGGAGGTGGACCTGGTCATCCTGGATGTGATGATGCCGGGGATGAGCGGGCTGCGGGTCTGCGAGGAGCTGCGCAAGCGCTCCACTGTCCCTATCCTCTTCCTGACGGCCAAGTCCCAGGAGTCGGACAAGCTGCTGGGGCTGACCGCCGGCGGGGACGACTACCTGTCCAAGCCCTTCTCCTTCGCCGAGCTGAGCGCCCGGGTCAGGGCGCTGCTCCGCCGGTACTATGTCTACCAGGGCAAGGACCACCAGCCCGCCGGCGGCGACGGCAGGACCATCGCCTCCCACGGGGTGGAGCTGGCGCTGGACTGCAACCGGGTCTGGGTGGACGGGCACGAGGTCAACCTGACTGAGACCGAGTACAAGATCCTCCGGCTGCTGATGCAGAACCCCCGGCAGATCTTCCCGGTGCAGCTGTTGTATGAATCGGTCTGGAACGAGCCCTACTACTACACCTCCAACGGGACGGTGATGGTCCACATCCGGAACTTGCGGATGAAGATCGAGGACGATCCCCAGAAGCCCCGGCGGGTCCGCACCGTCTGGGGCAAGGGCTACCACTTCGCAGAGGATGGGGAGGATGACTGAAGTGAAGCGGAAGGACGGGATCACCGCCCAGTTCATCCAGCTGCTGGTGGGGGCGTCGGCGGCCTGCGCCATCCTCTTCTTCCTGCTGCAGGAGCTGCTGGTGCAGGCGGTCAGCTACTACTTTGAGCACACCGACTTCCGGGAGAAGGCCACCGCCGGCCTGCTGGCCGACCTGCAGGACTATGTGACCAAGAACAACATCGCCCAGGGCGATATGGAGGCCATCACCACCTGGGTGGAGGACCACGACTTCATCCTGCTGGAACTCTACTACGACCATGTGCTGGTCTACAGCTCCTTCGCGCCCGACCACGGCGCCCAGGAGGCGGACGGCGAGGAGCCTCAGCGCGCCCCCTTCTACGACTGGATGCCGATGGCCACCATCACCTTTGCCGACGGGCAGATGCAGGCCGTCCTCTACTCGGACGTGCTGCGGCGGTACCGGCAGATCGGCATCGTCGTCCTGATGGTGGGCTGCATGGCCCTCTTCCTCGGGATCTTCCTGTCGGGCTGCCAGCGGATCGTCCGGTACATCTGCCTGCTCAGCCAGGAAATCCAGGCGATGGAAGGGGGCGACCTCAGCCAACCGGTCACCATCCAGGGCCGGGACGAGCTGACCACCCTGGCCAGCTGCCTGGACGCGATGCGGGATTCCCTCCGCCAGCAGCAGGACGAGGAGGCTCAGTCGGCCGCCCGGGTGAAAAACTTTCTCACCGAAATGTCCCACGACCTGCGCACCCCCCTGACCACCCTGCTGCTCTACACCGAGATCGTCCGCTACCGCCGCTACCAGAACGACGGGGAGCTGCGCAACTACCTGGACAAGATCGACGCCAAGGCCCGGCAGATCAAGCAGCTGTCCGACAACCTCTTCGAGTACGCCCTGGTCACCCGGGACACGGAGGTCAGCTTCGACCCGCCGGCGCCCCTTTCCCATATCTTCGAGGGGCCGCTGTCCGAGATGGTGGACCAGCTGCAGCAGCGGGGCTTCGTCTGCGCGCTGAACCTCGGCAACGAGGACGTCCGGCTGGCTGTCTGTGAGCAGTACGTCCGCCGCATCCTCGACAACATCACCTCCAACATTTTAAAGTACGCCGATCCGCAGCAGAACGTCTCGGTCACCTTTGCCCGGCATGCCGGGCAGGTGGGGCTGGCCTTTCGCAACGCTGTCCTGCCCCGGCCGGACACTTCCGGCAGCACCAAAGTCGGGCTGCTGAGCGTCCGCACCATGATGGAAAAGATGGGCGCCCGGGTGGAGATCGAACAGGACGAGGCCAGCTTCTGCATCACGCTGCTGTTCCGGACGGTGGGGGAGGGGCCGCCCGCCTTTTCACAAAATTACCACCGGCCTTAAGCAATCTTAATCTTTTTTTTAGGAGGGAAACTAAGAATTGGCAAGTATACTAAATCATGTCGGAAGGGAGCTGGACGCTCGGCCCGGCCTGGGCAGGACCCGCCTGGGCTGGGCGAGGGCGTCGCCCTGTGAAAATCTCAAGGCAAACGCAAGCTTGGTTCAAGATTTCCTCAAAGTCAGCATGGTATCATGTTGGCAAATCCATTAGAGGGGGTAACAGAATGTTTAAGAAAAACGCACAGGAGGGCGGGTCCGGCCAGGATCTTTCGCTCAACCTGGACGCCTCAGCCGCCGCGCCCGGCGGCCAGGGCCGCAAGCCGTTCTGGAAGCGGAACGGCAAAAAGATCATCGCCGTCGCCTGCGTGGTGGTAATCGCCGCGGTCATCGTCCTGCCCCGGCTGGTCGGCAGCTTTTCGTCGGCCTCGGCCAGCAGCCAGTACATTGAGGTCAAGCCCGAGACCCGCAGCATCACCAACGTCTTCAGCGACTCGGGCACCATCACCGCTGCCAACACCTACGAGGTCAAGTCCCTGGTGCAGGGTACCGTCCTGAGCGCCGACTTTTCTGAGGGAGATGTGGTGGAGGAAGGTGATGTCCTTTACGTCATTGACAGTTCGGACGCAGTCAACAATGTGGAGCGGGCCCAGATCAGTTACGCTCAGGCTCAGCGCAGCTATGATGACGCCGTCAACGCCCAGTATGTCCACACCGACATCGGCGGCACCGTTGTTGCCTTCCAGGTGGCGGTGGGCGATGTGGTCAGCGCCGGGCAGGAGGTGGCCGTTATCCGGAACGACGGCACCCTGCTGCTGACCCTCGACTTCCCATCGGCCGACGCAGCCAACTTCCAGGTGGGGCAGACGGCCCAGGTCACCCTGGACGGCACCTATGAGACCCTGACCGGCACCATCCGCTCAGTCTCGGGCGAGGACACCCTCAGCAGCGGCAGCATGCTGGTGCGGTCGGTGACCATCGCGGTGCCCAACAGCGGCAGCTTGACCTCGGCCCAGGCGGCCACTGCCTCGGTGAACGGGGTCAACGCCCTCAATTCGGCCCGATTCAGCTACCAGAACCAGCAGACCATCACCGCTTCGAACAGCGGCACGGTGGCTGTCCTCTGCGTTGGCGAGGGGGCCTCGGTCAACGCCGGTGACGCCCTCATCCAGCTGTCCAGCGACAGCCTGACCCGCTCGGTGGAGTCGGCAGCCGATAGTCTGCGCAGCGCTGAGCTCTCCCTTGCCGATGCGGAAGAGACGCTGGATGACTATACCATCACCGCCCCTATCGGCGGAACCATTATTTATAAGGAACTCCAGGCCGGCGAAGTCATTGGCAGCAGTTCGAGTACCTCAACCAGCGATACCCTTTGTATCATTCACGACCTGAGCTACCTCGAGCTGACCCTGGCGGTGGATGAACTGGAGATCCTCTCCATCCAGGTGGGCCAGGAGGCTGAGATCACCGCCGACGCCATCTCGGATAGGACCTTCAGCGGGGTGGTGACCAACGTCTCGACCAACGGCACTACCACCGGCGGCACCACCACCTACCCCGTCACCATCCGGATCGACGACTACGGCGAGCTGCTGCCTGGGATGAACGCCACCGCCGAGATCATCACCGCCAGCGCCGAGGACGCCCTGGTCATCCCCACCGCCGCTGTCGTCCGGGGCAATTACGTCCTGGTGACCCAGGACTCCCCCAGCGCGGCCAACGCGGTCAGCGAGATGAACGCCCCTGAGGGATATGTCTACGTCCAGGTCACCACTGGCGTCAGCGACGACGACTACATCGAGGTGACCAGCGGCCTGCAGGAGGGCGATACCATCGCCTACGATTCCAGCGCCGCCACCGCCCTTGCCAATAGTCAGAGCGGGACGACCATTACCATGACTGGGCCCGGCGGTGCGCCCGGCGGCGCACCGGGAGGCGGTGGTCTGCGATGAGCGCATTGATCGAATTTGACCGGGTCTGCAAGTACTACCAGATGGGCGACACCACTGTCAAAGCGGCAGACCACATCTCGATGCAGATCTATAAAGGGGAGTTCGTGGCCATCGTCGGCCAGTCCGGCTCGGGCAAGTCGACCTGCATGAACATCATCGGCTGTCTGGATGTCCCGACGGCCGGCGTCTACAAGCTCAACGGCCGGGACGTCGGCCACATGAACAAGGATGAACTGGCTGAGATCCGCAACGAGATGCTGGGCTTCATCTTCCAGCAGTACAACCTCCTGCCCAAGCTCGACCTAATGGAAAACGTCGAGGTCCCCTTAATCTACGCCGGCGTCCCCACACGGGAGCGGCACCTCCGCGCCCGGCAGGCGCTGGAGCAGGTGGGCCTGGGCAATAAGCTCCACAACAAGCCCAATCAGCTCTCGGGCGGCCAGCAGCAGCGCGTCTCGATCGCCCGCGCCCTGGCCGGGCGGCCGGCGGTCATCCTGGCCGACGAGCCCACCGGCGCGCTGGACAGCCACACCGGCCGCGAAGTGCTGAAGATGCTGCAGGAGCTGCACAAGCAGGGGAACACGGTGGTCCTGATCACCCACGATAACTCCATCGCCGTCAAAGCGGAGCGGATCATCCGGCTGGAGGACGGGCACATCGTCTATGACGGCGACGCCCATGCCCCCGAGGCAGTGGTTCAGCCCAGCCTTGCCGCAGCAGAAGAAGAGGGGGACGAGGCATGATCTATGAGACCTTCCGTCAGGCACTGAAAAACATCCTCAGCAGTAAGTTCCGCACCTTCCTGACCATGCTGGGCATCATCATCGGCGTCATGGCGGTCATCGTCATCGTCGGCCTTGGCAACGGTATGACCCAGAGTATGCGGGAGAGCGTCTCCTCGATGGGGATGAACCTGCTCACCGTCAACATCGCGGGCTATGGCGCCCGCACCGTCGATACCGAGGATATGTATGCGGCGGTGGAGAGCCGGCCCGACCTCTTTGAGGCCATTTCCCCCATCGTCAGCATGAGCGGCTCGGTCAAGGTGGGTACCATCACCTACGACTATACCAGCACCTCCGGCGTCAGCGAGGTCTACTTCGATATGCAGGGCTACACGCTGGCCGAGGGGCGCCTGATCAACTATGTGGACTGCGAGGAGTGCAAGCGGGTCTGCGTGGTGGGCGACTACATCGACCGGGTAGCCTATGGCGGTAACTCCCTGGGCCAGCGGATCAAGGTGGGGGAGAACTGGTACACCATCGTCGGCGTACTGGAAGCAAAAGTGGATGACCTTTCGGATCAGGAGGGGAGCAGCGACGACTATGTCTACATCCCCTACACCACCGCCATGCGGCTGAGCCGTATGAGCATCGTCAGCAGCTACAGCGTCACCACCGTGCAGGACGACCAGGTGTCCGAGGGTAAGGCCTTCCTGGAGGAGACCCTTGCGGAGCTACTCAACGCGGACGAGGGCTATGTGGTCACCACTATGAGCGAGATGCTGGACACCATGACCTCGATGATCAACATGGTGGTCTCCATCCTGACGGTCATCGCGTCCATCTCCCTGCTGGTGGGCGGCATCGGCATTATGAATATCATGATGGTGTCGGTGGCCGAGCGCACCCGTGAGATCGGCATCCGGAAGGCTCTTGGCGCAAAAGAGCGGTACATCATG
>CAZEIG010000019.1:0-13760 GCA_964511805.1 uncultured Faecalibacterium sp.
CCCCATCGACGCCATCCGGGAAAAGGTGGTCACCTCCACCAGCGTTTACATCGGGGCCCACGGCAACCTGCTTGAGGACCAGCCCGAGAACTGCAAGGTCCTCAAGGTACACAACCCCATCCTGACCGAGACCGACCTGCTCAAGATCAAGAACATGAACGTCCCCGGCTTCAAGGTGGCCACCGTCTCGATCAACTACTACAAGAACACCAGCCTCGAAAAGGCCATTGACCGGGTTTTCCTGGAGGTGGACCGCGCCTATAAAGAGGGGGCCAACATCATCATCCTCTCCGACCGGGACATCGACGAGTACCATGTCGCCATCCCCAGCCTGCTGGCGGTGTCGGCGGTCTCCCAGTACCTGATCCGGACCAAGAAGAGCACCGCCCTGGCCCTCATCCTCGAGAGCGCCGAGCCCCGGGAGGTCCATCATTTCGCCACACTGCTGGGCTACGGCGCCTGCGCGGTCAACCCCTACCTGGCACATGAGGCCATCGGTCAGCGGATCGACCAGGGGCTGCTGAACAAGGACTTCTACGCCGCCGTCAACGACTACGACAACGCCGTCCTGAACGGCATCGTCAAGATCGCCTCCAAGATGGGCATTTCGACCATCCAGAGCTACCAGGGCAGCCAGATCTTCGAGGCGGTAGGCATCTCGAAAGAGGTCATCGACAAGTACTTCACCGGCACCGTCAGCCGGGTGGGGGGCATCGGCCTCGAGGACATCCAGGCCGACGTCGAGGCCCACCACAACGCCGCCTTCGACCCCCTGGGGCTGGATATCAATATGCAGATCTCCAGCAACGGCGAGCACAAATACCGCAGCGGGAAAGAAGAGCACCTCTTCAACCCCGAGACCCTCTACCTCTTCCGGAAAGCCTGCTTCAACAACGACTACGCCGCCTTCAAGCAGTTCACCCATGCAGTAGACAACATGGGCGAGTACGGCGTCCACCTGCGCAGTCTGCTGGACTTCAACTATGACCCCGACGGGGGGATCCCCATCGAGGAGGTAGAGCCGGTCAGCGAGATCCTCAAGCGGTTCAAGGGCGCAGCCATGAGCTACGGCGCCCTGAGCAGCGAGGCCCATGAGACCATCGCCCTGGCTTTCAACCAGATCGACGCCCGCAGCAACACCGGCGAGGGCGGCGAGCCGGAAGAGCGGTACCACAGCGCCAGCAACTCCAAGATCAAACAGGTGGCCTCGGCCCGGTTCGGCGTCACCAGCAAGTACCTCGTCTCGGCCGAAGAGATCCAGATCAAGCTGGCCCAGGGCGCCAAGCCCGGCGAGGGCGGCCAGCTGCCCGGCACCAAGGTCTACCCCTGGATCGCCAAGACCCGCCACAGCACCACCGGCGTCGGCCTCATCTCTCCCCCGCCCCACCACGACATCTACTCCATCGAGGACCTGGCCGAGCTGATCTATGACCTCAAGAACGCCAACCGGGACGCCCGGATCAACGTCAAGCTGGTCAGCGAGGCCGGCGTCGGCACCATCGCAGCCGGCGTGGCCAAGGGCGGCGCCCAGGTCATCCTGGTGTCGGGCTACGACGGCGGCACCGGCGCAGCACCCCGTACCTCCATCAAGAATGCCGGCCTGCCCTGGGAGCTGGGCATCGCCGAGACCCACCAGACCCTCATCCTCAACGGCCTGCGGACCCGGGTGCGGGTCGAAAGCGACTCCAAGCTGCTCAGCGGCCGGGACGTCGCCATCAGCTGTATGCTGGGCGCGGAGGAATTCGGCTTCGGCACCAGCCTGCTGATGGCCGAGGGCTGCGTCATGATGCGAGTCTGCAACCTGGACACCTGCCCCATGGGCATCTGTACCCAGAACCCCGAGCTGCGGAAGAACTTCATCGGCAAGCCGGAGTATATCGTCAACTACCTGACCTTTGTAGCCCAGGAGCTGCGGGAGTACATGGCCAAGCTGGGCATCCGGACAATGGATGAACTGGTGGGCCGGACCGACCTGCTCCACCTCAAGCCCACCGCTGGCACCCGCGCGGCCAAGCTGGACCTGGACGCCATCCTCCACAACCCCGCCATCGAGAACCTCAACGTCCACTACCAGCCCGAGGACACCTATGACTTCCACCTGGAAAAGACTCTCGATATGCGGGTCCTGATGAAGAAGTTCAGGCTCTCCAGCCGGAACCCCCAGGCCGTCAATGTAGCCGTTTCCAACACCGACCGGGCCTTTGGCTCCATCTTCGGCAGCGAGATTACCCGAAAGTACGGCGACACCCTGGCCGACGACACCTTTACCGTCAACTGCACCGGCGCGGGCGGCCAGAGCTTCGGCGCCTTCATCCCCAAGGGACTGACCCTCCGGCTGACCGGCGACTGCAACGACTACATGGGCAAAGGGATGAGCGGCGGCAAGATCGTCGTCCGTCCCCCCGAAGGGATCAGCTATAAGCCGGAGGAGAACATCATCACCGGCAACGTCGCCTTCTACGGCGCCACCGGCGGCAAGGCCTTCATCTGCGGTGTCGCCGGCGAGCGGTTCTGCGTCCGAAACTCGGGCGTGGTGGCCGTTGTCGAAGGCGTCGGCGACCACGGCTGTGAGTATATGACCGGCGGAACGGTGGTGGTGCTGGGCCAGACCGGCAAGAACTTTGCAGCCGGCATGACCGGCGGCATCGCCTATGTCCTGGACGAGAACTGGGACTTCTACCAGCGGGTCAACAAAGAGACCGTAAGCCTCGAGCCGGTGGAGCACAAGCACGACGTGGCCACCCTCAAGGAGCTGATCCGGGAGCATGTGGAGGCCACCGGCAGCCCCCGTGGCAAAGAGATCCTGAACAGCTTCAGCGATTTCCTGCCCAAATTCAAAAAGATCCTGCCTTACGATTACGACCGGATGCTCCGGGTCATCGCCTCGATGGAAGAGCGCGGCCTGGACGGTGAACAGGCGCAGATCGAAGCCTTCTACGCCCAGCAGAAAGCCAAGTGAGGGAGGAACTGAATCATGGGTAAAATAACTGGTTTTATGGACTACCAGCGCAAGACCAGCACCGATGCGGAGCCTCTTGCACGGCTGGAAAACTTCAACGAATTTCACATCTGGCTCTCCCGGGAGGAGCAGCAGACCCAGGCAGCCCGCTGCATGGACTGCGGCGTACCCTTCTGCCAGGCGGGGATGACGATCGGGGGCGCGGCCTCCGGCTGCCCGCTGAACAACCTCATCCCCGAGTGGAACGAGCTGGTCTACCGGGGCAAGTGGGAGCTGGCCCTCCGCCGGCTGATGGCGACCAACCGCTTCCCCGAGTTCACCAGCCGGGTCTGCCCCGCCCTCTGCGAGGCGGCCTGCACCTGCGGGGACGTGACCGGCAGCGCCGTCACCGTCCGGGAGAACGAGCACGCCATCATCGAGACCGGCTACGCCAAGGACTGGATCCAGGCGGCCCCGCCCCCGGCCCGCACCGGCAAGAGCATCGCCGTCATCGGCAGCGGCCCGGCGGGCCTGTCGGTGGCCGACTACCTCAACAAGCGGGGCCACAGCGTCACCATCTACGAGCGGGAGGACCGCCCCGGCGGGCTGCTGATGTACGGCATCCCCAACATGAAGCTGGAAAAGTCGGTCATCGACCGCCGCATCCGGATCATGCAGGCCGAAGGGGTCGAGTTCCTCACCGGGACGGACGTCGGCCGAAACATCGCCGCAGCAGAGGTGCTGGCCCACTACGACGCCGTCATCCTCTGCTGCGGCGCCAAAAAGGCCCGGGACCTGAACGTCCCCGGCCGGGACGCCGAGGGGGTCCACTTTGCGGTGGACTACCTGACCAGCGTTACCCGCAGCCTGCTGGACTCCGACTTCGCCGACGGGCGGGCCATCTCGGCCGAGGGGAAGAACGTCCTGGTCATCGGCGGCGGCGACACCGGCAACGACTGCCAGGGCACCGCCCTCCGCCAGGGTTGCACTGACCTGCTGGCCCTCGAGATGATGCCCCAGCCCCCCGCCCAGCGGGCTGCCTCCAACCCCTGGCCCGAGTGGCCCCGAGTCCAGAAGGTGGACTACGGCCAGGTGGAGTGCATGGCCAAATTCGGCAAGGAGCCCCGGGTCTACCAGACCACCGTCAAAGAATTCCTCAAGGACGAGGGCGGCCATCTGACCGCCGCTGTCATCTCCTATCTCCGTCCCGAGCACGACCCCGACACCGGCCGGACCAACATGGTTCCCACCGGGGAGGAGTTCACCTACCCCTGCCAGCTGGCACTGATCGCAGCCGGCTTTGTGGGGTGCGAGAATTATGTGACCGACGCCTTTGGCGTCGAGCTGAACGCCCGGGGCTGCACGGCCGACGACGGCTTCAAGACCAACGTGGAAAAGGTGTTCACCTGCGGCGATATGCGCCGCGGGCAAAGCCTGGTGGTCTGGAGCCTGCGGGAGGGCCGCGACTGCGCCGCCCGTGTGGATCAGTATCTGATGGGCTATACCAACCTGTAAGGCGGGCAGTTTCTACCATCACCATTCTCTTTCCTATCCTAAACAAGCAGAAGCGGGAGCCTTCCATCCTGGGAGGTTCCCGCTTCTGCGCAGATTCGCTTTTGCAAATGTCCTGCAGGACATTTTTATTGTTTTCTTCCTTTCATCTCAATTTTCCTGGTCCAGGCTCTCGTCGCCTGCGGGGTCGGTCGTGCCGTCATCGGAGGCGGTGTCGGGGGTGGTGGTGATCTGGACGTCCCGGTCGGCCGCGATATAGACTACGATGGTGCTGCCGGCCTCCACCATGGTGCCCGGCTCGACGCTGCAGGAGACGACGCAGCCCGACGCATAGGAACCGTCATTCACCACCATGAAGCAGCTGGGTACCAGGCCGCGGCTCTCCAGCTCCCGGATGGCGCCCTCCTGGGTGAAGCCGATGGTGTTGGGCATCTCGACCATCTGGGGACCCTTGCTGATGACCAGCCGGATGGTGGCGTTCTCCCCTTCGGTGATGGCGGTGCCGGCGGCGGGCTCCTGGGTTAAGACGGTGCCGGCGGGGGCCTTGTCGCTGTACTCCTCTGTGACGTAGAAGAGGTAGATGCCGGTGTACTGGCGGCTGTTCTGGATCTGGGAGTAGCTCATCCCCACAAAGTCGGGGACGTAGTTCACCGTCACCACGCTGGGGGCGCTGGACGCCTCGGAAGAGGATGCGGCGGACTCCTGGGGCGACTCCATCCGGCCCAGCAGGTTGTAGAGGGTCAGGAGGGTCAGCACCGCCAGCAGGATCAGAATGCCGGTCAGGATGGCCGTCAGGCTGAGGGTGGGACGCTGCTCGGCCCTGCCCTGCCGGCCGCGGTCCCGGCGGCCGACGTGGAGGGTACGGGCCTCCTCCCCGGCGGCGGTGGGCGAGGAGAGGGCCCGGTTGAGCTGGGGCACCGTCTGGATGCGGCGGGCCGGGTCCAGCTGCAGCCCCAGGACCAGGGTGTCCGAGACGTAGGCCGGCAGAGCGGAGTTGATCGCACGGGCCTGGGGGTTTGAGTCATTGATGAGGCGCTGGGCCGCCGGCACCGGGCTCTGGCCGCAGACCATCCGGTAAAAGACCGCCGACAGGCTGTAGACGTCGGTGTACCGCCCCTCAAACTCAACGGCGGAATACTGCTCGGGGGCGGAATAGCCCTCGTAGAGCTGGCCGTGGAGGCCGCTGCCCGCCGTCCGCAGGCCGATGGTGGCGTAGCCGGTCAGCCGGGCGCGGCCGTTGTCCAGCACCCGGATGTTCTCGGGGCAGATGCCCCGATGGACCAGCCCCACCTGGTGCATGGCCGCCACCCCGTTGAAGACCGGCTGGAGCATGGCGCAGGCAGCCTCGGGGTCCACCGGGCGCTTCTGTTTGTCCAGCCACTGGTTCAGGGGGACGCCGCCGGGGTTTTCGAGGATGGCGTAGACGGTGTTGTTAGACTCGACCACGTCCAGCACCGCCTCCAGGCCAGTGGCCGGGGTGATCCGCTGGATGGCGCGGTAGAGGTCGGCGAAGTCCATCCGTGTGGTCTTGAGCAGCACCTCGCTGCCGGGCTTGGGCCGCAGCAGATAGTCCCCGCCCCGCTCCTCCGAGAGGGTGATGGGGAGGTACTCCTTGATGGTCACCCGGAAACGCCCCCGGTTCTCCACCCCCCGGTAGAGGATGCCCTCGCCGTCGGCGCAGATCATCTCACCCACCGTGTACCGCTCCGCCAGCAGGAAGCCCACCGGCAAAACACCTTGGGGGTTCCGCCCGGCAAAGGTTCGCTTGCAGTGGGGACAGGCAGAGGCCCCTTCCGCAAGCTCCACCTTGCAGTAGGGGCAGAGGATGGTCTTGGTATCGTCCATAGCGTCATATCCCCCTTTCCAACAAAAAGAGCCGGACCGCCCGGGCCCGGCTCACTGTTTCGATTGAATGCCGCCTTATTCCGGCAGGTCCTCTTCGTTCTCAAGGCTGTGCCAGACGTTCTGGACGTCGTCGTCATCCTCCAGGGCGTCCAGCAGCTTGCCCATCTGCTTGAGCTGCTCGGGGTCGGTCAGCCGGGTGGTGGTCATGGGCACCATGGCCAGGTCGGCCGAGATGAACTCGTAGCCCTTGGCCTCCAGTGCGTTGCAGACAGCCGAGAAGCTGTCGGGGTCGGTGGTAATCTCGGCAGCGTCCTCGCCTGCGTCAAAGTCCTCGGCGCCGGCGTCCAGGGCGTCCATCATGGCCTCGTCGGCGTCCTTGTCCTCCAGCGAGATGTCGATGACCCCCTTCTGGGTGAAGAGGAAGCCCACACAGCCCAGTGTGCCCAGGTTGCCGCCGTTTTTATCAAAGTAGTGGCGGAGGTCGGCCGCAGTGCGGTTCCGGTTGTCGGTCAGGGTCTCGACCATGACCGCCACGCCGCCGGGGCCGTAGCCCTCGTAGTTGATGGCCTCGTACTCGGTCTTGTCGCCGCCCTCGGCCTTCTTGATGATCCGCTGGATGTTGTCGTTGGGAACGTTCATCCGCTTGGCCTTGCTGATCAGGTCGGCCAGCTTGCTGTTGGAGACAGGATCGGGGCCGCCGTTGCGGACCGCCACGCTGATTTCGCGGCCGATCTTGGTGAAGACCTTGGCGCGGGCGCCGTCGGTCTTTTCCTTCTTACGCTTGATGTTGTTCCATTTGCTATGTCCGGACATGGATATGGACCTCCTCTATGATCGTACAACCTGACGTCAGTAGTTACAATGTCTTTATGATTTTAGCACAAACAGGGCCGCTGTTCAAGCAGCAGTTTGACGGAAGGGCGGTTTTCCCCTCATCCCAACAGCCGCAGGGCCTTGGGGTAGTGGTTCTTGATCCGGCCGCCTGAGACTTTGCCGCCCCCCAGCGGGAAGCCGTCCACCGTCACGCAGCACCAGCCCTCCCGGGCGGTGGCCGCCTCGATCTCCTGTCCGGCCAGGTAGGCCGCACAGCGGGGGTCGTCCCTGGTCAGGGGCTCGGCGTTGGCGCAGAGGGCGCCATAGGCGGTGAAGAGATGGTGGGCCGGGACGAACCGGCCCTTCTGGACCGTCCCGGCCAGCACCCCGGCCCGCAGGATGTGAAGCCCCGTCTGAGGCGGGAAAGCCGGCGCCAGCAGGACGCTCTCCCCCAACACAAGGGCGGGGGCGTCCGCCAGCGCTGGGAAGGATGCCGCCGCAAAGGCCCGCCACGCCTCGAGGCACTGGACCGCCGAAGCCGTCTCGGGAGCGGCGGGGCGGCGGCCCCGTACCGTTTTGCCCGGGGCGCTTTTGGCGGGGCGGCGAGGCTTTTCGGCCGCCCGCTGCTGCCGGGCCAGCCAGGTGGCTTCCTCGGCGGCGCGCCCCTCGAAGGAGAGGGTGCCCGCCTTGACCAGCCGGGCCATGAAATGCCCCTCGCCGCCCTGACAGGGCCAGATCCGCCGCACCAGCGAGACGTCCAGCGGCGCGCCGCCGGTCCGGTTGGCCTCGCCGGGGCTGCCGAAGGGGGCGAAGGCCCGTTCCATTACGTCGGCCAGGGCAAAGTCGGGGTGCCGCGCCAGAAAGGCCGCCACCTGGCCCTCGTCCTCCTCGGGAGCGAAGGTGCAGGTGGAATAGAGCAGCTCCCCGCCGGGGGCCAGGGCCTCAGCGGCGCTGTCCAGGATGGAGGCCCCCAGCGCCGCGCACTGAGCCACCAGAGCCGCCGAGTGCTGGCGGGCGGCCTCCGGCTCCTTCCGGAACATCCCCTCCCCCGAACAGGGGGCGTCCACCAAGATGCGGTCGAAGAAGGCAGGCAGAGCTGCGGCGATCCGGGCGGGGCTCTCATTCAGGACGACGGCGTTGGCCACCCCCATCCGCTCAAGGTTGCCCTTGAGGATGTCGGCTCGGGCCGGGACGTACTCGTTGGCCACCAGCAGCCCCCGCCTGCCCAGGGCGGCGGCAAGCTGGCTGCTCTTCCCGCCCGGCGCGGCGCAGAGGTCCAGCACCCGCATCCCCGGCTCTGCCCCCAGCAGGGGCGCGGCCGACGCGGCCGACGGCTCCTGGGAGTAGAAGACCCCAGCATGGTGCCAGGGGTGGCGGCCGGGTTTGAAGTCCGGCTCCTCCACCAGGAAGCCCGCCGCGCAGAAGGGCGAAGGCCGGAGCGCCAGCCCCGCCCCCGCCGCGAAGGACGCCGGATCGGTCCGGAGGGCCGACACCGTCACCCCGCGGGCCGCCCGGTCTGTGGGGGACGCATAGAGCTGCTCATACCGGGGGCCCAGCAGAGCACGCTCCCGTGCTTCAAAATATTCAGTCGGCACCGGACAACCTCCTCATGCATAAACCTGCCCCAGACGGCCAAACTATCACCAGCGGGGGCAACCGCCCCCGCTGGCAAACAAGACGCGAAAGGAGCATCTTAACGATGGAAAACCGCAGCAACAACTGCAAGTCGAACAACCAGTCCAACAACCGTTCCTCCAACAGCCGCACCATCAGCTCGACCAACGAGCACAAGCACCCCAACCAGTACACCAAGGGTGCCGACGATGAGAGCGCCAAAAACAGCAAGAACTGCCGCTGACGGCTGAACAGGCTGCCGGCGCAGCGGGCCTTTCTCCGTATCCTTTATGTCACGCGGTGGGCTGGTAGCCGGCCCAGAGGGCCTCGAACAGCTCGCTGATCCGGGCATTGTCCCCACGCAGGTAGAGCCAGCCCAGCAGGCACTCGAAGCCGGTAGAGGCGCGGTACTCCTCGGGGGTGGCGTTCCGCGAAACCGCCGTCCGGCTGGCGTTCCGGCCCCGTTTGAAGACTGTCAGCTCCTCCTCGGTGAAGAGGGGCTCCAGCAGCTGTTCTTCCCGGAACTGTGCCCGGGCCGACACATATTTGATCTTTTCGGCGTTGAGCCGGCCGGGTGCCAGCCGGTGGTACTCCACCAGCCGCCGGCGAACCAGCAGCTCCAACACGCTGTCCCCCACAAAGGCCAGCGCCAGCGGGCTGACCTCCCGCAGGTCAATCTTTTCAGGCTGGTTGTCCATAGCGCAGCTCCTTAACTTTTAGAAGATATAGTCGAATTGATAATCGCCGATGAGGATGGTGTCGCTCTCTTCGACGCCCTTTTCCACCAGGGCGTCGAGGATCCCGCTCTCCCCCAGCTGCCGCTGGAAGAACTGCAGACTCTCGTAGTCGTCCACGTTGCTGCCCGCCAGGATCCGCTCCAGCCAAGGGGCGTCAATCGACCAGCGGTGGGCCTCCAGCCGGGTGATGGTGAAGGCGCGGCCGCCGGCGGCGGGCTCGGGCTTTTTGTACTCGGCCGCAAAGACCGGCACCGGCGGGATGTCCTTCAGCCGGTTGTAGACCAGTCCCGGCAGAGCCTTGACCCCCTGCATGGTGGCCGCCGAGATGGGGACGAAGGTCAGGCCCTTGTCCTCCACATACTGGCGGAAGGCATCGATCTGCTCAGGGGTGGCCAGGTCGCACTTGTTCCCCACCACGATCTGGGGCCGGGCCGCCAGCGCCGGGCTGAAGCGGGCCAGCTCCTCGTTGATCTTCTCAAAGTCCTCGGCGGGGTCGCGGGCCTCGCTGCCCGAGACGTCCACCACATGGAGCAGCAGGCGGCAGCGCTCGACGTGCCGCAGGAAGTCGTGGCCGAGGCCCACCCCCTCGCTGGCGCCCTCGATCAGGCCGGGGATGTCGGCACAGACAAAGCTGGCCCCCTCCCCCACCGAGACGACGCCCAGGGTGGGCACCAGGGTGGTGAAGTGGTAGTTGGCGATCTTGGGCCGGGCCGCGCTGATGGTCGAGATGAGGGTGGACTTGCCCACATTGGGGAAGCCGATCAGCCCCACGTCAGCGATCAGTTTCAGCTCGAGGGTGACCTGGATCTCCTCGCCGGGCAGGCCGGGCTTGGCGAACTTGGGCACCTGGCGGGTGGGGGTGGCGAAGTGGGCGTTCCCGAAGCCGCCCCGGCCGCCCCTGGCCACCACCACCGGCTCGTGGTCGGACAGGTCAGCGATGACCAGCCCGCTGGCGGCGTCCTTGATGACGGTGCCCATCGGCACCTTGATGACCAGGTCGGCACCGTTGGCCCCGTGGCAGTTGCTGCCCCGGCCAGGGCCGCCGGCCTCAGCGGTGTACTTCCGCTTATAGCGGAAATCCATCAGAGTGGACAGGTTGTCGTCCACCACAAAGACGATGTCCCCGCCCCGGCCGCCGTCGCCGCCGTCGGGGCCGCCGGCCGCCACGAACTTTTCCCGGTGGAAGCTGACTGCCCCGTCGCCGCCCTTGCCCGCATGGAGCCAGATGGTGGCGATGTCGATGAAATTGGTTTGTGCTGCCATGAGGTCTCCTTTCCGGCCCGCCGCGGCGCAAAGCGACCAGGGGCGGGCTTACACATAAAAGAGCCGGGCCAAACGGTCCGGCTCTACGGTTTTGCAGTTCTCAGTCCGCTACGAAGTTACTGCTTGACGCTGCACTTCTTGCCGGACTTGCCCACACGCTCAAAGCGGACGGTGCCGTCCACCAGGGCGAACAGGGTATCATCGCTGCCCTTGCCAACGTTCTCACCCGGCTGGATGTGGGTGCCGCGCTGACGGACCAGGATGTTGCCAGCCAGGACCTTCTGACCATCGGCACGCTTCACGCCCAGACGCTGGGCCATGGAATCGCGGCCGTTTTTGGTGCTGCCTACGCCTTTCTTGTGTGCCATTTGTAACTTCCTCCTTAGCCGTTGATCGCAGTGATCTCAACCTTGGTGTAGGGCTGACGATGGCCCATCCGGCGAGCACTGTGCTTCTTGGGACGATAGGTGATGATGTTTAGCTTCTTGCCCTTGCCGTTCTTGATGACCTTGGCAGAAACGGAAGCGCCCTCGACGAGAGGTGCGCCCACCTTGACCGAGCCCTCCTCGCCGACAGCGAGGACCTGATCGAACTTCACTTCGGAGTCAGCTTCAGCGTCCAGCTTCTCGATGTAGACGATGTCGCCCTGCTCCACGCGGTACTGCTTACCGCCGGTAACGATGATTGCGTACATGTTGGTTCATCCTTTTCTCTGTACTCGCTGGCCGTAAAGGCAGGCCCGGGGACGGGCCATTTTGGGCGCCCACGCCAAGCGGCTGCTATAGTATACCAGAAATGCGGGACGATTGCAAGAGGGATTTTTGATTTTCCGGCCGTTATTTTCACCGCAAAGCGTCGGTTTTGCCAAAGCGGTGCAAAACCGTTGCCTCCCGCCCCGCGCGGTGGTATACTGAAGACAGTCCATAATCCATAAAGAAAGAAGTGGTATCCTTGCCCAAGCGCAACGAAGTTTCCTTCCATGCAAAGCCAGCAGCCTGCGGGCCCTTGCATGGAGTGACCAATCTGCCGCAGCCATTCCGGCTTTGTCTCTGTGTGACCGTTTTTCTGAGACACAAAGGAGGAAGTCCGCATGAAAGAACTCTCTGTCCACCCCGGCGCTCTCTATCCCCGCACCGGCGACCCCCAGACCATCCACCTGAAAGCCGCCATCACCGACCCTTCCATCACCGTCGGAGACTTCACCATCTACAACGATTTTGCCGACGACCCGCGGCACTTTGAAACCAATAACGTCCTCTACCACTACCCCATCAATCACGACCGGCTGTCGATCGGGAAATTCTGCTCGATTGCCTGCGGCGCAAAGTTCCTTTTTACCAGCGCCAACCACAGCCTGTCCTCCCTCTCGAGCTATCCCTTCCCCATCTTCTTTGAGGAGTGGGGCCTGGACATCAA
Organism: uncultured Faecalibacterium sp.; assembly: GCA_964511805.1. GTDB lineage: Bacteria > Bacillota > Clostridia > Oscillospirales > Ruminococcaceae > Faecalibacterium. Next base: position 12,139 of record CAZEIG010000019.1, read on the forward strand.
AGACATCACCACCACGTGGGACCGCAAGGGGGACATCCGGATCGGCAACGACGTCTGGATCAGCTACCAGGCTGTCATCCTGTCCGGCGTCACCATCGGCGACGGCGCCATCATCGGCACCCGGGTCCTCGTCACCAAGGACGTACCCCCCTTACACCATCGTGGGCGGCGTCCCTGCCCATCCCATCCGGAAGCGCTTCAGCGACGATGTCATCGCGGCTTTGCTCCGGCTCCGCTGGTGGGACTGGCCGCCCGAAAAAATCAGGGCGCACCTTTCCGACATCCAGGCCGGGAAGATCGAGTGGCTGCAAAAATAAAAAAGTCAGAAACTGTTTCCATAAGCGATGAAGAAGCACAGCGAGATGAGAAAGAATGACCATCGTTTCTTGGGAAGCAATGGAAATCTCAAAATCTTTGGAAAGACGACGGGAAGCATTCATCCAAGCAAAAGTTCTCTCCACAATCCAACGCCAGGGAAGCTTCTCCCATTCACGTGGTTTGATTTTCTCAGAAATGTCGACAGATCGTTGAAGATCGGATTTCACTTTGCCAACAAAAGTCCCGCGATAACCTGCATCTGCACAGAAACCTTGTATGGAAGGATACTTTCTGCAAGCTTCCTGCGCTACGTTAATGCCAGATTTCGTGTCGTAAAGATTCGCTGCATGAACTATGACCGCCAGCAAGTTGCCCATTGTGTCTACAACGATGTGTCGCTTTCTGCCTTTTGTTTTTTCCTCCGTCAATTCCGCGCTCTTCGTTGTTTGCAACTGTTTTGACACTCTGGGAATCTATCAATGTATAACTTGGTTCAGCGCTTTTTCCTGCATCTGTGCGAATTTTTTCAACCAGATGAGCGAGGATTTTCTCCCATAATCCTGACTTTTGCCCACGGCTGAAAAAGCTGTACACTGTTTGATATGGAGGAAAGTCGTGTGGCAGATTTCGCCACTGACAGCCAGTTTTGACAATATACAGCACTGCATTTGTCAGTTCCCGCTTGCTCCACTTCCGATTGCGCATTCCTGTGTACAATGGCTCTATCTCATTCCATTGTGCATCTGTTAAATCCGTTGGATACGGTTTTCGTTTCTCTTCTTGCTTTTTCATGCCTCTACTATAGCACTTATCCTTTATGAAAACAAGTTCTCAATCAAAACAGGAAAAGCCGCCGCAGGGGAAATATCCGCTGCGGCGGCTTATGTTTTGGGTGGGTGGCAGGGCCTGTTAGGGCCGGAGGCTCTCGCCGTTCGAGGCGATGACCTCCCGGTACCAGTCAAAGCTTTTCTTTTTGTAACGGGCCAGAGTGCCGCTGCCGTCGCTGTTCAGGTCGACGTAGATCATCCCGTACCGCTTTTTGATCTCAGCGGTGGAACAGGAAATCAGGTCGATGCAGCCCCAGGCGGTGTAGCCCATCACCTCCACGCCGTCGTGCAGCGCCTCGCTGACCTGCACCAGATGGTCGTTCATGTACTTGATCCGGTAGTCGTCCTCGACGGTGCAGCCGCCTTTGCCGTCCGGCACCAGGGTGTCGTTGGCACCCAGGCCGTTCTCGGCGATGAAGAGGGGCTTGCCGTAGCGGGCGTAGAGCCGGTTGAGTGTATAGCGCAGGCCCTTGGGGG
>CAZEIG010000019.1:13770-18444 GCA_964511805.1 uncultured Faecalibacterium sp.
TGGGGTCGATCTGCCAGCCCCATTCGGTGACCTGGGAATAGGGATTCCGCTTGAGGTTGGTGGTCATGTTGCTGCCGGTGGGTTCGCCCTTGGCGGGGTCGGCCGAGGCGCAGTTGCTGGAATAATAGCTGAAGGAGATAAAGTCCACCGTGTGGGTCAGTGCCTGCCGGTCGTCGTCGGTGATCTCCAGCCGGACCCCCTTCTCTTCAAAGATCCGGGCCGCAAAGTAGGGGTAGGCGCCCCGAGCCTGGACGTCAGCGAAGAGATAGTTTTCGTCATCCAGGCGCATCACCTCGATGACGTCGTCCGGGCTGGGGGTCAGGGGGTAGATGGTGACGGCCAGGATCATGCAGCCCACTTTGTTGGCCGGGTCGATCCGGTGGGCCAGCTCCACCGCCCGGGCGCTGGCCACCAACTCGTGGTGGATGGCCTGGTAGAGATCCTGATTGCTCAGTTGGTCCTTGGGGGTCATGATGGCCCCGCTCATAAAGGGCTGGTGGAGGATGGAATTGATCTCGTTGAAAGTGATCCAGTACCGTACCTTTCCTTTGTAGCGGGTAAAAAGGATCTCGCAGTATTTCAGGTAGAGCTCGATCATCTTCCGGCTAGCCCAGCCGTTGTATTTTTTCGTCAGGGCCAGCGGGGTCTCGTAGTGGGAGATGGTTACCAGCGGCTCGATGCCGTACCTGCGGCACTCCTCGATGACCCCGTCGTAGAACCGCAGGCCCGCCTCGTTGGGTTCGGCCTCCTCCCCCGTGGGGAAGATCCGGCTCCAGGCAATCGAGAAACGGTAGACCTTGAAGCCCATCTCGGCAAAGAGGGCGATGTCCTCCCTGTAACGGTGGTAGTAGTCGATCCCCCGCAGTTTGAGGTTGTCCGGTGTGGGGCCGTCGGTGATGACCTTGAAGCCCTTGGGCAGGACGTCCTGAATGGACAGGCCCTTGCCGTCCTCGTCATAGGCGCCTTCGCACTGGTTGGCAGCGGTGGCGCCGCCCCAGAGGAAATCTTTCGGGAAATACAATCCGGTTCACCCCTTTCGGTCAGGACTCCGGCTGTACGGGGTCTTTATAAAGGATGTAGGACACCACGAAGCCCACCACGAAGGCGATGGCCGCGCCGATGCAGGCGTAGTAGAAGTTGCTCATAGGGGCGTCGAGGCCGATGTAGCTGGGCAGGGTCAGCAGGCCGGGAGAGCCGCCGGAGTAGTTCTTGGTGTTCATCAGTCCCATGAAGAAGCCGCCTACGCCGCCGCCGACCATGGCTGCGATCATGTTGGTGCGGATCTTCATGGTAACGCCATAAAGGACCGGCTCGGTGATGCCGCAGACGGCGGTGATGCCGGTGGAAGAAGTCAACTGCTTGCGCTCGCTGTCCTTGGTCTTGACCGAGACGGCCAGGGCCGCGGCGCCCTGGGCCACGTTGGAGGCCAGCTGACCGGGATAGATGATGGTATCAAAGCCGATGGTCATACGGTTGTTGATGCCGATGGGGGTCAGGGCGTGGTGAGTTCCGGTCATGACCAGGAAGGGCAGCAGTGCGCCGATGATGGTGGGCGCCAGCCAGGGGGCGATGGTGCTCAGTCCATTGATGGCAGAGGCCAGGATGTTGGAGATGATATAGCCGATGGGACCCAGCACGCAGAGGGTAGCAATGCCGACGATCAGCGCGGTGAGCAGGGGCGCGGTGAAGAAGCGGATGGCCTTGGGCGACACACGGTTGGCCAGCGGCTCGACTTTGGACATCAGCAGCACACCCAGCAGGATGGGGATGACCGACGAGGAATAGGTGGCGTTATAAATGGGCAGGCCAAAGACGGTGATGGCCACGCCGCTCTCCTGGGAGGCGGAGACCATGCTGACAAAGTTGGGGTGGATCAGGATGCCACCCAGCATCATGGCCAGATAGGGGTTGCAGCCCAGCTTTTTGGCGGCCGAATTGGCCAGTAGGATGGGCAGGAAATAGAAAGTGGCGTCGGCCATGAAGTTGATGACCTGGTAGGTGCTGGAGTCGCTGCTGACCAACTTGAAAGCCACCAGAACGGCTAGCACCGCCTTGAGCATGCCGGCAGCCGTCAGGGGCGGCAGGATGGGGGTGAAGATACCGGTGATGGTGTCGATCAGACGGCTTGCCAGCGAGCCCTTTGGCCCATTGGCAGAGGCAGCCGCGTCGTCCAGGCTGTGGAGCTGGGCGGTCAGCTTTTCGTACACCTGCGTAACCTCAGCGCCGATGATGACCTGGTACTGCCCGTTGGCCGAGGTCACGCCCACCACGCCGGCGGTGTTGCGGATAGCCTCAGTGTCCGCCTTGGACTCGTCCTTGAGGTTGAAGCGCAGGCGGGTGGCACAGTGGGTCACGTTGGAGATGTTGCCCTCACCACCCACAAGGCCGATGATCTTTTTGGCGAGTTCCTCGTAGTTTTCTTTTTTAGCCATGTGAAGTTCCTCCTGGTAGGACGCGCTGACGGTGACCCGGAGGCGGCTGCGGCTGAGCTCCGCCGACACTACCCCCGCTGTCCCCTGCAGCGCTGCAAGATCCACCATGCTCCGGTCTTTAACCGTGATCCACAGCTCGTTGCCGCGGGCCTGCCAGCGTCCTACGTTGGCCTGTCCCCCTATGCAGGGATAAAGCTGCTGGATAAACTGCTCCTGGTTCACGGTGGATCTCTCCTTTTTCTTTTATGTGATCTATCTGCACCCGCCCGGCGCGCGCTGCCGGCCAGATCCATTCTTGTCAGGACGGCGGGACCTGCCCGCCTGTCAGCAACCTTTCTGCTGCACCCGGTTGATGTGCAGCATCAAATAAAGAAGTTCTTCGTCGTTGCAATGCCAGTCCCATGTGGCTGCAAAATAGTTTACCACCGCCTTGGCGCAGGCGTAGACCTCGGGGTATTCCCGCCGGACCTGACCCAGCAGACTGGCTCCCTGGTCGTCCACCTGCTGGCCGCCGGCCAGACGCTGGATCAGGTAGCGCAGGTGCATCACAAAGCGGGAATACTGGAAGCTGTCCTTATCCAGCTGGGTGCCCAGCTCCTTTTCCAGGATGGCGTCCACATCCGAAATGATCTTGAGGGCCATCATCATCGAATGGATGTCCCCCGATTCGGTCTCAGCATTGATGAGATGGAGCGCCACATTGATAGCCTCGCTGTCGGGCAGGCGGGTACCGGTATGCCGCTCGAGGATCTCGAGGGCACGGTCCCCCAGTCCGGCCTCCTTGGGATAGAGGTGTCGGACGTCGTAGGAGAGGGGCGTCGCCAGGGTCATCCCGCTGCGCAGCCGCTCCAGCGCGAAGTTCAGGTGATCCGCCAGGGTGAAGGGCAGATTGGGGTTCAGCTCACATTCCAGCTCCATCTCGGCCTGGTCAGCGATGTCGGCGCTGGCCTCCAGCACGGCCGTCGGGATCCCCGCCGCCATCTGGGCATAACGGGGGTCAATGTCGTAGAAGGTACGCTGTATTTTGGAGTAGTCGGTCAGCTCATAGGGCATCTCGGCAAAGCCGACCCCCTTGCCCAGCACCACCACTTCGGTGCCGTTGCCGTCCAGCCCCAGCGCTGCGTTATTGTTGATCTTTTTGACGATGCGCACTTTGGAACCTTTCCCTCCCAAACCGTCCCGGCGTCCCCGGGGGCTCGCAAACAGAAAAAACCCCAGAAACAGCTACAGCAACTCCCTGACCCAAAACGGCCGGGAAAGTATGCAAGTAGCGCCTCCAGGGAGTAACGCCTTGATCTTTTCTGGTTTGTATCTTATCATATTTCGCCGCCTGGCGTCCATTCGCAGAAGCCACAAAAAAACAGGCCGTTTTTTGTGGCAACCCCCTTTTTCCTTCTTGACATTCCGCTTTTGTTCTTGTACAATAAACAATCGTAAAGGCGATGAGGGGAACCGAGTACCCCGATTGACTCTGCCCAGAGAGGCCCCGGCTGGTGAAAGGGGCGTGCAGAGCCGCAGGCGAAATACTTCCCTGAGCTGCAGGCTGAACCGGACCGAAGGCCCCCAGTAGGCCGCGCCGCGTGCGAGCGTTACAAACGCAGAGTGTTGCTCCAGACACTGAGGGAGCTGCACTTGTGAGGCTGTCACCCGCGAGGGGGCAGCAAACAGAGGTGGTACCGCGATTTTCTCGCCCTCTGCCAATTTGTAGGTTGGCAGGGGGCGTTTTTCTGTCCTCTGCCCTGGAAAAACGGAGGTATTTTGTATGAAACTGTTTGACGAACTGAAGGCCCGCGGCCTGGTGGCCCAGATCACCGACGAGGAGATCATCGACGTGATCAACGAGGGCAAGGCGACCTTCTACATCGGCTTCGACTGCACCGCCGACAGCCTGACCGCTGGCCACTTCATGGCGCTGACCCTGATGAAGCGGCTGCAGATGGCCGGCAACAAGCCCATCGCCCTGATCGGCGGCGGCACCACCATGATCGGCGACCCCTCCGGCCGCACCGATATGCGCCGGATGCTGACCAAGGAGGACATCGACCACAACGCCGCCTGCTTCAAGCGGCAGATGGAGCGGTTCATCGACTTCAGCGAGGGGAAGGCCCTGATGCTGAACAACGCTGACTGGCTGCTCAAGCTGAACTATATCGAGCTGCTGCGGGAGGTAGGCGCCTGCTTCTCGGTCAACAACATGCTGCGGGCCGAGTGCTACAAGCAACGGATGGAGAAGGGGCTGTCC
>CAZEIG010000020.1:0-3909 GCA_964511805.1 uncultured Faecalibacterium sp.
GCTTTTGTAAAGTTTTTGAAACTGCTTCACGATATTTTATGGGATTGCTCTAGGCATAATATCCTCCTTTAAAATATGGTTTATTTGATAGATAAAAGGCTTTTCTTTTGACCGGTCTGCGCGTTCGGCGGCGGGTTTACTCCACCATCATCTTGCCGGCTTTGTAGATGTCACCGCAGCCCAGGGTCATGACCAGGTCGCCTTCGCGGGCGTTCTGCTTGACCCAGTCGGCAGCGGCCTCCAGGCTGTCCACCAGGACGGCGTTGGGGAGTTTGGCCGCCAGCTTGGCGCTGGAGATGGTGGGATCCTCCGGCTCGCGGCTGCCCAGGATGGGAGTCAGGACCACGATGTCGGCCAACTTGAGGACGTCGGCAAAATCATCCAGCAGCATTTTGGTGCGGCTGTATGTAAAGGGCTGGTGGACCGCGATCAGCCGCTTGTAGCCCAGCTCCCGGGCGGTGGTCAGGGTGGAGCGCAGCTCGGTGGGGTGGTGGGCGTAGTCGTCCACCACCACGGCGCCGTTGCACTCGCCGTAGACCTCGAAGCGGCGGCCCGCCCCCTTGAAGGAGGCGGCGGCTTCGGCGCACTGCTCGGCGGTCAACCCCATCGAGCAACAGACTGCGCACATGGCCAGGGCGTTGTAAATGTTGTGGTAGCCGGGCACCGACAGCTTGATATGGCCAGTGATCCCGTTGGTGGTCCACGCTTTCAGGTCGAACTCATAGAAGCCGGGGCGGTATTCGTTGATGTTGACGGCCTGGTAGTCGCCGCCGTTCTTGATGCCGAAGGTTCGGACCCGGCGCTGGATGGTGTACATGACGTCCATGGTGTTCCGGTCGTCGGCGTTGGCAAAGATCATGAACTGGGTCATCAGGGCAAAGCGCTTGAAGGCGAACTTCAGCTCGCCCATACTGCCGTAGTAGTCCAGGTGGTCGTTGTCGATGTTCAGCACCACCGAGAGATAGGGGGTCAGCTTGAGGAAGGTCTCGGCGTACTCGCAGGCCTCGACGACAATGTCGTCCCCCTTGCCCGCCTTGCCGTAGCCGCCGATCAGAGGTAGCTTGCCGCCGATGACGGCGCTGGGGTCGCGGCCGGCCAGCTCAAGGGCAGCGGTAATCATGGCGGTGGTGGTGGTCTTGCCGTGGGTACCCGCGACGCAGATGCTGTTCTTATACAGGCGGCTGACATAGCCCAGCAGGACGCTCCGCTCGACGGTGGGGATGCCGTAGCTGTCGGCAGCGGCAAGCTCGACGTTGTCCTTGGGGATGGCGGCGGAATAGATCACCAGGTCCGCGCCGATGACGTTGTCGGCGTTGTGGGGGATCGAGACGTGGATCCCCATCTCCCGCTCGGCCTGGATGATGCTGCCGTCCAGCACGTCGCTGCCGGTTATCTCGTACCCTCTGGCTGCAAGGATCTGGATCAGCGGGAACATCCCGCTGCCGCCGCAGCCGATGAAATGGATCCTTTTGACATGATCCAGCAAGCGCTGGTCATAATTGCTGAACATGATCATGAAGATTTACCTCCCTGTATGCGCGGCCGCTCGGCCGTAAAGCTGCCCTGCCCAAAGGGCACAATGACACATTGTTATTTGTTATTATATAATTTTTGCCTGCCAAAATAAACACTTTGGATGCATTTTTGAGAAAAAGCCGGAAATCGCTCCGTTTTTTTGTAGGATACTACAAGGACCGGGGCGGCAGGCGGTCAGTGGGTGCGCCGGGCCAAAATCTCGTCCAGGATGGCCCCGGCGACGGCCTCCTTGCGCATCAGGGGGAGCTGGCGGACGCCGCCATCCGCCGTCAGGAAGGTGACCAGGTTGGTGTCCACCCCAAAGCCGGCCCCCGGGTCCTTGAGGTTGTTGGCCACGACCATGTCGAGGTTCTTCCGGCGGAGCTTTTCGGCCGAGTGGGCCACCATCTCCTGCGTCTCCATCGAGAAGCCGCAGAGGAACTGATGGGTCTTGCCGGGGCCGATGGCGCCGAGGATGTCGGCGGTCCGCACCAGGGGGATGCTCATCTCGCCGTCCCCCTTCTTGATCTTGTCGGCGGCCACTGAGGCGGGACGGTAGTCGGCCACCGCCGCCGCCATCACCAGGATGTCGGTGTCCGCAAAGCAGCCGGTCACCGCCTCGTACATCTCCTGTGCCGAGGTGACGGGGACATCCCGGACAAAGCGGAGAGGCTCCAGGGCGGTGGGGCCGTGGATCAGGGTGACTTCAGCCCCACGCAGAGCGGCCGCCCGGGCCACCGCATAGCCCATCTTGCCGGTGGAGTGGTTGGTCAGGCAGCGGACCGGGTCGATGGCCTCCTGGGTGGGGCCGGCGGTGACGGTGACCCGCAGCCCGGCCAGGTCCTTGGGGGCCAGGGCCCGGGCGACGTAGTCCAGCAGGACCCCCTCGGCGGGCAGGCGGCCCTTGCCCACGTCGTGGCAGGCTAGCACTCCGCTCTCAGAGGGGATGACGGTGAAGCCGTACCGCGCGAGGGTGCCAAGGTTGTCCTGGGTGATGGGGTTGTCCAGCATGCCGGTGTTCATGGCCGGCGCGACCAGCTTGGGGCAGCCGGCGGCCAGGACAGTGGTGGTGAGCATATCGTCGGCGATGCCGTGGGCCATCTTGGCGATAACGTTGGCGGTGGCCGGCGCAACAAGGATGACGTCGGCCTTTTTGGCCAGCGAAATGTGAGTGACCTCAAACTTGAAGTCGCGGTCAAAGGTGTCGACCATGCACTTATGGCCGGTCAGAGTCTCGAAGGTCAGTGGGGTGATAAACTGTGTGGCGTTGCGGGTCATGATGACCTCGACGTCGGCCCCCAGCTTTTTCAGCGCACTGGCCACCCCGGCCATCTTATAGGCGGCGATGCCGCCGGTCACGCCCAGCAGGACGCATTTGCCTTGCAGATCCATATGATTGCCTCCCGGATAATTTGTAACCCTAGTATAAACCAATCCGGGGTGGATGACAAGCGGACAGCTTGACAAAGACGGCCCTGCTGTGCTATTGTGTCGGGGAATGACGGAGAGGAGAGACGCCCATGCAGTACTACGCAGCCCCGATGGAGGGCCTGACCGACCGGATCTGGAGGCAGGCCCACCAGAAATACTTCGGCGGGGCCGGCCGCTATTACGCGCCCTTCATCTCCCCGCCTGAGAACCGCATCCCGGTCAAAAAGAAGATGGCCGACCTCTTGCCGGAGGCGAACCTCGGCGCGCCCCTCATCCCCCAGCTGCTGGGGCGGGATGGGAGCTGTGCGGCCTGGATGATCGGGGTGCTGCGGCAGATGGGCTACACCGAGGTCAACCTGAACTTCGGCTGTCCGTCGGGCACCGTCACCGCCAAGGGGAAGGGGGCGGGGATGCTGCGGGACCCCGCGGCTCTCGACCGCTTCCTCTACACCGTCTTTGCAGAGGCGGGCGGGCCCATCTCGGTCAAGACCCGGCTGGGGGTGGAGCGGGCGGAGGAGTTCGGCCCCATCTTGGAGGTGTACGACCGCTACCCCCTGGCCGAGCTCATCATCCACCCCCGGGTGATGCGCCAGCTCTACCGGGGCCAGACCGACCGCGCGGCCTTTGCCGCCGCCCTGCCGGCGTGCAGGATGCCGGTCTGCTACAACGGGGACATCACCGCGCCGGAGGACCTGTACGCCCTGGAAGCGGCCTGGCCGGGGCTGTCAGGGCTGATGGCGGGGCGGGGGCTGATTGCCGACCCGGCCCTTTTCCGGCGGGCAAAGGGTGGCCCGGCCGCCTCCAGGGAGGAACTGCGGGCCTTCCTGGCCGAGCTCTACGCGGGGTACACGGCGGCCTTCGGGGACGCCCGCTGCGCCATCAGCCGGATGAAGGCCTACTGGGGCGGGATGCTCGCCCTCTTCGAGGGGGCGGACCGGCTGGAAAAACAGCTCAAAAAACTGC
>CAZEIG010000020.1:3919-17905 GCA_964511805.1 uncultured Faecalibacterium sp.
GGCGGGGGGAGCAGCGCGAAGGAGTGCGCGGCCCCTGGGAGTACGAGGTGACGGTGGACCAGATCTTCACCCTGCCCCTCCGCAGTCTGGGCGGGTAAAAGGGCGCAAAAAAGCCGCCCCCTTTTGCCGGGGCGGCAGATCGGATGCGGAAAGGCTCAGTCGTCCAGGTAGCTGCGCAGCAGCGCCTGCAGCAGGTCGTCGCGGTCGACCTTACGGATCAGGGCGTGGGCGCCGTTGTGGGTCGTGATGTAGGTGGGGTCTTCCGACAGGATATAACCCACCAGCTGATTGACCGGATTGTAGCCCTTCTCTTTCAGCGCAGCGTAGACTTGCTGCAGTATTTCACGGATCCGATCGTCCTTTTCATCGTGGATCGAAAAAATAGCGGTAGGTTCACCCATGCAATCCACCCCCTTCTGCCCTGTCCCTGCAGGACGGTATGCGGCGGCGCTCTGCCGTCTTGATGTTTCTCTTATTCTACACGAATCAGGGCCAAACTTCAAGTGGGGGAGCAAATATTTACAAAATGGATACAGAAAGAGGGAGAGAGATGATCTTTGGGATCGGCTGCGACCTGTGCAAAATCGCCCGGATCGAAAAAAGCCTCGCCGGCCCCCACGGGGCGGCCTTTGCCCGACGGGTCTTCGGCCCGGCCGAGTGGGAGGCTTTGGGCCTTGGAGGCCACGCCCCCCTGACGGCCCGCCGCCTAGCCAGCGCGGCGGCCGACTTTGCCGCCAAGGAGGCCTTCCTCAAGGCGGCGGGCACCGGGCTGGCCGGGCCCTTTGCCCTGGCCGAGATCGAGGCGGTGCGGCTGGCGTCGGGTACGCCGGTCTACCGCTTTTCGGGCCGGACGGCCGCCTGGATGGCCGAGCGCCGCCTGGCTGCCCGGCTGACGCTCAGCCACGACGGGGGCGTCGCCATGGCCGTCTGCCTGCTGGAAGAAAACTGAGCCGCCCGCCTGCATAAGATAAAACAGAACCGCGTGTATAGCCGGCGGCCGGATGGGGCATACTTCTGGTGTCACCACCGAAGGGCCGCGGCTGACGCGCCACATAGAGCGGTCAGGCACCGCGCCCCCCAATCTGCAAGGAGGGAGTTCCATGGAGGTACACAGAGGAGAAGTTTTCTATGCCGACCTTTCGCCCGTCGTCGGGTCAGAGCAGGGCGGCGTCCGGCCGGTACTGATTGTCCAGAACGAGGTCGGCAACCGGCACAGCCCCACCGTGATCGCAGCGGCCATTACATCCCGGCTGGATAAGACCCGCCTGCCCACCCACATCAACATCCGGGCGGCGGACACCGGCCTGGCCAAAGACAGCGTGGTCCTGCTGGAGCAGATCCGCACCCTTGACAAGCACCGCCTGCGGGAGCGGGCCGGCCAGATCACCCCCGAGGACCAGAAACGGGTCAACCAGGCCCTGGACGTCAGCCTCGGGCTGCGGGGCTATTACAAAGAAGACAGACGTATAAAAAGGCCCCCGCCGGCGGCAAAAACCGGGCGGGGGCCATATTATTTATCTTTTCCGGAAGCGGCTGAGGAACTCGACCGTCTTAGGGTTGCGGGGGTGGGAGAAGATGGCTTCGGGGCTGCCCTCCTCGGCGATGACGCCGTCGGCCATGTAGACCACATGGCTAGAGACGTCCCGCGCAAAGGCCATCTCGTGGGTGACCACGATCATGGTCAGGCCGTCGGCGGCCAGCTTCCGCATGACCGCCAGCACCTCGCCCACCATCTCGGGGTCGAGGGCGGAGGTGGGCTCGTCAAAGAGGAGGACTTCCGGCTGCATCGAGAGGGCTCGTACGATGGCCACCCGCTGCTTCTGCCCGCCCGACAGCTGCCGGGGCCGGGCGTGGATGTAGGGGGCCATCCCGACCTTTTCGAGGTTGGCCATGGCGGTGGCTTTGGCGGTCTCCTTGTCCTGGTGGAGGACGTAACGGAGGCCGGCGGTGCAGTTGTCCAGCACCGTCATGTTGTTGAAGAGGTTGAAGCTCTGGAAGACCATCCCCACCCGGGCGCGGTAGCTGCTGGGGCTGAAGCCCTTGGCCATGATGTCCTGCCCGTGGAAGAGGATCGAGCCGGCGGTGGGGGTCTCGAGCAGGTTGATGCAGCGCAGCAGGGTGGACTTGCCGCTGCCCGACGCGCCGATGACACAGGTCACGTCGCCGGGGCTGACGGTGAAGTCGACGTCCCGCAGCACCACATGGGCGCCGAAGCTCTTGGAGAGGTGGCGTACTTCAATGATGGGTTCAGACATGGTTGGCGCCCTCCTTCATATCGAGATTCTGGGGCTGGTGGGCCGGGTTGGGTGCGTTGTACATCCCGCTGGTGTAGGCCAGGGTGTCGGTGGTGTCCAGGTCGTAGTTCTGGGGGCCGTCCAGCTTCTTTTCCCACAGGCGGAGCAGGTAGCTGGCCAGCAGGGTCATGGTCAGGTAGATCAGCATGACCACCACCGCGCTCTCAAAATAGGTATAGAGGGCGCCCACCACGCTGCGGTGGACAAAGAACAGGTCGGTGATCGAGATGACCGACAGCACCGAGGTGTCCTTGATGTTGATGATGAAGTTGTTGCCGATCTGGGGGACGATGTTCCGCAGCGCCTGGGGCATAATGACGTGGAGCATGGTCTGCCAGTGGGTCATCCCGATGGACATGGCGCCCTCGGTCTGGCCAGGGTCGATCGAGACGATGCCGCCCCGGACCGTCTCGGCCATATAGGCGCCGGTGTTGATGGATACGATCAAAAAGCCGGCAGGCCACATCCCGAGGTGAATGCCGAAGACCTGCAGCATCCCGTAATAGATAAAGACGGCCTGGATCATCATGGGGGTGCCGCGGAAAACCTCGACATAGCAGCGCAGCACCACCCGTAGCAGCCGCATCGGGATCCGCTTCCACAGGGGGTCACGGTCGGGGTCGATGGGGATGCTCTGCAACGTGCCCACCGCAAAGCCGATCAGGCAGCCCGCCAGGGTGCCCACCAGAGCCAGCAGCAAAGTGGTGCCGGCGCCCCGCAGGTAGGACGGGCCATACTGCTGCAGCACCCGTGAAACATTGGAAAGAAAGACATCCATAGGGAAAAACTCCTTTATACCCTAAAAGTCACAAAACCCCGGCCGGGTCCTCAGGCCCGGCCGGGGCGGGGCAGACGGTCAGTCAGGCGTGCTCAGCCCTCGCTCAGGGGCTGGACGCTGATGGCCTCGTCCATCATCTCGTTGTAGTCGTCGGCGGTCATGGTGGCCAGCACCTCGTTGATGGCGTCGCGGAGAGCGGTGTTCCCCTTCCGCATCGAGATGCCGATGTTGATCTCCTCGTCGCTGACCTCGAAGTCGCCTTCGCTGCCGCCGAAGTCCAGCAGGGTCAGGTCAGGGTAGGCCACCAGGGCGGCCTGGGCGGTGGGACGGTCGGTGACCACCACGTCGCAGGCGCCGCTGTTCAGGGCCACCAGCATGGCGGGAGCAGTTTCCTGGGCGGGCAGGATGTCGGCGTCGGGGATCTGCGGCAGGCAGGTGTCATACCAGATGGTGCCCAGCTGGCTGGTGCAGGTGGCGCCGGACAGGTCGGCGACGCTGGTCGCCGAGGCGTAAGGGCTGTCCTTCCGCGTCAGGGTGACGATGCTGGCATAGTAGTACGGGTCAGAGAAGTCCACCTGCTCGGCCCGCTCGCTGGTGATGGACTGGCCGGCGATGACACAGTCCACGTCGCCGGTCATGACGGCGGGGATCAGGCTGTCCCAGTCCAGCTTGACGATCTGGACATCCTGGCCCAGGGCCTCGGCAATCTTCTTGGCCATCATGACGTCGTAGCCATAGGCGTAGTCGCTGGAATCCCGGATGGGGACAGCGCCGTTCTCGTCGGTGGACTGGGTCCAGTTGTAGGGCGCGTAGGAGCACTCCATCGCCACCGTCAGGGTGGTGGGATCGCCGTCCCCGTCGGGCGTGTCCGAAGAAGCAATGCTGGACGACGAGCCGCAGCCCGCCGCGCCGATGGCCAGCAGGGCGGCCATGCAGAGAGAAATGATCTGTTTCCGTTTCATCTTTAAAAATCTCCTTTTCCCCCAAAAACCCTTCTTCTTGCGCTTTGGGCCTGCGCACAAAGGACCCGGCTTCCTGTGTGGATACCGGGTCCTGGGGCGTTTTACCAAAAGCAAAAAGCTGCCATCCGGTGCCATGCCGTGCCGCGCCGGCGCGGCTATATTTGTTATTGTATGCGAAGGGGATGCTTTTGTCAAGTAGCCTGGCAGGAAAAGGCGGATTTTTGGCCATATGGGCGCAGGTTTTGCGGCGGCGATTGACAAACGGGGCGCCAGCGGGTAAACTAAAACCGTGTTTTGTGCGGCGGCGCTGTGTTGGACGGGGCCGCCGCGGCAGCATATTTGGATCGAGCGAGGAAAGCACCATGCAAGAAAAGAAAGTACGCACCCGCTTTGCGCCCTCGCCCACGGGGTATATGCACGTGGGCAACCTGCGCACCGCCCTCTACGCTTACCTGACGGCCAAGCATGAGGGCGGCACCTTCATCCTCCGGATCGAGGACACCGACCAGGAGCGGTATGTGGAAGGTGCGGTGGACGTCATTTACGACACCTGCCGGGAGGCAGGCCTGCTCTGGGACGAAGGCCCCGATATCGGCGGCCCGGTGGGACCCTATGTCCAGAGCGAACGGATGGGCCTGTTCAAACAATATGCCGAGCAGCTGGTGGCCGACGGGAAGGCCTACTACTGCTTCTGCTCGAACGAGCGGCTGGACGCCCTCCACGCCGAGCAGCGGGCCCGCGGGGAGATGACCCATTACGATGGCTGCTGCCGCGACCTGCCCGCCGAGGAAGTGCGGGCCCGGCTGGCCGCCGGCGAGCCCTACGTCATCCGGCAAAAGATCCCCCGCACCGGGGTCACCAGTTTTGACGACCTGGTCTACGGCCACATCGAGGTCAACAACAACGAGATGGACGACCAGATCCTCGTCAAGAGCGACGGGATGCCCACCTATAACTTTGCCAACGTGGTGGACGACCACCTGATGGGGATCACTCACGTCATCCGCGGCAGCGAGTACCTCTCTTCCACCCCCAAGTACAACCTCCTCTATGAGGCCTTCGGGTGGGAGATCCCGGTCTACATCCACTGCCCGCCGGTCATGAAGGATGCCCAGAACAAGCTGTCCAAGCGGAACGGCGATGCCAGCTACCAGGACCTGATCGCCAAGGGCTGCCTGCCCCAGGCTATCCTGAACTATATCTGCCTGCTGGGCTGGAGCCCCAGGGGCGAATACGCCGAACAGGAGATCTTCACCCTGCCCGAGCTGGTCAGGATCTGGGACCCGGCGGGGATCTCCAAGTCGCCGGCCATCTTCGACCCCCTCAAGCTGCGGGCCATCAACGCCGAGTATATCCGCCGACTCTCCCCCGAGGAATTCCGCCAGAAGGCCGCCCCCTGGATCGACAGCGCCGTCCACTGCCCCGTCAACAAGGAGCTGCTCTACCAGAACCTCCAGCCCCGGTGCGAGCTGTTCAGCGACATCCCGCCCCAGGTGGACTTCTTCGACGCCCTGCCCGACTATGACCTGAGCCTCTACACCAACAAGAAGCAGAAGACTACCCCGGCCTCAGCCCTCGAGGCCCTCACCGCCCTGGAACTCCTCCTCACCGACGAGGGGACCGACTACAATGACCGGGACGGCCTCTTCGACGCCTGCAAGGCCCTGGCCGAGCGGATGGAGAAGAAGAACGGCTGGCTGCTCTACCCGCTGGGCATCGCCCTGTCGGGCAAACAGCGGACCCCCGGCGGCGGGGTGGATCTGGCCTGCATGATGGGCCGTGAAAAGACGGTGGAACGTCTCCGCCTGGCCGTCGACCGCCTGCGCGCAAGCGTTGGCGCGTAACCGTAGAAAAAAAGCGAAAAAGTCCCCGCACAGCCCAAAATGGCCGTGCAGGGACTTTTTTTAGCGCCTTTTGCCTGTTTTGCCGGATGTGCCAAAAAGTGCGGCCGCCGCCTGCTAGAGTATATGCACAGAGCTGCTTTGTGATGCACACTTTTTACAGGCGGGAGGGCTGTCCGATGACGGAAAAAAGTTTTATAGGGTATGGGCCGGCGCGTTCTGCGCTGCCGGTGCGGCCGGCTGAGAAGGAAGCGCTGGTGAGCCGGGGACGGGCCAGCCTGGTGCTGCGGCAGGCCTTCGGGCTGGCGGCGGGGCTGGCGGGCGGCTGGGCCGTCCTCTACGGTCAGCTCTGCCCCTTTGGGCTGGCGCTGGTGCTGGGGCTGGTGCTCCGCCGCAGCCCGGAAGAAAAGCCGGGCCCCGGGCGTCTGGTTCTGACGGCCTGCGGGGCGGCGGCCCTGGGGGCGGTCAACCTGGGAACGGTCAATCTGGGGCTGGCGGCGGCCGCCTTCTGCACCCTGGTGCTGGCCTGCCGCGGGAAGATCCAGCCCGCCCTCAGCAGCAGCGCGGTGGCGGCAGCGGCCCTCTGCTGCGCCGACAGTGCCCTGGCCTGCGGGGCGGTGGGGCTCTGCTGCGGCACTGCCCTCGGGCTGCTGGCCCAAGGGGACAGGCTGATCTGTACGGCCCTCTATGGGGCGGGCACCCTGGCGGGGGTGCTGGCGGTCCAGCCGCCCGGGGACGCCTTCGGTCACCTGGCGGCGCTGGGGGCGGGGGCGGTCTGCTGCCTGCTGCTGCCCCGCCGCCTCCTGATGCGGGACGCCAGCCTGGCCCATGACCCCGCCGAGCGGGCCGAACGGCCCCAGCTGTCGGCGGCGGCCACCCGTCTCAATGCGGCCGCCGAGAGCCTGTCCTCTTTGGCGGACACGGTAAATAAGGTCTACGAGGGGCTGCCCCGCCGGCAGGAGGGCTACCGCTGGGTCATCGACAACACCCACGACGCCCTCTGCGCCAAGTGCGGCCGGCAGGAATCCTGCTGGAAGGAGGAGTACGCGGTGACCATGGCCGGTTTCGAGGCCCTGCGGCCCATCCTGGAGGAAAAACAGCAGGTGGAGGCCCAGGACCTGCCCGGCCAGCTGGCCCGCTGCATCCATCCGGCGGCCCTGTCGGGGACGCTGACCCGCTCCTTCGCCCTCTACAAGAGCCGGCAGGAGGCCCGGGTCCACGCCGAGGCCATGCGGACAGCCCTCACCGAGCAGTACAGCGCGGTGGCTCAAGCCCTCAGCGCACTGGGGGACCAGATTGGCAGCCCGGGCAGTACAAGTCGGGCCGGGTGGCCGCCTTCTTCTCCTCCCTCGGGATGCCGCCGCTGGAGTGCGCCGTCACCCTGGACGATTTGGGCCGGATCCGGGCGGCTGTGACGCTGCCCCGGGCCCGGTTCAGCCAGGGGGAGCTGGCGGCCCTGGCGGGGGAGGTGGGCCGGCTCTGCCACCGCAGCTTTGAGACGCCCCAGAAGTTGAGCTGCAAGGGGGTCACCACCCTCCTCTTCACCGAGAAGCCGCTGCTGCGGGCCCTCTTCAGATGGGCGGGGGCGACGGCCAAAGGGGAGGTGTCGGGGGACGCGGTCCAGCAGTTCTGCAGCCCCACCGCGGCCCAGATGATCCTCTGCGACGGGATGGGGACCGGCCGCCCTGCCGCCGTGGACGGCAACCTGGCCGCCGACCTGACCGGGCGGCTGCTGCGGGCGGGCTTCACCGCTGAGCTGGCGGCCCGGCTGGTCAACGTCGCCCTGGCCCTCAAGAAGCGAGGAGGAGGGCGGGGCTACCCTCGACCTGCTCAGCGTCGATCTCTACACCGGCACGGCCCGGATCTTCAAGGCGGGAGCGGCCCCGGGTTTCATCGTCCACGAGGGCCGCTCCCGGACGGTGGGGGAGGCAGGCCTGCCGGTGGGGGTGCTGGGCGGTGTGAATGGCCAGAGCAGGATGGTTCGGCTGGCCGCCGGCGACCTGGCGGTGTTGGTGTCCGACGGGCTGCTGGTGGACGACCCGGGCTGGGTACTCAAACAGCTGGAGCTGTCTGCCGCCAGCGGGGACAGCCCCGAGCAGATCGCCCAGACCCTGGTGGAATCGGCCCGCACCCGCGCCGCCCAGGGCGGCCGCCCCGACGACATCACCGCTGCCGTCCTCCGGCTGGAGAACAACTGACGCGCCCAAAACAAAAAAGACCTGCCGTCGGGAAAGAGGCGGCAGGTCCTTTTGTGCGTTTTTTGTCAATCTTCGTTGTCGGCGTCGTAGATGTGGATATAATGGGGCGCGTTTTTGGCCTGGCAGAAAAGCAACAGCGCCGTCGCAGCGACGGCGAGGGTGGTGAACAGGGCGAGCAGGGCTTTGAGAACTTTCATGTCTGGACCTCCTTTGATGACCGAAAAGCGGGCGGCGGCAGAAATGCGCCCGCCGTGTCCCTTTCAGAGCGGTGATGCGTTGCAAAAATAGTATAACATACTCCGCGCCGGTTGGCAAACCTGGCGGCACGTCTGGCGGAAGTTGTTTGAAATGGCAGAAGTATACAAGCTGTAGAGCCCCGGAATGGCAGAAAACCTTCTCTTTCAACAAATTTTTGGGCAGTTTGGCGTTGACTTAACTCGTGGAAATGATACAATAAAATATATCAGAAGCAGCAGCCGTAGGCTTGCTATGCCCTTTTGCGGGCAGAAAGGCCCCGCGGCAAAACAGAATGGGGGAATGTTAGTTCATGTTGAACAAGCTGAAACGTGCGGCGCTGGGCGCGCATACGCCGCATGACAAAGCGACCGCTGCAAGCAAGCCCGTCCCGATGCCCCTGCCCGCGCAGGTGCGTATCCTGATGAGCCAGCACATCGGCGCCCCGGCGAAAGCCACGGTCAAAAAGGGCGACGAAGTCTGCGTGGGCACGCTCATCGGCGAAGCCGGTGGTCTTGTCTCCGCCAACATCCATTCCAGTGTGTCGGGCAAGGTGACGGCCGTCGAGCCGTTCCGACTGTCCAACGGCAGGCTGTGTGATTCGGTGGTCATCCAGACCGACGGCAAGCAGACGCCCGACCCGTCCATCCAGCCGCCTGTCGTCACCGACAAGGCCAGCTTCCTGGCGGCGGTGCGGGCCAGTGGCCTGGTGGGCCTGGGTGGCGCGGGCTTCCCGACCGACGTCAAGCTCCAGCCCAAGAGTCCGGTGGACACCCTGCTGGTCAACGCCTCGGAGTGCGAGGTCTGGCTGACCAGCGACACCCAGGAGATGCTCACCTGCCCGGATGATATTGTGCGCGGCATCCAGGCAGTACTCCAGTATACCGGCATCCCCAGGTGCATCATCGGCATCGAGAAGAACAAGCCCGAGTGCATCGACCTGCTCTGCCAGAAGACGGGCGGCATCTCGAACATCGAGCTCAAGCCGCTGCCCAGCGTCTACGGCACTGGCGCCGAACTGATCCTGATCGAGAAGTGCCTCGGCCGGGAGGTGCCCCACGGCGGCCTGCCCGCCGACGCCGGCGCCATCGTCATGAATGTGACTTCGGTCAGCATGCTGGGCAAGTACCTGGCCACCGGTATGCCGGTGGTGGAACGGGTGCTCACCTTGGACGGCGACGCCTGCGCCGAGCTCAAGAACCTGATCGTCCCGGTGGGCACCGCCTACAAGGACGTCATCGCGGCGGTGGGCGTCAAGCCGGGCGTCACCCTCGGCAAGGTGGTGGCGGGCGGCGCCATGATGGGCCCCGCCGTCGAGAATCTCGACTACCCCACCACCAAGACCTGCTCAGGCCTGATCTTGCTCAGCGAGGCATCCGCGACGCCGCCGGCTGCACAGCCCTGCATCCGCTGCGGCAGGTGCATCGAATACTGCCCGATGGGTCTGGCGCCGGTGGATGTCAACACCGCTTACGCCGCCCGCGACGTCAAGGAGCTGGGCAAGCTGCACGTTGACTACTGCTTCAACTGCGGCTCCTGCTCCTTCGTCTGTCCGGCCAAGCGCCCCTGCACCCAGATGATGAGCCTGGCCAAGGCATATTACCTTGATGAAATCAAAAAAGGAGGCAATAAGTAAATCATGGATACCAAACTTATTGTTTCGGCCTCCCCGCACCTCCGCTCGGACGAGACGACCCAGGGCCTGATGGCCAATGTGATCGTCGCCCTCTGTCCCTGCGTGGTGGCCTCGGCGGTCATTTTCGGGCTGCGGGCCCTGCTGGTGACCGCCGTCTCGGTGATCGCCTGCGTCCTGCTGGAGTGGCTGTACTGCAAACTGCTCAAAAAGGCGTCCCCGATCGGGGATCTGTCCGCCGTCGTCACCGGCATCATCCTGGCAATGAACGTCCCCGTCGGGATGCCCCTGGGTCAGCTGGTGGTGGGCTGCGTGGCGGCCATCATCGTCACAAAGCAGCTCTTTGGCGGCATCGGCATGAACTTTGCCAACCCCGCCCTGGTGGGCCGGATCGTCCTCTTCATCAGCTTTGCCAGCGAGATGAACGCATGGGTCTTCCCCGATGCGGCGGTGGACCAGCTTGCCAGCGCCACCCCGCTGCAGGTGGCCGACCCCGCCCGGCTCAACCTCGTCGACCTGTTCATGGGCATCCACGGCGGCGTGCTGGGCGAGACCTGCGCCCTGGCCATCCTGCTGGGCTTTATCTATCTGGTGGCCACCCGGACCATCAGCCCGTCCATCCCGCTGACCTATGTGGGCAGCGTCTTTGTCTTCTACCTCATCGCCACCGGCAGCGTCCATGAGAGCCTGGTGGAGGTGCTGAGCGGCGGGCTGCTGTTCGGTGCCGTCTTCATGGCCACCGACTATGTCACCAGCCCCTTCACCCTGAAGGGCAAGCTGATCTACGGCGTCTGCCTGGGCGTTGTCACCTTTGCCATCCGCTACTGGGGCAGCTACACCGAGGGCGTGTCCTTCGCGCTGCTGTTCATGAACCTGTGGGTTCCCTTTATCAATGACGCAACCCGTCAGATCCCCTACGGCTATGTGAAGCCGGCGAAAAAGGCAGGAAAGGAGGGCGCCTCCAAATGAGCAAAGCTACATGGGAAAGTACCACCAAACCCATTCTGGTGCTGACGGTCAGCGCACTGGTGGTCAGCCTGCTGCTGGCCCTCATCAACTCGGTCACCGCCCCGGTGATTGAGGCCAACCAGAAGGCCACCACCCTGGCGGCCTACGTCCAGGTTCTGCCCAACGTCGCAGACGCCGCAGAGCTGGAGGAAATTACCGACTACACCACCGAGGGTGTCACCGGCGCAGTCCGGGCAGCCGACGGCGCCATTGCAGTCAAGGCCGAGGAATCCGGCTTTGACGGCGGCGTGGTGACCGTGATTCTCGGCTTTGACACCGCCGGCACCGTGTCGGGCATTTGGGTGGATGCCTCCACCCAGACCGCCGGCATCGGCACCAAGGTGGCGGACGAGAGCTATCTGGCCCAGTTCAATGGGATGGATGGCACCGCCAATGTGGCAGTGGGTTCCGGCTTTGACGGCGTGACGGGCGCAACGTACTCCACCGACGCCCTGTTTGAAGCCATCAACGACTGCATCAACTGCTACAATGAGCTCGCGTAAAGGAGGTTGGTAAGAATGGCACAAGAGAAAGTCTCCAAGGTAAACATTTTTACCAATGGTATCATCAAGGAGAACCCGGTTCTCCGCCTGGCGCTGGGCACCTGCTCCACCCTGGCAATCACCACGGCGGTGTCCAATGCCCTGGGCATGGGCGTGGCCTTCACCTTCGTTCTGGTCTGTTCAAACATCATGATCGCGCTGCTGCGCAACGTGATCCCCGCCAAGGTCCATCTGCCCTGTTATATCGTCATTATCGCGGGCTTTGTGACCATCGTTCAGATGGTGATGCAGGCCTATGTGGAGAGCCTGTACACCGCCCTGGGTGTCTTTTTGCCCCTGATCGTCGTCAACTGTATCATTCTGGGCCGTGCTGAGATGTTCGCCTGTAAGAACACCGTGGTGGATTCTGCGCTGGACGGCATCGGCATGGGCGTCGGCTACACCCTGACCGTCGTCCTGATGGCCACCATCCGTGAGATCCTGGGCAGCGGCACCTGGCTGGGCTTCCAGGTCATGCCCGAGGGCTTTGTCACCATCGGCATCATGACCCAGGCCCCCGGCGCATTCCTGTGCTTCGGCCTGCTGATGGCCCTGTGCGTCTGGGTGGAAATCAAGCTGGACGCCCGCATTGAGCGAAAGATCGGCTGCCAGCCCCTGAAGGATCTGCAGGAAGGAGAGGATAAGAAATGATCGTCAAACTCGCGGCTATCTTCTTCAGCATGATCCTGGTCAACAACTACGTGCTGGTGAAGTTTTACGGTATCTGCCCGTTCCTGGGTGTGTCCAAGAAGCTGGACTCCTCGCTGGGTATGTCGGGCGCCGTCATTTTCGTCATGTTCATGGCGACGGCGGTCACCTTCCCCATCCAGATCTTTGTCCTTGACCCGGCAGGTCTGGGTTATCTGCAAACCATTGTGTTCATTCTGGTCATCGCGGTGCTGGTCCAGTTCATCGAGATCTTCCTGAAAAAGTATATGGTCTCGCTGTACAACGCCCTGGGCGTCTACCTGCCCCTGATCACCACCAACTGCTGCGTTCTGGCCGTCACCATCCTGGTGGTGGACGACTACGGCGCCGATGTGGCAGCTCTGGGCTTCGGCGTGGCTTACATTGAGGCTCTGGTGTGCGCTGTGGGCTCCGGCTTCGGCTTCATGCTGGCCATGTGCCTGTTCAGCGGCGTGCGCAAGCGGGTGGAAGTCTGCGATACCCCCGAGGTTTTCAAGGGCCTGCCCATCACCCTGATTGCAGCGGCCATCACCAGCCTGTCCTTCATGGGCTTCGGCGGCATCGTCGAGAACCTGTTCAACGTCACGCTCTAAGGGAGGAGGAAACGGAGTATGAGTATCGTATTGGCTGTTGTCCTCTGTACCGTCGTGGGTGCCCTGGGCGCCATCATTCTGGTGGCCGCATCCAAGTTTATGGCAGTGGAGGAAGACCCCCGCATCGAGCAGGTGACAGGCTGCCTGGCCGGCGCCAACTGCGGCGGCTGCGGCTACGCAGGCTGCGCCGACTATGCCAAGGCCATCGTCATGAATGGCGAACCCTGCGACAAGTGTGCTCCCGGCGGCCCCAAGGCTGCCGCCGCCATCGGCAAGATCATGGGTGCCGAGGTCTCGGCGGTCGCCAAGAAGGCCGTGGTCCAGTGCCAGGGCAGCAAGGACAACTGCAAGCCCAGCTATGAGTACAAGGGTATCCAGAGCTGTGCGGCGGCCGCCGCCCTCTACGGCGGCCCGAAGAATTGCTCCTTCGCCTGCGCCGGCTTCGGCGACTGCGTCAAGGCCTGCAAATTCGACGCCATCCACATCGTCAACGGCGTGGCCGTCGTGGACCAGGACAAGTGTACCGGCTGCGGCGCCTGCGCGGCCGTCTGCCCCAAGCACGTCATCATGATCGACGCGGCCGGCCCCGAAAAGCCGGTGGTCATGTGCTCCAACTGCGACCGCGGCCCGGTGGCCATGAAAGCCTGTGCCACCGCCTGCATCGCCTGTGGGATGTGCCAGCGGAACTGTCCCTCCGACGCCATCCATGTCACCGACAACCTGGCCCGGATCGACTACGACAAGTGCACCGGCTGCGGCACCTGCGTGGCCAAGTGCCCCAAGAAGATCATCACCTACCCCCTCAAGAAGAACGCCTGAGGGGCGGGGCGGTTTTGGCCCGCATCACCAAAAACACCCCCGCGGGAACCCGGCCTGTCCGGGCCCCTGCGGGGGTTTGGTCTGCCAACGGGGGGAACTCAGCATTCTTCGGCAGATGCCGGGGTGGGCTGGGACTCGGCCCGGCCGCCGGCGCTGCCAGCACTGAAGACACAGCCGCAGTAATCCTGCCGGTAAAGGCCGTATTCGGCCGAGAGCTGGAGAGAGCGGAGGTAGCCGTTCTTCTTCTTGAAGTCGGAGGGCAGGTGCGCCACCCCGAACTCTGCGGCCAGCTCCTGCCCGATCTGGTTGATCCGGGCGGCGTCCTTGTGGGGGCTGATGGAGGGGGTGGTGGTGAACCAGTCGAAACCGTGCCCGGCGGCGCAGGCGGCGGCCCGGC
>CAZEIG010000021.1:0-16978 GCA_964511805.1 uncultured Faecalibacterium sp.
GGCGGGAGATGACCGAGTCCGGGGTCATTGAAAAGACGGCGCTGGTCTTCGGCCAGATGAACGAGCCGCCGGGGGCCCGTATGCGGGTGGCGCTCACCGGTCTGACCATGGCGGAATACTTCCGCGACCGGGAGCAGCAGGATGTGCTGCTGTTCATCGACAACATCTTCCGGTATATCCAGGCGGGTTCCGAGGTTTCCGCCCTGATGGGACGGATGCCCTCCGCCGTGGGCTATCAGCCTACCCTGGCCAATGAGGTGGGCGCCCTGCAGGAGCGCATCACCTCCACCAAGGACGGCGCCATCACCTCGGTGCAGGCGGTGTATGTCCCGGCGGACGACCTGACCGACCCCGCCCCCGCCACCACCTTCGCCCATCTGGACGCCACCACCGTCCTCAGCCGCAAGATCGTCGAGCAGGGCATCTACCCCGCCGTTGACCCGCTGGAGTCCACCTCCCGCATCCTTGAGCCGGACATCGTCGGCGAAGAGCACTACCGTGTCGCCCGGAAGGTCCAGGAGATCCTCCAGAAGTACCGCGAGCTGCGGGACATCATCGCCATCCTCGGCAGGGACGAGCTGAGCGAGGAGGACCAGAAGACAGTCAGCCGGGCCCGGAAGGTCCAGCGCTTCCTCAGCCAGCCCACCCATGTGGCCGAAAAGTTCACCGGCATCCCCGGCGTCTACGTCTCCCTCGAGGACACCATCAAGGGCTTTGCCGCCATTGTCGACGGCGAGATGGACCAGTACCCCGAGGCCGCCTTCTTCAACGTGGGCACCCTGTCCGACGTGGTCGAAAAAGCCAAAAAGATTGAGGCAGGTGAGCTGTAATGAACACCTTCCATCTCCGCATCCTGGCCGCCAGCGGGATGTTCTATGCGGGCGGATGTGAATCCATCATCCTGCCCTGCCCGGACGGCTTTCTCGGCATCCAGGCAAACCATTCCAACATGATCTCGGCCGTCTCTCCCGGCGAGCTGCACTACCGCCCCACCGACGGAGAGGATGCCGGCCAGGAAAAGATCGCCGCCGTCTCATCGGGGCTGGTCAAGGTGGAGAACAACGACGTCATGGTCCTGGTGGACACCGCCGAGCGCCCCGAGGACATCGACGCCAACCGTGCCCAGCGGGCCGCCGACGAGGCCAAGGAGGCCATCCTCCAGAAGCGGAGCATCCAGGAGTACCGGATGGCCCAGTACAACCTGGCCCGCGCCGTCAGCCGCCTGCGGGTCAAGTCCGACTTCGAAAGCAGTCCCAACCACTGACCGCCCTTTTACCGCAGAAAAAACCGCGTATCCTGCCTGTTCCGGCTGGATGCGCGGGCTTTTTTGTTTGGGTGTCAGGGCCAGCCCGACGCTCCCGGCGGAAGGCGGTGGGGCTCTTCTGCAATCATTTGTGGAAGAGCTCGGCGTAGCAGCCGGCGCTCCCGATTTGGCGTTTTGTGCAAATAAGGCAAAGCAAATACAGCAATCTGCCAAAATTTCCTGCCCCGCCCCCGTTGACAAAGGGAGGTGCGCTGTGTATAATAATTTGCAGTCAAGTTGCAAATTCGCAGCAGCCCGTAGAAAACCGCTGCTTTGTCCGAACCGGAGGTCTTGTTTTCGATGCGCAAACTGAAACGATTTTTCGCCGCCCTGCTGGCTGCCGGCCTGCTGGGCGTACTGCTGGCCGGATGCGGCGGCGCACCCTCTTCGTGGGGCGCGGGAGATACCAGTGCGACTTCGATGCCCGGCGGCAGCAAAAGCCTGCGGGTGGTCACCACCATCTTCCCCCTCTACGACTGGGCCCGGGAAGTGATCAGCGGGGTGGGCAACGTCGAGCTGGTTTGGCTGCAGGACACCGGCGTCGACCTGCACAGCTACCAGCCCACCGCCGAGGATATGCTCCTCCTCTCCTCCTGCGACCTCTTCATCACAATCGGCGGGGTCTCGGATGACTGGACCGAGGGCGCTTTGCAGGAGGCTGTCAACCCCGACATGGAGGTGCTGCGGCTGCTGGAAGTGCTGGGCGACGCCGCCCGTGCCGAGGAACTGGTGGAGGGGATGCAGTCCGACGAGGACGGCCATAACCACGACCACGATGAAGGCGAGGTGGAGTATGACGAACACATCTGGCTCTCCCTTAAAAACGCCGCTCTCCTGACCAACGCCATCGCCGAGGCGATGGGCCGGCTCGACCCGGACAATGCCGAGGCCTACGCCGCCAACGCCGCGGCCTATGACCAGCAGCTCGCCGCTCTGGATACAGCCTATCAGGAAACCGTGGATGTCGCCTCTGTCCACACCCTCCTCTTTGGGGACCGCTTCCCCTTCCTCTACCTGATGGACGACTACGGCCTGGACTATTACGCGGCCTTCCCGGGCTGCTCGGCCGAAACCGAGGCCAGCTTTGAGACCATTGCCTTCCTTTCCGGGAAGGTGGACGAACTGGGCCTCCACACCGTCCTGACCATCGAGAACAGCGACACCCGGGTGGCCCAGACCATCGTCCAGAACACCACCGCCAAAGACGCCCAGATCCTTACCCTCGACTCGATGCAGGCGGTCACTGCCAAGGACGTGGCCGGCGGCACCACCTACCTTTCCATCATGGAGGACAACCTGGACGTATTGAAGCAAGCGCTTGCTTGAGGAGACACCATGTCACTGATCAGCTGCAAAAACCTGACCCTCGGGTATGAGAACACCCGTGTGGCCGAAAATCTTTCCTTTGAGGTGGTCCCCGGGGATTACCTCTGCATCGTCGGGGAGAACGGCTCGGGCAAATCCACCCTGATGAAGACCCTGCTGGGCCTGCGGGCCCCGCTGGCCGGGCAGATCGTCTTTGGGGACGGCCTGCGGAAAAACGAGATCGGCTACCTGCCCCAGCAGACCCCCATCCAGCGGGATTTCCCCGCCTCGGTGCAGGAGGTAGTCCTCTCCGGCTGCCCCAACCGCTGCGGCCTCCGTCCCTTCTACAATAAGGAGGAAAAGGCCCTGGCCGCCCGCAGCATGGAGCGGCTGGGGATCACCCCGCTGGCCCGCCGGTGCTACCGGGAGCTGTCGGGCGGGCAGCAGCAGCGGGTCCTGCTGGCCCGGGCCCTCTGCGCCACCCGTAAGCTGCTGCTGCTGGACGAACCTGTGGCCGGCCTCGACCCCAAAGTCACCGCCGAGCTCTACGACCTGATTGCCGAACTCAACAGGAAGGACGGGATCACCGTCATCATGATTTCCCACGACATCACCGCCGCCCTGGCCTACGCCAGCCACATCCTCCACATCGGGGACGGGCAGCAGCTCTTCTTCGGAACGGCGTCGGAATACCTGTCCAGCCCGGTGGGGCAGATGTTTGCCCCCGCTTCCTCTGAGAAAGGCGGTGAGAAAAAATGACCCCTCTTGAAACGCTGGCTTACTACTTCACCTTCCCCTTTGTCCGGTACGCTCTGATCGTGGGGGTGCTCATTGCCCTCTGCGCCTCCCTGTTCGGAGTGACGCTGGTCCTCAAGCGGTTCTCCTTCATCGGGGACGGCCTGTCCCACGTCGCCTTCGGCGCGCTGGCGGTGGCATCGGTTTTCAACCTGACCGACGAGATGCTGCTGGTCCTGCCGGTGACGGTGGCCGCAGCCATCCTGCTGCTGCGGGGCGGCCGTGGGGCTAAGCTGCAGGGGGACGCCGCCATCGCGGTTCTCTCGGTGGGGACGCTGGCCATCGGTTACCTGTTGATGAACCTCTTTTCCACCAGCACCAACCTCTCGGGGAACGTATGCAGCACCCTTTTCGGCTCCACCTCCATCCTGACGCTGACCCGCAGCGAAGTCTGGCTCTGTGTGGGGCTGTCGGCGGCGGTGCTGATCCTCTTCTTTGTCTTTTACAACCGCATCTTCGCAGTCACCTTCGATGAGGCCTTCGCAGCGGCCACCGGCCTGCCCGCCGAGCGGTACAACCTCCTGATCGCCATCATCATCGCGGTCATCATCGTCCTGGCCATGAACCTGGTGGGTTCCCTGTTGATCTCGGCCCTCATCATCTTCCCGGCGCTGTCGGCCATGCGGCTCTTCAAGAGTTTTCGGGCAGTGACCATCTGCGCGGCGGTGGTCTCGGTGGTCTGCGCGGCGGACGGCATCCTGATTTCCATCCTGGCGGGCATCCCGGTCGGCTCCACCATCGTGGCGGTGGACCTGGCGGCCTTCGCCCTCTTTGCCCTGCTGGGCGCCGTGACGGGAGGGCTGCAAGGATGAAACAGCGCTTTGCCGCCCTTCTGCTGGCGCTCGCCCTGGCCCTGACCGGCTGCGGCGGCGGGACGTCTTCCTCCACCGGCTCATAGGCCGCGCCGCCGGCCAGCCCGCCCCCTCTGCGCCGGCCACGCAAGAAGCCGAACCGGCCGCGCCTGTGGACCTGGACCTCACCACCCTCAGCAGCACCATGGTCTTTGCCGAGGTCAGCAACCTGATGTACGACCCCCTGCCCTACGTCGGCAAGCGGGTGCGGATGGAAGGTGAATTCTCGGTGGAGCACGGCTACACCATGGAGGGCGAAGAGGACCTGAGCCAGAACTATTTCTACTGCATCATTGAGGACGCCCTGGCCTGCTGTGCCCAGGGGCTGGAATTCGAGCTGGCCGGCGACCACAGCTACCCCGACGACTACCCCGAAGAGGGATCGAACATCGTTGTGACCGGCGTGGTGGAATTGTATGAAGAGAACGGCTTCCGCTACCTCCACCTGGCCGACGCCACCATGACCTACTGACAGCCAAACCGCCCCGGTACTCTGCCGGAGCGGTTTTTTGCGTTTTTCTCAGCCTCAGCCGCCGAAGCCGAACAGCCCTTTTTTCTGGTAGGGCTCGCTCTCAACGGACAGGACGCGGTAGCCGGTGGGGTCCAGGGCGGCGGCCAGTTCCGCCTGGCCGGGGGCCGTCTCCGACAGAATGGTGCAGGTCCCGCTCTTGTGGGAGGACGTCACCTTTTTGACCTTAAAGGCCCGGCGAACTGCATCGTTGACATGGGCCTCGCACATACTGCAGGCCATGCCGTCGATCTTGACTGTGGTTTTGTACATATTGATTACCTCCTTGTAAGCCCTCTCCAGGAGAGGGGGCGCTGAAGGGCGGGAAAGCGTCAGCCCAGGGCCACGTCCAGCATCATCATGAGGGTGAAGCCCAGCGCAAAGGTCAGCGGGCCGATGTTGGAGTGCTCCCCTTCCGACATCTCGGGGATCAGCTCATCCACCACCACATAGAGCATCGCGCCGGCCGCGAAGGAAAGCAGGTAGGGCAGGACCGGCACCACCAGTTCGGCCGCCATTATGGTAAAGAGGGCGGCCAGCGGCTCGACGATGCCGGACAGCACCCCATCCGCGAAGGCCCGGGGCTTGCTGGCGCCCTCGGCCCGCAGGGGCATCGAGACGATGGCCCCCTCGGGGAAGTTCTGGATGGCAATGCCCAGCGAGAGAGCCAGCGCCCCCACCCTCGAGATCTTCACCCCGCCGGTCAGGTAGCCGGCGTAGACCACCCCCACCGCCATCCCCTCGGGGATGTTGTGGA
The DNA here is from genome assembly GCA_964511805.1 of uncultured Faecalibacterium sp. Taxonomy (GTDB): domain Bacteria; phylum Bacillota; class Clostridia; order Oscillospirales; family Ruminococcaceae; genus Faecalibacterium. Next base: position 5,520 of record CAZEIG010000021.1, read on the forward strand.
GGGTGACGGCCAGCAGCATCATGGTGATCCGGGGCAGACGGGCCGGCGGGCCCTCAGGCTTGTCTGAGTTCTGGTGCAGGTGGGGGATCAGGTGGTCCAGCAGCAAGAGGAAGAACACCCCCACCCAGAACCCGGCCACCGCCGGCAGGAAGGACCACACCCCCATCCAGGCGGCGTCCTCCAGGGCGGGGATCAGCAGGCTCCAGACCGACGCAGCCACCATCACCCCGGCCGCAAAGCCGGACAGCCCCCGCTGCACCTCGCTGGCCAGCTGCCGCTTCATTAGAAAGACGCACCCAGCCCCCAGGCTGGTACCCACAAAGGGGAGCAGGATCCCATACCAAACTTCGATCGTCATACGTTTACCTCGTTTCTGTCAAATCAGCCTCAGCTCCTCACTTATTATACACCGGTTTCTCTCTTTTTGTTTACGGGCGTAGGTTAGTTATAATTAACTATTTGCGCCACAACGAGGCCCTCCGTCTGTCACAGGGCAGCCTGCGGGCCGGCACTCCGTTTCTGGTATGGCTCTATTATTATAGTTAGTCGATCCATACTTATCAAGACGCCTCAAGAACGCCTCAAGACGCCGCGCCTGTGTCATAGCATTCCGCGCCTGTGCGGCGGCAAAAAATCCCCGGCCGGGGTAGGTGTGGGTCCCATCTCGCCGGGGGTGGTGGCGTCTGTTACAATTTTTTCCGGCTGGCCACGCTGCTGCGGACCAGCGCCCGCTTGAGCCGGGCCTGGGCCAGCACGATGGTTTTTTCGTCCAGGCTGGTCTGGGCCAGCAGGGCTTCGGCGCGGGCGCGGCTGCGGGCCGCCCGGGCCTCGTCGATCTCCTCGGCCCACTCGAAGGTGGTGGCCAGCAGGCGGCACTCTCCCCGCATCATGCTTAGCATCCCGCCGATGCAGGCCCCGCGGCGGACGGTCCCGTCCGGCAGGATGACACGGGCTTCGCCCATCCCGATGGCGGTGCAGTAGTCGATGTGCCGGGCCAGCAGCTCCACCTGGCCTTCGATGGTCCGGCAGGAGAGGGCGGCGGCAAGCCCGTCGTAGGCCACCCCGTAGGGGGTAAAGATCTTGAGAGGGAAGGTGGTCATGCTCCCGCCCCCTTTACTGCCCGGCCTTGGCCAGGACGTCGTCGATGGTCCCGGCAAAGAGGAAGGCGCTCTCGGGGATGGCGTCGCATTCGCCGTCCAGGATCATCCGGAAGCCCCGGATGGTCTCCTTGAGGGGGACGTACTGCCCCGGCATCCCGGTGAACTGCTCGGCCACATGGAAGGACTGGGAGAGGAAGCGCTGGATCTTCCTGGCTCGGTTGACGGTGACCCGGTCCTCGGCGCTCAGCTCGTCCATGCCCATAATGGCGATGATGTCCTGCAGCTCTTTGTACCGCTGCAGCACCTGCTGCACCCGGCGGGCGGTGTCGTAGTGCGCCTGGCCCACGATCTCGGGCGAGAGGATGCGGGAGGTGGAATCCAACGGATCCACCGCCGGGTAGATCCCTTGGGAGGCGATCGACCGGCTGAGGACGGTGGTGGCGTCCAGGTGGGTGAAGGTGGTAGCGGGGGCAGGGTCGGTTAGGTCATCGGCAGGGACGTAGACCGCCTGCACCGAGGTGATGGACCCCTTGCGGGTGGAGGTGATCCGCTCCTGCAAAGCGCCCATCTCGGTGGCGAGGGTGGGCTGGTAGCCCACCGCTGAGGGCATACGGCCCAGCAGGGCCGACACCTCGCTGCCCGCCTGGGTGAAGCGGAAGATATTGTCGATGAAGAGCAGCACGTCCTGATGCTTGACGTCCCGGAAGTATTCGGCCATGGTCAGCCCCGACAGGGCCACCCGCATCCGGGCCCCGGGGGGCTCGTTCATCTGGCCAAAGACGAGGGCCGTCTTGCCGAGGACGCCGCTCTCCTTCATCTCGCCGTAGAGGTCGTTCCCCTCACGGGTTCGCTCCCCTACCCCGGTAAAGACCGAGTAGCCGTTGTGGGCGGTGGCGATGTTGTAGATCAGCTCCTGGATTAGGACGGTCTTGCCGACGCCGGCGCCGCCGAACAGGCCTATCTTGCCGCCCTTGGCGTAGGGACAGATCAGATCCACCACCTTGATCCCCGTCTCGAAGATCTCGGTGGTACCCTCCTGTTCGGTGAAGTCGGGGGCAGGGCGGTGGATGGGCCAGCGCTCCAGCCCCTCGGGGGCGGGCTGGCCATCGATGGGCTCGCCCAGCAGGTTGAAGAGGCGGCCCAGGCAGGCGTCCCCCACCGGCACAGTGATGGGGCCGCCGGTGTCCACCGCCTCGGCCCCGCGGACCAGGCCGTCGGTGGCTGCCATGGCGATGCAGCGGGCCACGTTGTCCCCGATCTGCTGGGCCACCTCGCCCACCAGCTTCCGGCCGTTGTTTTCCAGTTCAATGGCGTTGCGCAGGGCCGGCAGTTCCCCGTCCGCAAAGCGGATGTCCAGCACAGGCCCCATGACCTGCACCACACGGCCGGTGTGTTTTTCTGGCATGGCGCACACTCCTTACTCTTGTGGTATCAACCCTCGCCAGCGTCGGCCCCGGCGACGATCTCGGTGATCTCTCGGGTGATGGCCGCCTGGCGGGCGCGGTTGTAGGATAGGTTCAAGGTATCGATCATCTCCTGGGCGCTGTGGGTGGCGGCGTCCATGGCGTTCCGCCGTGCGCCCTGCTCGCTGGCGACGCTCTCGCAGAGGGCGCCGTAGAGCAGCCCCGCCAGAAACTCCGGCACAATGGCCTCAAAGACGGTGGGGGCGTCCGGCTCATAGAGCATCAGAGGGGTCGGGCCCTCCTTCTTGGAGGCAGCCGCGGGGGCGGCAGGCGCAGGATGGTCCAGGGGCAGCACCCGCAGGATGTCGGGCGTCTGGGTCAGCATCGAGACGAATTTGGTGTAGGCCAGCCGCACCTCCCCGAACTCTTTGGCTCGGAAACCCCTGCAGAGCATCCGGGAAAGCTCGTAGCAGTCGCTGGTCGTCAGCTCCCCTGCCGCGGCAAAATCCGCCGTCAGGACCGGGGTGCGGCGCTGCTGGAAGTGCTCCTGCATCCGCTTGCCCACCGGCAGGACGGCGTAGGGCTGCCCGGCGGCGTCCGCCTCCAGCGCCCGCAGGACGTTGGCGTTGTAGCCGCCCGCCAGCCCCCGGTCCCCGCCGATGACGACGTAGAGCAGCGTCCCCGGCTGGCGCCGGAGGTAGGGGCTGTCGAGATCCTGGTCCCCGGCGGCGATGTCGGCCAAGGTGGCGTAGAGGGTCTCGAAGTAGGGGCGGCATCGTTCGGCCCGCTCCGACGCGCGGCGCAGCTTGCTGGACGCCACCAGTTCCATAGCTCGGGTAATCTGCATGGTGCTCCGGACGCTCCGCAACCGCAGCTTAATCTCCTTCATCGAACCGGCCACCGGCGTCACCTCCCTCCTGTCGGTTTAATGGCTGTTCAGAAAAGCTTCCGTGTAGGCGGCGAGGACGGCTTTCAGCGTTTCCTCGGCGCCGGCGGGCAGGTCCCCTGTGGTGCAGACCGTCTCCATGACGGCCGCCCCGCCGGCGTCCTCGTCCAGATGGCGGTAGAGGCCAGCCTCATAGGCCGCCACCTGCTCCACCTCCACCCGTTCCAGGTAGCCGTGGACGGTGGCATAGAGGATGGCCACCTGCTTTTCCACCGGGACGGGGGCGCTGCGCCCCTGCTTGAGGACCTCGACGATCCGCCGCCCCTGCGCCAGCCGGGCCTTGGTGTCGGCGTCCAGGTCGGAGCCGAACTGGGCGAAGGCCTGCAGCTCCCGGTACTGGGAGTAGATCAGCTTGAGGGTACCGGCCACCTTCTTCATGGCCTTGATCTGGGCGTTGCCGCCGACGCGGGAGACCGAGATGCCGGGGTTGACCGCCGGGTGGATGCCGGCGTAGAAAAGCTCGGTCTCGAGGAAAATCTGTCCGTCGGTGATGGAAATGACGTTGGTCGGGATGTAGGCCGACACGTCACCGGCCTGGGTCTCGATGATGGGCAGGGCCGTCAGGGAACCGCCGCCCTTTTCGTCGCTGAGCTTGGCCGCCCGCTCCAGCAGGCGGCTGTGGAGGTAAAAGACGTCGCCGGGGTAAGCCTCCCGCCCCGGCGGGCGGCGGATCAGCAGGGAGAGAGCCCGGTAGGCCACCGCGTGCTTGGACAGGTCGTCGTAGATGGCCAGGACATCCCGGCCCTGGTACATGAAGTATTCACCGATGGCGCAGCCCGCGTAGGGCGCGATATACTGGACCGGCGACAGCTCGGAGGCGGTGGCGCTGACCACGACGGTGTAGGCCATGGCCCCGCCCTTTTCCAGCTCTTCCACCAGGGAGGCCACCGTCGAGCGCTTCTGCCCGATGGCGACGTAGACACAGAGGACGTCCTTCCCCTTCTGGTTGAGGATGGTGTCGGCGGCGATGACCGTTTTGCCGGTCTGGCGGTCGCCGATGATGAGTTCCCGCTGGCCCCGGCCGATGGGGATCATCGAGTCGATAGCCTTGATGCCGGTCTGAAGCGGCTGACGGACCGGCTGGCGGTCCAGGATGCCGGGGGCGGGCGACTCGATGGGACGCCAGGCAGCGGCATCAATGGGCCCTTTGCCGTCGATGGGCTGGCCCAAGGCGTTGACCACCCGACCAATCATCCCTTCGCCCACCGGCACTGACACTACCTTGCCGGTGCGGGTGACGGTACTGCCCTCCCGGACGGCGCCGTCGCCCCCCAGCAGGACGATCGAGACGCTGTTCTCCTCGAGGTTCTGGGCCATCCCGTAGACACCGCCCTCCATCTCGAGCAGCTCGCCGGCCATGCAGTTGTCCAGCCCGGCGGCCCGGGCGATGCCGTCCCCCACCATGGTCACCACGCCGGTCTCGGTCTGGCGGATGGTGTTCTGGTAATATTTGATCTGGGAGCGGATGATCTTGGTTATCTGTTCAGGTTTCAGTTGCACGTTCGCTTCACCACGCATTCTCTTGTATGGGCCTCACAGGACGGTCGACCCGATGGCTCCGCCCAGGGCCTCCAGCCGGGTGCGGACGGTGCCGTCCAGCCGGGTCGAGCCCCAGTCCAGACGGACGCCCCCCAGGACTCCGGGGTCCAGCTTTTCGGCCAGGCGGATGGTCTTGCCGGTCAGGGCGGCCAGTTTCCGGCAGAGCTGCTGCCGCTGGCTTTCGGTCAAGGGAACCGCCGTCCGGGCCGTGACCTCTAAAATTCCGTTGTCCTCATTGTACCGGGCGCGGTAGGCGGCCAGGCAGCCCTTCAGCTGGCCCAGCAGCCCCTCCTCGCAGAGCAGCTTGAGGAAGTTAACCAGGTAGGGGTGTGCCCCCGCAAAGGCTGCGTCCAGCAGGGCGCAGCGCTCCCGCTTGGGGACGCTGGGGGTGGAGAGGAGCCGCAGATAGTCCGGCTGACCCTCAATGCAGGCCGCGGCGGTCTCCAGCTCTTCCAGCAGGCGGGCAGCCAGCCCTTCTTCGGCGGCCAGGTCGTAGAGGCTGCCGCCGTACCGTTTTGCCGCGGCCGTCATGAGGCGTCACCCACCTTCTGGATGAATTCGTCGATCAGGGCCTGGTGGTCCCGGGCGGAGATCTCCCGCTCCACCACCTTTTCGGCGATCTCCACCGCCATCCCGCCGATCTCATTTTTCAGCTCGTTGATGGCCTTTTTCCGCTCCCGCGCGATGTCGGCCTCGGCGGCGGATCGCATGGCCTGGGTCTCGGCTTTGGCTTCGGCCACCATGGCCTCCTCCTGCTTCCGGGCGCGGTCGGCGGCCTGGCGCAGCATGGCCGCGCTCTCCTCCTTGGCGCCCTGCAGGCGGGCCTGGTATTCGGCCTGCAGCGCCTGGGCCTCGGCTTTGGCGGCGTTGGCTTCGGCGTAGAGGTCATCCACCTCCTTCTGCCGGTCGTCGATCATTTTCTTGACCGGCTTGAAGAGGAACTTTTTCAGCACCAGAAAGGTGATGATCATGTTGCAGAAAGTGAAGAGCGCCGTCCACGGATTGACGCCCACAAAGCTCTCAAAGCCCGTCACGGGCAAGCCCCCCTTTCCTTCGGCTCCGCCGCTTCATCATGCAAAGACGAAGAGCATCAGCAGCGAGATGACCAGCGAGTAGATGCCGGTGGACTCGGTGATGGCGCAGCCAAGGATCATGTTGGTGCGCAGGGTGTTGGCCATTTCGGGCTGGCGGGCCATGGCCTCCAAGGCCTTGCCCACCGCGTTGCCCTCGCCGATGGCGGGACCGATGGCGCCGATCCCCATGCAGATCCCGGCGCCGATGGCGCAGGCAGCTCTCACAATAGCAGTTTCCATAAGACAGTTACCTCCGTAGGGTTTGGGTGTGTCCGGCCGGGGCCGGTCGGTCAGGATGCCGCCTCCTCGGGCGGCGGGCAGTTGTTTGCGATATAGATCATGGTCAGCAGGCTGAAGACCAGCGCCTGCACCGCGCCCGAAAAGACGTCGAAGTAGAGGCTGAGGATGCCGGGCAGGCCCACCTCCAGGTAGGGCACCCCCACCAGCCCCAGCCCGGCCAAAACGCCGGTGGCCAGGAAGAGGACCCCCGCCGCCTTCCAGAGCAGTTTGCCCCTGCGGACCCCTTTATAGAGGAAGAGCGCCCCCAGGACGGCCACCGCCGCAGCGGCGACAGGGTTTTGGCTGAGGCTGCCCAGCACCATGGCCGACACCGACGCCAGCGCCGTGTACAGCAGGCTGGTCAGGACGCCACCCCCGGCGATGTTGCCGAAGTGACGGAAGGACATCGAGATAGGCTGGGCGATCTCCGAGATGACGTTCATCGGAAGCATCACCTTGACCGGCTCGGAAAAGCCCTTAAGCCAGCCCAGAAAGCCGTTGGCCCGGATGGAGCAGCCCCAGCAGAGGAAGCTGGTCATCAGCGCCCAGACCAGGGTGGTGGACAGATCGGCGGTGGCCGAGCGGAAGATGCCGGTCATCCCGATGTAGGTGCCGAAGATGGAGGAGAGGAAGAGGGCCCCGATGTAGGGCGTCCAGTAGGAATTGTGCTTCCCCATCGAACTCTCAACCAGATCGTAGAGCATCATCACCAGCTTTTCCACCAGGGCCTGGCGGCGGCCGGGCCGCTTTTCGAGGTTGCGGCCCAGCAGCACCCCGCCGATGCAGAGGATCAGCATCACCACAAAGGAGGAGACCGCCGTCTGGGTGATGGGGATTCCTCCCAGGATGGGGATGGTAAAGTAGATCTTAGGCCCGTTCATGCCGTCCCACCACCGTCCTTCCGGAAGAAGCCGAGGAACTTGATGACCGTCTGGGCGATCAGCAGGGGGATGCCCGCCGCCAGGATGTCACAGACGCCGGTGCGCAGCAGGATGAAGTAGAAAACAGCCAGCAGCAGCGGCCGCAGCACGCTGGACATCTGGATCTCAAGCTGGGCCTTGACGGGGTCGCCGCCCCGGGCCGCACGGTCCACCGCGTTGGAGACCGCGACGCTCAGGGAGAGGAAGTTGCCCGACGCGAGCGCCCAGCCGATCACCCCGCCCAGCAGGACCCGCTGGTCCAGCCGGCCCAGCAGGCCGTAGATCAGCCACATCACCGCCACCCCCGCGGCGGTCAGCAGGGCAAGCAGCCCCGCCTGCCGCAGGACATTGTACCGTTCCTTCATGCCGGTCCCTCCTTTTATATAACAAGACAAGGCATCAGAGATGCTGGTTGAAGGAGACAGGAGGCGGCTCGTTGCCCTTGCCGGACGGGTCGTCAGCACGGCCCTGGCGCTCCAGCGCCCGCAGGTTGCCCGTAAGGCAGCTCACCGCGCCGGCCACTCCGGCCGCCAATCCAGCCAGGGTCACCCAGCCGCCCAGGCCGAAGTTCTCCCGCAGCCAGCCGGCCCCCAGCAGGCAGAGCACCGGCGGCAACGCCACCGACAGTCCGAACTGGGTCAGCCAGGCCAGATGCCGCGCGGCAGTGAAGAATTCTTTCACGGCGGCGCCCCCTTTCCTCCATCAGAGTATGTTTTTAGTATAACGCAGATACATTTATTTTTCAACATTCGTTTTGCTTTTTGTAGGATACTTTTGTGTATATTCTATAAATTTCACAAAGATCCTACACGCTATCCCCGCCCGCCGGAGGCCCGCTTTTATTCTACCCGGGCCGGCCCCACCGTGCAAGAACGCACAAATTTGTGGTTTGGGCACCTTTTTGTGCTTGGACCGGAGCTGTCCCTTACCGCCTCTGCCGGCTGCGAAGCAGGTAGACCACCGCCACTGCCAGCGCACAGACAAAGACAATGGTGTGGAGCAGCTCGCTCTTGGGATGTGCAGTGACCATGCAGTAGAGGGTCACAAAGAGGAGAGGCCCGTAGATGGTCCCAAAGACCGTCAACGCCCGGTGCAGCCTGGGCTCCTCCTCCTTTTTCAGCCCCGGCGCCAGGACGGCCACCAGCAGCAGCGGCGCCAGCTCGGACGTCAGCCAAAGAGAATAATTCATACACCCTCCCCCCTTTCTGCTGGTTAGTATATTCTAACCATTGACAGGATACCACATTTTCCCTTTTCCGTCAAGCGGAGGGGACAGAGCTAGCTTTCCCGCCGGCGGGCGGCCGCATACAAAAAGGCCGCCGCGTCCGGCTTGCAGTGACCGGGCGCGGCGGCGCAGATGGTTCTGTCTTTCAGCGAATTTCGGTACGGACAGCGGCGATTAGCTTTTCCATCAGGCCCACACGGTTGAAGGGGGTCATCAGGTAGAAGCCGTCGGCATAAGGGGCGGCGGCCCGGGCGGCTTCGAGGGAAATCTCGAGGCCCAGGGCCTCCCCTGCGGCACGGTCGGCTCCCTCGTACCGGCGGATGATGGCCTCGTCCAGGTGGATGCCGTTGACTTCGTTCTCCATGTAGAGGGCGTTCCGGTGGCTGACCACCGGCAGGATCCCCGCCAACAGTTTGGCGTCGGGGCCGAGGGCGGCCCGGGCGGCCCTGAGGTTCCCGACCGCCTCCTGTGAGAGGACCGGTTGGGTCAGAAAGCCCGCCATCCCGCTGTCCAGCTTTTCACGGGCGCGGCGGAGTTCGACGTCAAAATTCCGGGCGTTGAGGTTGAGGGCCCCGAACACCGTCATCCCGGGCAGCGCCTGCCCCGGCTCGGCCAGGGAGCGGATATACCGCGCCAGCTTTCGGGAATTGAACTGGTAGACGTTTTTCACCTCGTCCCGCTCGGCGGTGGGGATGGGATCGCCGGTGACAGCCAGCACCTCCCGCACTCCCTCGGCGTAGAGGCCGAGCAACAGGGCCTTGGTGGCGTTGAGGTTCCGGTCCCGGCAGGTCATGTGGGGCAGGGCCACCATACCCAGCTCCCGCCGGAGTTTGCAGGCCACCAAGGAGGAATCCATCCGCGCCCGGGCGAGGGGGCAGTCGGCAATGGTGATCGCGTCGGCCCCGGCTGCCTGCAGCCGCCGGGCATGGGCCAAGTAGCCGGTCAGATCGGCATCCCGGGGGCTGTCCAGCTCCACCGCGATGACCTTCTCCCCCCGGGCCAGTTTTTGCAGGAAGGGGTCGTCTGCGGCTGGGGCCGGGGCGGCGTCCGGCCGGGGCACGGCGGCGGCGGGCTGCCGGATGGGGAGAGGGGTGTGCTCCAGCGCCTGCCGCAGGGCCGCGATGTGGGCCGGGGTGGTGCCGCAGCACCCCCCCAGGATGGCGGCCCCCGCCTGCCGGATGTGGCAGAGCTCCCGGGCAAAATAATCCGGCTTGCCCTGGTAGACCACCCGGCTGCGGGTGACCAGGGGGTAGCCGCCGTTGGGCATGGCCGACACCGGCAGGCCGCACCCGGCCAGCCCCGGCAGGACCGCGCCCATCGCGTTGGGCGCCAGGACGCAGTTCAGCCCCACCGCATCGATCTGCCCGTCTTCGGCCAGCCGGGCCGCCAACTCCCGGCAGGCAAGTCCCTCCCGGGTGTAGCCGTCGGGCAGGGCCGCAAAGGACACCAGGATGAAGGCCCCGGGGCAGCGGGCCTTGATGTACCCCGCCGCCTCGGCGACGCCGGCGTCGGTGCTGAGGGTCTCGAAGAGGAAGTTTTCCGCCCCCATCTCGAGAAAGACCGACGCCACCGCCTTGTAGATCTCGGCGGCGGGCTCAGCCTCGGTATCGGGGGCGGGACCCAGGTCGGCAAAGGCCGCCGCCCCGCCCCCAGCCGCCCCGGCGGCCTGGGACGCCAGACGCCAGCCCGCCCGGGTCAGCTCCTCCCAGCCGGGGGCGCGGGCCTCCGCCAGCCGGGGCAGGCCGAAGGTGTTGGTCTTGATGGCCTCGGCTCCGGCGTCGAGGTATTCCCGGTGGACCGCCAGCACCCCCGCCGGGTCGTCCAGGTTGGCCCGCTCACACGCAAGGCCGGGGCGGCCCTTGTAATAGGTCCCCATCCCGCCGTCGAACAGCAGGACGCGGTCCCTCAAAATATCACGCGCATTTTTCATACTTCCGTCTCGCTTTCGGTGGTTTATGGTACCAGTGTAACGGCCCGTCCCAAATTGTCAAGCGCCTCTTGCATAAAGGGCGCATTTTCGTTATACTGGTCTGACACGAGAGAGGAGGAATATACCATGCGCCATGTTGGCACAGAAGAGATCGAGACCCCGCGGCTGCTGCTCCGCCGTCTGAGCTCCGCCGACGCCCCGGCCATGTACCGTAGCTGGGCCAACGACCCGGCCGTCACCCGCTATCTGCGGTGGGAGCCCCACAAGGACGACAACGAGACTTTCGCCCTGCTGACTGCCTGGGAAGAGCTGTACGCAAACCCCGACTACTACCAGTGGGGCATCGTGGACAAGGCCACCGGCGAATTATTTGGCGCTATGAGCGTCTGCAACGACCTGCTGGGCGAGGCGGACTCCGCCGCCGCGTGGCAGGGCGCCGTTGACATATCGGAAGGCATCTGGGAACCGGGCTATGCCATCGGCCGCGCCTGGTGGGGCAAAGGCTACACCACCGAAGCGCTGAACGCCGTGGTGGGCTACTGGTTCACCCGAACCGACAGCCAGTGGCTGGCCTGCTGCCACGCCTTTGAAAACCCCGCCAGTGGCCGGGTGATGCAGAAAGCGGGGTTTGTCTACCATCACGACACCGTCTATCATAAGTTTGACGGCACCGAGGTGCCCTGCCGGGCTTACCTGCTGACCCGGGAGGCCTGGGCAGACCGTACAAAGAAAGAGGAACCACTTTGAGCGAATTATACGATATTTTGGTCGAAACGCCCCCCACCCCTACCCTGCTGCTGGCCCTGGACCAGGGCGGGTGGGACTGTGAACGGAGCCTTGCCGAGCTGGCCGCCCTCTGCGAGGCCAACCACATGGAGGCGGTGGGCGAGGTGGTGCAAAAGCGCGCCACCCCCGAGGCCGGCACCCTGCTGGGCAGCGGCAAGCTGGAGGAAGCCCGCCTGGCCGCCGAGCAACTGGGAGCCCAGTGCGCCGTCTTTGACGGCGAGCTGACCGGCAGCCAGATCCGGAACATCTCGGCGGCGG
>CAZEIG010000022.1:0-13534 GCA_964511805.1 uncultured Faecalibacterium sp.
ATGCGGACACGATTCTGGGTGCGCTGATCAAGAACCGAGTGCCGGAGGAGAAAGACCGAGGCCTCATGCACTGGTATGGAGAACTGGACAGTTTGGATGCCAAAGTCCGATCCGCCGAGTTCACTGCGGAAATCCGGAACGGACATCTCTGGTGCGTAGCCGAATGTCAAGTGGTTGGACAACTCACTCCTGAAGAACTGCAAGGTTTGAAGGACTATCTCACCGGCCAGGCGGCAGACGGATGGGGCGAAGGCTTTGAACAGCGAGAAATCGAGGTCAATGGCTGTGAATTATATGTCCACCTGTGGAATTCGGACAACTGGAGAATCCAGACCGAACAGGAGCGGTTTGCACCTAAAATCGCAGATGGCCTCCCTGAAATGTGTTTCTCCACCCTGCTGACCACCGGCCAGCTTATCTGTATCAAGCGGGGAGAAATCGGCTACTTCCCCTCCGAGTGGGACACCGGCGACAAGGAGCGAAATGTGGAACTGGCGGATGAACTGAATGAGAACCTGGGCGTCACCCCTGCCCAACGCCAGGCCATGGAGATCGGGTCGATGGCGGGTTGGGATGTGCCGGGGGCGGACCCAAGACATTATGAGATCCAAGAAGAAATGGGCCGAAATTTATCGGAGGATAACAACAGTGGCTATGATCATGGCGCGATCCAAATGGGAGGGATTTGAATGAAACTTAATCCAGAAACAGAACGATTTTTCTCATCTCTATCAGATACCTTGGCAGAACAAGGATTTTCAACCAATATTAGCGCAGATGGATGTCTGCAGGTAACCTCAAAGAAGGGACCCGCTGGCCAAAGTGCCCTATGTGCAGTCGGTCAGGACGGAGAGGTCTATTGCAGAACCAGAGACTTCCAGTCTATATCCAGGAGAAAAAGGCTGGAGATCGTACTTGAAGCAGTGAACAAGCACTATTTACCAGCAGAACATCTCGACTCTCCGGAACAAAATTCTGATGGAGGGATGACCCTTGGCTAAGAAGATCTTTGAAGTGGAGATCAACAACAGCGGCCCCAGGGGATATGAAACCGCCACTGTGCTGAAAATGCCGGCGACCTGGGCTGAATTCAACGACGCGCTCCAGAAGGCCCGGATCGAGGACGGACACTACTGCCAAAATGAACTGACCAGGATCGAGTACCCTGGTATCCAGAGGGAGATGCTCGGTGACAATGTCGACTTATATGAGCTGAATCTTTTGGCCCAGCGTCTTGCCACGCTCAACGAGGACGACCAAATGGGAATGGACGGCCTGCTGAAGATGGAAAAGGAACGGTACTCCGGCCCCATCTCTCTGCCCCGCCTGATCAACCTGACATTCAATACGGACATCTGCCTCTTGGCCCCTCAAGTTTCCAACACACAGGAACTTGGGGCGCTTTTGTATACATGTGAGATGCTCTCAGACGAGGCCATGGCTCTGCTGGATACCACGGAGGAGGGCAGCGGCTTTCAGGAAAGGCTGCTGGAAGTGCTGGGGGAACAACACCAGGAGGAGCATGGCGGCGTATTCACCAGCCGGGGCTATGTGGAGCCGGGCCAAGATTTCAAAGAGGTCTACCGGCGCGGGGAGGTCACGCCCTATTTCGACCACTCCGGCGCTCCGGTGGTGCTGAAGGTGTCCAAGGGATACTTTGATGACCCCAGCTATGACAACGACAAGACCGCCATTCTGGACCTTCCCGCAACTGACGCCGCCATCTGGCGGGCCGTGGAAGCGGTGGACGTCGCCTCCGAGGAAGAATGTGCCTTCCGCTGTACGGACTGCCTGATCCCATCCCTGCGGGACGCCATCAACGATGCCATTGATGAGGAAGGCGGCATCAGACAGATCAATGAATTCGCCCAGTTGTTGGCGCAAAAGAATCAGATCTGGGACGCCAACGACCTCGTCAAGTACAAGGCGCTGTTGGCCGCCAGCGGGAATCCCAGCCTCCAGGACGCCATGCAACTGATGCACGGCCTGGACGTCTACGAACTCCGGCCGGAGGTGACCCAGACCTGGGACTATGCGGAGGCAGCGTTACGAGAGAGATACCCGGATCTGCCGGAGGTGCTGTTCCAAACCCCGCAGGCAGGACAGGTAGGCCGGGAACTGCTGGAGAGGGATCACGCGGTCATTACAGACTATGGCCTGCTCCGCCGGAAAGACGGCGTGCCGCTCCCTGTGTTCCGGCCAGAACAGCAGGAAAACGAAATAACCGGACCTGCGTTTGCCGGGATGTAGACAGGGTGTTCGCATGAATCGAGATCGAATCACATCCATGAGCGGGATCGATGTGTCCTCGCTGGATTTCAAGGACATCCGCTGGGAGGTCGGGACATTCCAAAGCATCAGTACAGGGTCGGGGCGCGACAAACAATACAGTTCGTGGACCGGCGTCCGAACCCCAATGGGCGAGATCAAGGAGACCGTATGGTATCAGCTGGCCGAGGCCCTCATCCACAGGAAGGGCGAACAGAAGCTGCTGGGACATCTCATCCAATGGGAGTCAGAGCACAACTACACAAAAGATTCCCCTGATGCGGTGAGGAAAAAAGCCCTCCAGCTTCATGTGGACCGAATCTTTGACAATCCACGCTGGGTAGGCTTCGTTTCCTTCAACTGCAGGTTTCGCCCAGAGGTGCTGGAGGACGCGCATCTGGTGACCGTAGTCAACGAGTGCTGTCAGGAACCCGGCGTGGTCACGCAGGAACAGATCGACGCATCCGCCAATGGAACCGTCGCCTGCCCGTGCTGCGGCAAAGGGAGTCCATTTCACATTCTTGAACAGGAGTTTCAGACAGAGGGCGCGGCCAAACAAACAGAGGAAGCAAAGGGAGGGATGCAGCTGTGTTAAATCAACAGGACAGACTGTTCGATCTGCTGGACGGCATGGAAATGAGCAAATCAGAGCATGACTGGCTGGAGATGCGGTTTGCCAATATGACAGAAAAAGAGAGGCTTCTGTTCACCGGCGCCTTCAATCGGGAGCGGCCGCGGGAGGTTGGCCACGCGATGCGTCTGGCAAATCAGCTTTCCTGCTATGACCTCTATTACGGCGCGGGAGATTTGGAAACCCTTGGTCGGTTTGTCATGGAGCATCTGGAACAGCCCTCCGCGGCTGCTCTGCCCTTCCTTGATCCCGAACAGGTGGGGGCGGCCTATCATCAGAAAATAAAAGGTGTTTTCTGCGGTGGGCACTATGTGCGCATGGTCATGCTTACCAGTCCTTTCATAGAGGACTCCCCGACACTGCAACAGCCCGTCACCGGGGACTATGCCATCCGGGTCAGGCTGGCCAGCCGGGAAAACATGGAGGGCGTATGGGTGGGCTTCCCTGATACCATAGACGATATGGACGCCGCCTACCCGGACGAGCTGCTGCTGGGGCTGGATGCCCTTCACGCGGATACCCTCAGCGAATGCATCGTGCTGGATGTGGACTGCTGTCTGCCCCAGCTGGAAGACATCCCCTCCCAGTATGCCTCCGCCGGCGAACTGGTGCGCCACGCCATCGACTTTGGCTATGCCTGGGCGGAGCAGGGTCAGGGAGAACCCCACTGGCTGGACAAGTGGCAGGCGGTGCTGGAACTGGAGGACTGCCACCGGCTGGATCAGGCACTGGATTACGCCCAGAACCTCCAGCATTACGCCTTCGTTCCCCGTGGTATAGACTTGGCGGAGTATGGCCGGGAACTGGCCATCCGGGACGGCGTCATCCCCAAGTCCGGCCTGCTGGCGGACTGCTTTGACAGCAGAGCCTACGCCGAGGCGTATATGAAACAGCATGGACTGTCCGCCACAGACCACGGATATGCTGCGTGGAACGGCGGCGAACTTTTCTATGAGTACAGCCAGCCGGAGCAATCCGCCAGTTCCTCCCTGTCCATGTGACCGCCGCAATTTTGTTGGATATTGGTATGGCTATTCCGCCCGGAGTGTGGTAGTGTTTGCGGCAAAGGGGGCGAGGCCAATGGACGAGCGCAAGCAGATCGCGGAAGATACCCTGGACCAGCTCATCGAGCAGGCCCTGCGGGAGTTGGACCGCATCGAGCCGGATGGACAGGCAGAAGAAAGAATGTCCGATATCAGCGACGAGATCCGCCGTGATCCCCGGCTGGGGGAACCCCAGCGGACGCTGATGCTGGATTACATCACGCAGCTCAATCATGTGGCGCAGAAGCAGCGCCGCCGCCTCTACACCCAAGGGGCAAAGGACTGTGTCCGCCTGCTGCGGGAACTGGGGGTGATCAAATAAAATAAGTAGATTGGTATCTGAAATCATGCAGGGGCCGTTTTCCGAATGGGGAACGGCCCCTTCTTTTTTTGCGCCCTTTTTCGGAGAACCGGCTCCGGAAAGGAGCGTCTATGGAAAAAGAACGGCTGGCGGAATATCTGGAACAGTACCATCTGGGGGAGTTCAACGCCGCCACCAGCCGGGAACTGGAACTGACCTTTTCCATCAAGGGCATCGAGGTGCGCCATCTGGTCAACCGCCTGCGGCGGGACGGCGTGCCCATCGCCAGCAGCGGGAGCGGCTACTTCTACGCCGCCACGGAACAGGAGGTGCGCGCCACCATCGCCCACCTGACCCGGCGGATCAGCGGCATCGCCGCCGCCATTCACGGCCTGAACCGCTCTCTGGAACGGTTTGACACGGAGCAGACCCGCCTCCCACTGGACGGGGGTGATGTCCCCTGAACAGCTTCATGTCCTGGATCGGAGGCAAGAAAGCCCTGCGGGAACTGATCGTCCAGCTGTTCCCCCTCTACTATGAGCGGTACATCGAGGTCTTCGGCGGAGGCGGCTGGGTGCTGTTCCACAAGCCCCCTGGCAACGATTTTGAGGTCTACAACGACTTCAACGGTCTGCTGGTCAACCTGTACCGCTGCGTCCGGGAAAAGCCGAAGGAACTGATCGAGGCGCTGAAATATGTGCTGAACGCGCGGGAGGATTTCGACCGCATCCGCTCCGCCCTGGCGCGGGACAGCCCTGCCAGCGACGTCCTGCGGGCGGCGTGGTTCTATCAGCTGATCCGGTACAGCTACGCCTCCGGGCTGACCAGCTTCGGCAGCCAGCCCCACGATATGTGGAGCAATTTTCCCCTCATCGAGCAGGCCCACCGGCGGCTGGCCAAGGTAGTCATCGAGAAGAAGGACTTTGAAAAAATCATCCGGCAGTACGACCGCCCGGTGAGTTTTTTCTATCTGGACCCGCCCTACCACGCCACGGAAGGGTATTACCAGAATATCGGTGAGGACGGCTTCACCGAGGCGGACCACATCCGCCTGCGGGACACTCTGATGGGGATCGAGGGGAAATTCCTGCTCTCCTACAACGACGACGCCTTCGTCCGTGGCCTGTACGACCTGCCGGGGATCTCCCTCATGGAGACCACCCGGCTCAACAACATCAAGCAGCGGTACGACAACGGGTGTCAGTTCCCGGAACTGCTCATCGCCAATTATGACCTGCAGGAGCGAAGCCGGGCGCTCCCATCTCAGCTGACCCTGTTTGACTGGAACGGAGGTGAATTGCTTGACGGAAAGCCTGGGTGAACTGGAGAAGCTTCAGCGGGCGGCCCAGCTGATCGGGGAGATGAGCCAGGGCCGCCTGCAGGTCCTCCCCAGTGTGGTGGGCCATATCTATGTCCATCCAAATGATGATGCCTACCTTGGACTGAATCTGCACCTGAACGCCATCCCCAACCAGGAGCGGTACCAGATCCAATTCAGCGCCTATGTCCGAAGGATGGGCGCTGGGCTGGATGGGAAAGGACTCCATGCCCTGCTTACGGAGGTGGGCCAGACCTACGCGCTCCTGACGGCGCTGGAGGGGCAGAACTTCTGCCCCTCCCCGGAAGATCTGGCGGCCTTTCGGGAACAGCTGCCCGCACCGCAGGTGCAGGAGCAGGTGTCCCCCGTTATGGGGTGATCATCAAAAAATGAGGTGAACCATGAAAATCAAACTTGGAATGGAGCAGGAATATCAAGCCTTTCAGAAGGCCAACAGCACCACTGGATATGACAGGGCGGTTGTCCGGTATGTGGAACGCTGGGCGGATCTGATGGAGAAAGAACTGGAGGCTGGCGCAGCCCTGCCGGACATCGCGGAACGCACCGGCCGCCAGGCTGACACCGAATTACTGACCGGATTTCAGTACGACTGTGCCGTCCATGCCCTGTCCCGTTTCTGGCCTCACGGGGAGGAGCTGCGCCAGTGGCACAATCAGAAGTATTCCTATGACGGCCCCGGAACCGTGAACCTGTCCGCCCATACAATCATGATGTAATGGAGGAATAAACATGAAATTTGATAAGCAGATGAGCAACGGCCGCGTCAAAATCCCCTCCAGTCTCTTCAAAATCAGCGGCTTCGGAAAAGAGGGCGCGGTTGAACTCCACGGACTGGAGGATGCGGTCGTTGTACTGAAGAAGGAGATGACCGCAAAGGAACTGCTCCAGGCGGCGGAATCCCTGCATCAGCTGAGCGTGGATCTGCTGGTGCACCTGGCCAAGGTCTGCGGCTTCTGCGATGGATGCGATGGCGAGTGCCCCTTCGATGCCTTTGAGTACGATGACATCACCCTGCCGGATGATCTGCGGGAGGAGGCCGGCATCCCCGCAGGCGCCAAGCTCTGTGCCTATGTGGATGAGGAGGAAAATACCGTCACCATCTGCGAGGCCGGATATGACCACGACCTGCGGGATGTCCCTCCCAACCTGGTGGAACTGTTCGCCAATATGGGCGTGTGCCTTGGGGAACTGGAGGAGCGCCTGATGGTGGGAGATACCGTCTATGGAGTGTGACGTGTACTTCTATCCCTACTCCCAGACAGATGCCCACCGGCTGGGAGAATCGTCGCTCTGGGAGGCGAGCTTCCGGGCCAATGTGTCCTGCGCCAGAGACATTGAGGCCGCGATCTGTGCCTACAGCACCACAGATGGCTCCCTGCAGTCCGAGGCGTCCCAGAGCATCCTGGACCGCTGGGGATTCCGGCGCACTATTTTCGTTTTGGCCAACACACTCCGGGACGCCGCGCCGAGCTATGAGCAATATCTCAGCGAGGAGAACCGCCAGTGGCAGAAAAACGCCTATATCCCGGATGACGGTATCCACAACCGCTATTTTGCCGTGGACACCGCCGGCGCCAGCCTGGACGCCTTTGTCGGTCAGGTGCGGGAGGCGTATGACAAGCTGGAGCTGTTCGGGCCGGAGCACTGTGAGCCGGACTCCTTTTCGGCGCTGGACTATGAGAGGCGCGTGCTGGTCCTCAGCACCAAGGCCCTCAAGGAGAGCTGCTGGAGTCCTCAAAATCAGCTCTGGTACGCCCACGACGGCTTCGGATGCAGCCCCACCGCCATCGGCCGGTCCATCCGCTGCACCTGTCTGGGCGACGGGGAGATGGCCCGCTGGAACCGGACGGACTTTATCGGCGTTCTGAAGGAGGAGTGCCTCCCTGACTGGGCGCGGGAAAAGCTGGACGAGCTGTTGGGACAGGCCCAGGGCATGGGAGGAATGAATATGACTTGACGAAGAAAGGAGATGCGCCGCCATGCGCAGCATTGAACTGAAGAACAAGTGCCTGCTGTACTATGGGAACCCGATAGGCTACCAGAGGGACGGCGGCGTGACGGCCGATCCCATGTTCCGCCGCCCGGATCTGGAGGAATGGCTGGAGAAAAAGGGGCTGGCTGTCCAGTGGGTGGACGGCATATACGACCGTCTGGCCAGCGGCGGGTACCAGTCGGCTGCTGACAACGGAAAACCGCTCAAGTCCTGCCGGATCTGGCAGCTGGGCCCCACGGCCCCCATCACCATGCGCTTTATCGGTCTGGACAGAATGAGGGCGGAGTACGACGGTCCTGATCTCGCCCGGTATCAGGTGGTCTTTGACGGTGAGGTGGGGACCAACGACCTGGAGGGACTGTGGGAGGCCTTCTGCCGCCAGAAGCTGGGGCCGGATGGCCAGCCGCTGGCCATCTCCGATGTGATCGAACTTTACGATGGGGGCGGCAGCGAGTTCTACTATGTGGACAAAAGGTCCATTGTCCCCGTCCAGCTGGATGCCCCGGAACAGGAGGTGGGGATGACCATGACCCTGTGACCCCAGAGCGGCGGGGCCGCTCATTTTTATGACAGGAATTCAGAAAAGGAGGAGCGATCCAAATGGCAAAAGCCCAGACACCCAAGGCAGAGCCCCAGACTGCCCCCCAGCAGGAGCCTCAGCCCCTGCCCATGCGGTATGACGTCCGCATCCACACCCTCCGCCCGGAGGGCACCTGCAAGGCCACCGCCTCCGTCAACCTCAACGGCTGTTTTGCCATCCGGGGTGTGAAGGTGATGGACAGCTCCAAGGGGCTGTTTGTCTCTTTGCCCAGCTACCGGGCGGGAAACGGAGAATACAGGGACATCTGCTTCCCCTGTACCAAGGAGGCCCGTGCCGAGTTTGACGCCGCCGTGATCGGGGCCTATCAGCAGGCGCTGACCCAGGGCATGGCCCAGGGACAGATGAGGCAGAGTCCGCCGGACCCTACGGCACAGCAGGCACAGCCCCCGGAGATGGGGATGTGACCTGCTGACCACACCGCACCCATAAACACCGATCTATCCATAAAATCTTTTATTTTAATGAGGAGGACTTACACTATGAAGAAGATGTTCAACCAGATGACCAATACCGTGAAGACCATGACCTGCAAGGCCCACTGCGCCATGGCCTGCGCCCGCGCCCGCCTGACCGCCCCTCTCTCCAACACCCGCGGCGAGGGCTACATCGACACCGCCATCAAGATCCTGATCGCCGTGGTGCTGGGCGCCCTGCTCCTGGCCGGCCTCTACACCCTGTTCGGGGACACGGTCCTGCCCACCGTCACCCAGCGGGTGGAGGAGATGTTTGACTATAACGGCTGATATGGCTCTGCAGGGCGTATGGTTTCTTGGCGCGTTGGTGACGGCGTCCATCGTGGACTGCCGGAAACACATTATCCCTGATTCCATCTGCCTGCTGACCGCCGCGGCGGGGCTGATCTCCTTCAGCCCCGCCCGGCTGGTGGGTGTTCTGGCGGCTCTGCCCCTGTTCATCGCGGCTCTGATCCAGCCGGACGGCATGGGCGGCGGCGACATCAAACTCACCGCCGCGGCCGGCTTCGTGCTGGGATTTTGGCCCGGCCTGTGGGGGCTGGCCCTGGGCCTGCTGCTGGCGGTGCTGTTCTCCTGTGCCGCGGCGTTGTTCCGAAAAATTACTCACCATTCCGATCTGCCCAAGGGCCAGGCGGCCATGCCGCTTGGCCCCTTTCTATCTGCCGGCTTTGCCGTTCTATATTTTCTGACCTGTGGAGGTTTGCTATGAAAAAGGTTCCGTTCAACAAAAAGACTGCCATCCTCGCCGCCGGAGTGACCCTGCCGCTGGCTGCGGCCGCTGTCCTGCTCCCCAAATGGAAGCGGGGCCGTGTAAAGAAACCCCCTCGCGCGCACCGGCTGTAAACTCCCTGTTTTTGATTTCACTTATATTCGAGGAGGGATTCCATGAGTTTTTTGAAAAACCGCACCGTCGTGGGTGTGATCTGCATTCTGCTGTCCCTGCTGATCTGCTTCGGCCTGACCCCGCTGTTCAATCAAGCTGTGTCCCAGAGAGCGGAGATCGTCCGGGTTTTCCAGCCCATTCGGGCCGGGGACGAGATCACGGAGGATATGGTCCAGGCCGTGGAGGTGGGCGGTTACAATCTGCCGGAGGATGTGATCCGGCAGACCGAAACGGTCGTGGGCAGATATGCCACGGCGGATCTGGCCGTGGGTGACTATATCATCAGCTCCAAGCTGTCCGATGTCCCCGCCGCAGACAACGCCTATCTCTACGACCTGGACGGCACCCAGCAGGCCATCTCCGTGTCCATCAAGAGCTTTGCGGAGGGACTCTCCGGCAAGCTGCAGAGCGGTGACGTCGTCTCTGTGATCGCGCCGGACTATCAGCAGATGGGCCAGACCGTAGTGCCCGCTGAACTGCAGTATGTGGAGGTCATCAGCGTCACGGCGTCCTCCGGGTATGACGCCAACACCGGGGAGACGCCGGAGGACGGCGAGGATCGGGAACTGCCGGACACCGTCACCCTGCTGGTGTACTCGGAGCAGGCCAAGGTGCTGGCCGAGCTGGAGGCCGAGGGCACCATCCACCTGGCGCTGGTCTATCGGGGGGACCGGGAGAACGCCGATCAGTTCCTGGACGCCCAGGCGGAAGTGCTGAACGAGTTGTATCCCCCGGAGCCTGAGCCGGAGGAGGTGCCGGCCGAGCCTGCCGCCCCCAGTGAGGTACCGGAAACCGCTGAGGAAGGAACGAGTGCCACATCCGAGGAACCCCAGGAGGTGGCCTGATGCTGAACTTCAAAAAGGGCGGGATCTTCTCCCGCGCGTCTGGGGATGGGGACGCCTATGAGCCGGAGGAGCAGGGCGGCGGGGTGCTGGCGGTGTGGGGCAGCCCCGGCAGCGGAAAGACGACGGCCGCCGTCCGGCTGGCCAAATATCTGGCGGACAAGCGCCGGAATGTGGTCCTCCTGCTATGCGACATGACCGCCCCCATGCTGCCCTGCATCTGCCCCGCCTCGGATCTGGAGTGTGAACGCTCCCTGGGGAGCGTGCTGGCCGCCGCCCATGTGTCGGAGAATCTGGTCAAGAACAATCTGGTCACCCACAAGCGGCTGAGCTATCTCACCATGCTGGGGATGCTCAAGGGGGAAAACGAGTACACCTATCCGCCCTACAGCGAGGTGCAGGCCAGGGAACTCATTGACTGCCTGCGGAACATCGCCCCCTATGTGGTGATCGACTGCGGCAGCTACATCGCCAACGACATCCTGTCCGCTGTGGCGCTGATGGAGGCGGACTCCGTCCTGCGGCTGGCCAACGCGGACCTGAAGTCCATCAGCTACCTGTCCAGCCAGCTCCCCCTCCTACGGGACGCCAAGTGGGACGCGGACAAGCAGTACAAGACCGCCAGCAATGTGAAGCCCCAGCAGGCCGGCGACCACATGAGTCAGGCCCTGGGCACCGTATCCTTCACCCTGCCCCACTCGCCGGAGTTGGAGGGACATTACTTGGCCGGAAATCTGCTGGCGGATCTCTCCATGAAGGACAGCCGGGTCTTCCGGAAGGAGATTGAAAAGATCGCAAGGGAGGTGTTTGGGTGTTAGGGCAAAAGCGAAGCGCGTCCCTGTTCTCTCCTCAGCCGGCTCCGGAGGAAAAGCCCGTGGAGCATATCACAGTGCAGAGGGACGGCGGCGAGAAGGAGATCCCCCTCTATTTCGGAAAGGACTGGCCCGTGGGCGAACCTGTTCCCAATGCACCGGAACCGCCCGCCGATGGCCCTGACACGGAGCCGCCGGCAGCGCCCGTTGTTCCGGATGCGCCGGAGCCGCCCGAGGAGCCGGACAGCACAGAGCAGCGGACAATCGCGGCCGACCCATCCCGCGGCGGCCGGGCCCACTCCCTGTTCTTTACCCCGGAGGATGATACACAGGAGTTCAGCGCGGTGCTGAAGGATGTGCAGGAGTACATCTCCGGCAACTATTCCTCTCTCATCACAGACGGCGTGGGCGAGGACGCCAAGGCCCAGATCAAACGCTACATCACCAAATATGTGCAGGACCGCCGCATCGCGGTCAAGGGCTATACTGCCGTCCAGCTGGTGGACGCCCTCTACACGGAGATGGCGGAGTTTGGCCTGCTGACCAAGTACATCTTTGGCTCCGGCATCGAGGAGATCAATGTGAACTCCTGGCGGGACATCGAGGTGCTGTATGCCACCGGCGAGACGGTCAAGCTGGAGGAACACTTCGACTCACCGGAACACGCTATCAATGTCATCCGCCGGATGCTCCATGTCAGCGGCATGGTGCTGGACAACGCCAGCCCCGCCGTCCTGGGCCACCTGTCCAAGAATATCCGCATCGCTGTCCTCAAGACCCCACTGGTAGACGAGGATGTGGGGGTCACTGCCTCCATTCGAATCGTCAATCCCCAGAATATGCAGAAGGAGGACTTTGTGAAGGGCGGTACAGCCACCGGCCCCATGCTGGACTTTCTGGCCGCCTGCCTGCGGTACGGCGTCTCCGTCTGCGTGGCCGGGGCCACCGGCTCGGGCAAGACCACGGTGGCGGGCTGGCTTTTGACCACCATCCCGGACAACAAGCGCATCTTCACCATTGAGAACGGTTCCCGTGAATTGGATCTGGTGCGGGAGCAGGACGGGCGGGTCTGCAACAGCGTCATCCACACCATCACCCGCGAGAGTGAGAACGCCAAGCAGAACATCGATCAGGATATGCTGCTGGACATGGCCCTGCGGTACCACCCCGACATCATCTGCGTGGGCGAGATGCGCTCCGCTGAGGCATACGCCGCGCAGGAGGCGGCCCGCACCGGCCACGGGGTGCTGACCACCATCCACTCCAACTCCTCGCAGGCCACCTGGCGGCGCATGGTCACTTTGTGCAAGCGCAAGCATGAGATGGCCGACGACACCCTCATGGATCTGGTCACCGAGGCGTTTCCCATTGTGGTGTTCGCCAAGCAGCTGGAGGACAAGAGCCGCAAGATCATGGAGATCATGGAGTGCGAGATCCTGCCCAATGGGGAGCGCCGGTACAACACCCTCTATCACTTCAAAATCGAGGAGAACCAGCTGGTGGACGGCAAATACCGCGGCAGCGGCCGCCACGAGGCGGTGAATCCCATCTCGGAGAGCCTGCAGAAGCGGTTCATTGAGAACGGAATGCCCCAGAAGGTGCTGAAACAGCTGATCGTCAAAAAGCCCAGTCCGCCAAAACCCAAGGCGACCAAGCCGAAAACGGCCCAGGCTCAAAAGCCGGCGGCCAAACCGAATCCAAACGAGAAAGGAGGCGAACCCGCGTGACTGCCATTCAGCTGATCTCCTGCATCGGACTGATCGTGGGATGTTTCCTGCTCCTCCATATCACCCCCATGGACTTCACCGAGGGGGTGTTCCAGAGGATCACCAGCAGGCCCAAGAGCATCCGCGCCGAGGTCAACGAGAGTACCCGGCGCAAAAAGAAATCGTTCCTGCGCCGGGAGATCGAGGAGGCCCAGAGCATTCTCCAAATGACCGGCCGGGCCGTCAAGTTCCCCATGGTATGCGCCCTGTCCCTGCTGCTCTTTATGATTGGGGCGTTTGTCGCCCTGATGCTGGGCAATTACTTCCTGGTGCCCGTGTTGGCCGTCGGCCTGATGCTGGTGCCGTTTCAGTTCATCCGGCTGACTGCCTCCCACTTCAAGAAGAACATCGCCGCCGAGCTGGAAACGGCCCTGTCCATCATCACCACGGCCTACCTTCGCAGCGAGGACATCCAGACAGCGGTGGAGGAGAATCTCAATTACCTCAACCCGCCAGTCAAAAGCGTGTTCGCGGAATTTTTGGCCCGCATCCAGCTGGTAGACCCGGATGTGGATGCGGCGCTCCACGACATGGGGACGAAGATCGACAACGCGGTATTCCGGGAGTGGGTGGCGGCTCTGC
>CAZEIG010000022.1:13634-16928 GCA_964511805.1 uncultured Faecalibacterium sp.
GACATGGGGACGAAGATCGACAACGCGGTATTCCGGGAGTGGGTGGCGGCTCTGCTGGCCTGCCGCCATGACCGGGGCCTCAAGACCACGCTGACGCCCATCGTGGCCAAACTCTCCGACATGCGGATCGTCAACGGGGAGTTGGAGAACATGGTGGTGGAGCCGCGGAAGGAGTTCATCACCATGCAGATCCTGGTCATTGGGAACATCCCACTTCTGTACTGGCTCAACGCGGACTGGTATGAGGTGCTGATGCACACGCCCATGGGCCAGATGATTCTGGCGGTAATCGCCGTGATCCTCTTTGTCAGCACGGCGGCGGTCATCAAGCTGACCCAGCCCATCGAGTACCGGAGGTGATGGCGATGACAGAACACCCCAAAGGGTATATCATCTGCATCTGCACCGAGGAGTCAGATTATATCCCCAATGCCCTCCATATCGAGAGAAATGATGAACGGATGGAGTTTGAAACCGATTCTGACGCGGCCATCGCCGCTGAGCTTGACGGGGTGAAACTGATCCGCGGCATGGAGCATGTGCCGGACGGCCTTTACATTGACACGCCGGAAAACCGCGAAATCATTCGGGCCTGGTTGAAGCAAACGCTCCGATCTTCCCAGCAGATCGAGAATTGGCCCGCGGGACCATCCCTTGGGATGGGCGGATGAGAAAGGATAAGAGAGATGCAGTTGATGTTATTTGCTTTTGGCCTCCTTTTGGCCCTTGGCCTGTTTTTTATTGCCGCTGATCTGCTGAAACTCCCGCGCCTGGCCACCCAGCGGGCCATGCTGTCCGTGGGGCGCCGGGAGAAAAAGCAGGCCCGCAGCGTGGAGGCGCTCCTCATGGGCTGGGCGGTCAGGCTGGCTCCCCACATCCACATGGATGAGTACAAGCGGAGCCGGCTCCGGAACGTGCTGGCCGCCGCGGGGCTGAACATGACACCGGAGGAGTACAGCGCCTTTGCCATGGTCAAGACCGGCGCGGTCCTGCTGGCCATCATCCCCTGTATGCTGATCTTCCCCCTGCTGGCCCTGGTGATCGTTTTCCTGGCTGTGGCGGTTTACTTCAAAGAGATCCGCCGGGCGGACGAGAAGCTGTCCGCCAAGCGGGAGGAGATCAAAGCAGAGCTGCCCCGGTTCGTGGCCACCATCACCCAGGAGCTGGCGGCCAGCCGGGATGTGCTGAGCATGCTGGAACACTACAAGCAGAGCGCCGGCCCGGTCTTTGTCTCTGAACTGGATGTCCTCACGGCGGATATGCGGTCCGGCTCCTATGAGGCCGCCCTGACCCGGTTCGAGGCCCGGTTCAATTCACCCCTCCTCTCGGATGTGGTGCGGGGGCTGGTCGGCGTCCTGCGGGGCGACAACGGGATCAACTACTTCCAGATGCTCTCCCATGATATGAAACAGCTGGAACTGCAGCGGCTCAAGGCGAAAGCCATGAAGATCCCCCCCAAGATCCGGGTGTTCTCCTTCGTCCTGCTGATGTGCTTCCTGGTGACCTATTTGGCCATCATCATCTATGAGATCATCTTCTCCCTGGGCGGGATGTTTTTGGAGGTGGTCAAACCAGTGTTCAAGAAGATTTTGAAATCCCGGCGAGGCGAGGGATACATCGATGTGTGCGTCCTCGTCCTCTGCGCCATGCTGGTCATCGCCTTTGCGGTCAAGCTGTTCCCAATCTTCATCGCCAAACAACATCTGGACACCTTTGCCACGGAGCTGGTGCGGGAGGCTGAAATCGCCGGGCGGGTCGGTTCGGAGACAGACCGGCGGGAACAGGCTCTGCGGGAGCAGACGGGGCTGGACCCGGACATCCAGTGGAGTGACACCGGCCGTATCCAACTCAACGAGGAAATTACCGTGACCCTCACCTATGAAACCGATCTTGGACTGTTCGGGGGCTTTGGCAGTTTCCCCACCACTCTGCGGGCGGATGCCACCGGCAAAAGCGAGGTGTACTGGAAATGAACAGGCTGCGGCAGATCCTGCAGGACCGCCGCGGCGCGTCCTTTCCCCTTATCGTCGCCATCACGCTCTCCCTCATCATCATTCTGTGCGGTATCAGCGAATATTTTCGTCTGCTGCTCGTGGCACAGGGCGTTCGGGACGCGGTGCAGGAGGCGGTGATCTCCGCCGTGAACGACAACTATGACGATGTGTACCATGGCGTCCGGGAGGGCTACTCCGGCGCCTATCAGCCGCTGGCCGGTGATTTTGAGGAGTCGCTGGATTACGGCGATATCTATGGCCGCCTGGACGAACTGCTGAACCTGACCTATCGAGGCGGATACCATACCCAATACACTGGGGACGGTGCGATAGAGTTCCGGGTGTGGGGGCTAAATGTGGAGATCACCAACGCTCCCTTTGCCTCCGGCGACAGCGCGGGAAACCGCTTCGTGGCGGACTGCGAGATCGAGCTGGAGGTCCCGGTATCCTTTGGCGGAGAACTTCTGCCGCCCATGCGGATGACGGTGGGAGTCAGCGCGGGCTATACCCCCCGATTTTAATGCAGTTTTCAAAAAGTTTTCTATTGGTCTCATAGACTTTGGACATCTCTTGTGGTAGGGTTCGTGTTGACAAAGACCGGGTGATATAGGACAATAAAAGGGCATACCAAATCGTCCCCCTGCCCGGTCAGAGGCCAAGAGAGAATGGAAAAAGTCCTGACCGACAGAAAAGGAGGAATTGATCTATGAATAACAGCACCAAGAAGTGGCTGACCATCGCGGGCTGCCTTGCGGTCTGCGCTGTGCTGGTCGTGGTAATTGCAGGCCGGTTTGCGGGAGAAACGGTCACGGATGGCGACCTCCCGCCCAGTAGCTCCCAGCAGGGGGATGTGGTGGTGGACCCGGACAGCGGCGCGCTGAATACCGACGCCCCGGACGACGGCGAACAGGCTGAGGCTGATGTGACGGTTGACCCGGAGATCCCATCCGGCGATCTCAGCGAAAACTCCGGGAACGGAGCCGACTCCACGGGCACCGAGCAGACCATCCAGGCCGACCCGGTCAAGCCGGAAATGCCGGGTGAGGAATTCCTGACCGATCCCAGCCAGAAGCCAGACGGCACCCCTGTGGAGGGGACGCCTACACCGGAGGACCACGACACCTATGAACCGCCTGTTCCTCCCTCCACCAATACCAGCGGCGGACTGCCGGGATTTGAGAATGTCCCCAACGCTGGCGCAAACCAGGGTGAATACCTTGAAGATATGTATGAGAATGGGAACAAAATTGGCATCATGGATTAAATATGGGCGGCGAAAGGCACAGCTTCGGCTGTGCCT
>CAZEIG010000023.1:0-16537 GCA_964511805.1 uncultured Faecalibacterium sp.
CACCGGCGCGGGCAAGACCACCATCACCAACCTCATCAACCGCTTCTACGACATCGACGACGGCAGCGTCACCTATGACGGCATCGACGTGTGCCAGATCGAGAAGGACTCCCTCCGGCGCAGCCTCGGGATCGTCCTCCAGGACACCCACCTCTTCACCGGCACCATCGCCGACAACATCCGCTTCGGCAAGCTGGACGCCACCCGGGAGGAGATCATCGCCGCCGCCAGGATCGCCAACGCCGACAGCTTCATCCGCCGCCTGCCCCAGGGCTACGACACCCGGATCACCTCGGACGGCGCCAGCCTCTCCCAGGGCCAGCGCCAGCTGCTGGCCATCGCCCGGGCCGCCGTGGCCAACCCGCCCGTCCTCATCCTGGACGAGGCCACCAGCTCGATCGACACCCGCACCGAGGCCCTGATCGAGAAGGGGATGGACCAGCTGATGGAAGGCCGGACCGTCTTTGTCATCGCCCACCGGCTGTCCACCGTCCGGAACGCCAATGCCATCATGGTGCTGGAGCAGGGGCAGATCGTCGAGCGGGGCGATCACGACGCCCTGCTGGCCCAGAAGGGCAAATATTATCAGCTCTACCACGGAATGTTCGAGCTCTCTTGACCTGCAAACAGACGCAAAAAGGCCGCGGCCCTGCACGGAGCCGCGGTCTGTTTTTATCTTCTGCTGTTTGTTCTGCCCCGTTTTATGCCGCTGGCTGGAACCAGAAGCCTTCGCAGTCATACTTGAAGGTGCGGTAGCCCTGCATATTGCAGTCGTAGGCGTACTGCCGGATGAGCTGGCCGTCGGCGTCGTACTCACCGAAGACGTTGGCCACCCCGCTGTTGACCACCCAGTTGCCGCTCTCTTCGTTCATGGTGGAGTTGGAGACGATGCTGGAATAGGGCACAGGGAAGGACTCCACCAGCTCCACCGTGCCGGCGTTCTCGTCGATCCGGTAGACGTAGGTATAGCTGTTGTAGCCGGCGCCGCCGTATGTGTCGGTGCAGACAGTCTCGTCCAGGTCGGGGTCGTAGCCGTCCCGGGAGGACAGGGCCCAATAGTTGTTGTTGTACATCCGCAGGTAGCAGACGCCGTTCTCCTCGCCGGGGGCGTATTCGACGCTGTGCTGTCCGTACTGCCAGGTGAAGTCGTTCACCGGGGTCAGACAGTATTCCTCATACCCGGTGCCCTGCCAGAAGGCCGGGTCGCCGCAGAACCAGTCGATGGCCGGGCTGGTGTGGACGTTGTCCGCCTTGATGACGGTGGAAGTCTCCCGGGAGGAAACCACCAGGCTGTCGGTCTCGGGCAGATACTGGATGGTGTTCAGATGAATCCAGTCCTGTTCCCCCGCCTGCCAAAAGAAGGGGTCGGTGGGGCCGACTACCCGGGTCTGGGCGTGGTAATCGGCCATCAGGTCCTTGTAGTCCAGCAGCTCGGTCACTTCGCCGGTGGCCAGGTCGATCTCCAGGACGATATCCTCGACGTCGGTGGCGCCGGCGGCTTCCGCCAGGGCCACCACCGTTCCGTCGCGGCCGTAGTTGATGTCGTGGTGGAGCTCATAGTCCCCCAGCGGGTAGACCTGCTCCACCTCGCCCAGGCCGTTGATCCGCGCCAGCTTGTTGGCCGAGACGCAGGTGACGATCTCACCGTCGTATTCCAGGATACGGTCCATCCCGAAGCCTTCCAGCACCATCTCGTACCGCATCACCCCGCTGTTGTCAAAGAAGAAACCGTAGCCGAGATAGCCGTTGGTCCGCATCATGGCGAAGAGGCCGTCGTCCTGGCTCTGGGTGCTGGGGCCGTCAGTCGTCTCCAGGACGGTGGCATAGCCGGAATAGGTCTCCGGCATGGTGATGGTGAACCGCACCCGCTGGCGGACGTTCCCCCAGCTGCCCCGGACGGTCATGGTGACCTCGTTGGTTTCGCCGGGTACCAGCCCAATCAGCTGGAACTCGTGGGTGGTGGTGTATTCCTCCCCCGAAGCGTCGGCTGCCGTGGCGGTGAAGTCAGGGATCCGCTCGTCCTCCACATGGACGGCATACTCCACCCGGGTGGGCAGATCGGTCTCAAAGTAGAGGTAGAGGCCGTTGGCTCCGGTGCCGAAGGGGTTGAGGACGGCCAGCGGGGTCTCCGCCGTCCAGCTGACCCCGCTCTCGCCGGACAGGCTGTGTCCCTCGTCCAGTATCCGGCGGATCCGCTGCTGGACGCCGGTGTCGTAATAAGTAAAGCCCTCTTCGTTGATCTCCACCGGCACCAGCTGCAGCACCGTGATGCTGGCATCAGCCGCGGCGGTCCGGATCTCGATCTGGTGTTCCTCGTTGACGCCGATCAGGTCGCCGACGTCGACGGCCCAGCCGTCCCGGACCCGGGTCTCCTGGCTGGTGAACCAGCGGCCCACCGCCGGCGCAATGAAAAACACCGTCGCCAGCACCACAACCGCCACCGCCGCCAGGATGGCAATGGGGATCCAGATGCGTTTTTTTGGTCTTGTCTTCATAAACATACAATCCTTTCTGGATTTCTTCTTGCTTCCGCGCCCTTGCGGCAGGCCCGCAGGCCCCCGCCGCGCGGCTGACTAAAGACAGTGTAACACGCAAATGTTTTTGCCATATAGCAAAAATATGAAGATTTCGTTGCCTGTGTTACGAACTGCGGTTTCAAAATGTGAAACCTGCATTCTTTTGCGCCGCCGGCCGCCGGCTATTGAAGAAGGGCGGGCCGGTGGTGTATAATCTGAAGCAGGGCGGCAGGCATCTGCCGCCGGGCCGCCCCTGCCGTTTTTTGACCGCTTTTTTCCAGATGATAAGGAGAGAATGGAATTGTCTGAATCCACCCAGAGAGGGCCCCTTGGCTTTGGCCTGATGCGCCTGCCCAAGAAGGGCCTCGGCATCGACATCGAGCAGACCAGCAGGATGGTCGACCTCTTCCTCGACGCCGGCTTCACCTACTTTGACACCGCTTACGTCTACATCGGCTCGGAGGAGGCCGCCAAAAAGGCGCTGGTCAACCGCCACCCCCGGGACAGCTACACCCTGGCTACCAAGCTCCACGCCGGCAAGGCCCTGACCGAAGAGGCCGCCAAAAAGCAGCTGGAGACCAGCCTCAAGCGGACCGGCGCGGGCTACTTCGACTACTACCTCCTCCACTCGATGATGGAGGAGAACTTTGAGAAGTACGACCGCTACCACCTGTGGGACTTCGTCCGAGAGCAGAAGGCCAAGGGGATCATCCGGCACTACGGCTTCTCCTTCCACGGCGGGCCCAAGCTGCTGGAAGAGCTCCTGACCGAACGCCCCGACGTCGACTTCGTCCAGCTCCAGCTCAACTACGCCGACTGGGAAAACCCCACGGTGCAGGCCCGCACCAACTACGAGATCGTCCGCCGCCACGGCAAGCAAGTGGTCATCATGGAGCCGGTCAAGGGCGGCGCCATGGCCGACCCGCCCGAGGAGGTCCGCCGCCTCTTTGACGCGGCCGCCCCCGGCGCCTCCTACGCCTCCTGGGCGCTGCGGTTTGCCGCCAGCCTGGACGGGGTGCTGGCCGTCCTGTCGGGGATGTCCAGCGTCGCCCAGATGGAGGACAACCTGGCCACCATGACCCACTTCCGCCCCCTGGACGAGAAGGAACAGCAGATCATCCAGCAGGCCCAGCAGATCATGGGGCACTCCTCCTCCATTCCCTGCACCGCCTGCCACTACTGCACCGAGGGCTGCCCCAAGCAGATCCCCATCCCCAAGATCTTCGCCGCCGCCAACAAGCAGCTTTCCAACGGCCGCCAGGCCGAGGCCAAGGCTGCCTATGCCGCCGCCACCGCCCAGGGTGACCGCGCCCCCGACTGCATCGGCTGCAAGCAGTACGAGCGAGCCTGCCCCCAGCACCTGCAGATCACCACCCTGCTGGATCAGTGCGCCGGTATGCTGGAACACTGACCGCCCCGCCGGCCGTGCCGGTTACATAGACAAAACGAAAAGCCCCCGAAGACTTCTGCCTTCGAGGGCTTTCTCTATGGAGCTGCTATCCAGATTTGAACTGGAGACCTCATCCTTACCAAGGATGCGCTCTACCAACTGAGCTATAGCAGCATGGCCGCGAGGAGTAGTATAGCACACTCCGCGCAACTTTGCAAGAGTTTTTTCAGGATTTTCTCGGTTTTCCCGCTCGTGCTCCGGCGGAAGGGGCGGGCGCGCCCCCCGGTGCCACCTCCAGCGAGGCCTGGGCGCGGCGGTCCCGGCGGTAGTGGGTTGGGGTCTGGCCGGTGGCGCTCTTGAACATTTTGGTGAAATAGTTCACGTCCAGGATCCCCACTTTCTCGGCCACCATCGCCACCCGGGCGTTGGTGGTCAGCAGCAGCTTTGCTGCCCGCTCCATCCGGCGGCTGCTGATGTAGTCGGTCAAGGTCTGGCCGGTCTCCTGCTTGAAGACGTTGGACAGGTAGCTGGGGCTTATGTAGCAATGGGCCGCCAGGTTCTTGAGGGAGAGGTTGGAGTCCATGTGGAGGTTGATCTGGTTGATGACTTTCTGGATCAGGGGGCTGTACTGCTGCAGGGAATACCTCTGGACATAGGCGCAGTATTCCCGCACCATCCGGCTCATCAGATCCCAGCCCTCGTCTACGCTGGCCAGCGCCTCGATCTCGATGGCGAACCGGGCCGAGATCTGGTCGATGTAGTAGGGGTGGACGCTGGCCTGCTCGATGGCCTTCCGCAGCAGGGTGTTGAAGATGATCCCGGTGTTCTTGAACTCCCGCAGGGGGCTGCGGAACCGCGGCTCCAGCTTGTAGCGGCGGAAACTCTCGTAAGCGCCCATGGCGGCGGTCAGGTCCCCCTTGGCCACCGCCTCCAGCAGCCGGTTCTCGGCGGCGTAGCGGTCGGCCACCAGCTCAGCGGGCAGCTCTTCGGTGAAGGCTGGCCCGCTGAAGCTCTCGATGTTGGGCCGGAAACGGAGGGGCATGAACTCCCGCCACTCCTCGATCTGCAGCTCCCCGTCGGGGTAAAGCAGGGAGATCACCGCGAACAGGCTGGTCTTCACCGAGGTGTCGTCCAGCTGTTTAACCCCGTTGTAATATTCCTGCACCACCTTCTGGGCCTTCTCGTCCAGGTAGGTGCGGCACCACTCGACCGACTCCTTCGAGCGGGTGCCCGCGGCCCACGGCCCGATGCAATAGAGGGTGTCCGCCTCGTCCGGCATGAGAAAAAAGGCAAAGTGCAGCTCAAAGATCCCCCGCGCAAAGACCAGGGTCTTTGCCGGCACCTGGTGCAGCAGCATATCCCCAAAGCCCTGCCAGTCAAATTCGGCGTCCAGCGCCCGCCGCAGTCCGCAGTCAAAACGATCGATCCCGTCGAAGGGCGGGGTCATCTTCGTCAAGCCGACATTCTGCGCACTGGTCAGCTTCTCCAGCACGCGGCTGATCTCGACCTTCAAGAAAATCACCTCTCCGTATCCAATTCTCCTGCAGTACCGTGACCGGTCTGCTCCTTTGCGGCACCTGCTCATACAACTTATTTGTTCTATTATATCACAAAACTTCACCGCAGAAAAGACGCTTTCCCCCGCGCGGCCGGTCCGCGGGCCTCATTTGGCCGAATTTGTTCCGATATTTACGATTTCTTTTCCCAAAAGAATTTAAAATCATGCAAAACAGAAAAATAATACGGATTCACCCAAAAATAATCCTCCTTTTTCTCCCCCTCTTTATGCGATAATAAATATATTAGTTGAGGTGGGTTTTTTGCGGCCTATCCCGAGCCTTGTACATAAGGAGGAACGATCCATGGCGAAAAAAGCATCCGACAATCTCAAATATTACCACAACCCCAACGGTCCCACCATTGGCACAGTGTCCCGCCGCGTCATCGAGAAGGACAGTCTGACCTTCAAGGACATCGACGGCTCGGGCGAAGTCACCCCCGTCAACGACTGGCGCCTCTCCCCTGAGGAGCGGGCCGCCGCCTACGTCAAGACCCTGTCTGTGGACGAGAAGATTGCCCAGCTCTTCATCTCCGACTGGCGGATGGGTGCCGAATGCCCCGCCCCCTCTGCCGACCACAAGGTGGTCCCCGACGAGTCCGACGTGCTGGACGACGCCGAGTTCAACGGCAAGACCATTTTCGGCGAGCAGCACCTGCCTGGCACCACCACCCTCATCAAGGACTGGTTCAACCGC
The DNA here is from genome assembly GCA_964511805.1 of uncultured Faecalibacterium sp. Classification (GTDB taxonomy): domain Bacteria; phylum Bacillota; class Clostridia; order Oscillospirales; family Ruminococcaceae; genus Faecalibacterium. The sequence goes on from CAZEIG010000023.1 coordinate 6,162, forward strand.
CACCTGATCCTCCGCGCCAACCCCACCCCCTCTTACATGGCCGACTGGCTCAACCAGCCCCACGCCGTCCCCGCCGACGGCGACCACTTCGTCCCGGTGCAGGTGGTCTCCAACTCCCGGAATGAGAACGGCGAGGTCGTCTTCGGGATGAACGACGCCTCGGGCGTCTTTGCCACCTGGCCCGGCACCCTGGGCATCGCGGCGGCCGTCCGCGGCGAGAACGGCGACATGGCCATCATCGACAAGTTCGCCGACTGCATCCGCCGCGAGTGGGACGCCTGCGGCCTGCGGAAAGGCTATATGTACATGGCCGACTGCGTCAGCGACCCCCGCTGGCAGCGCACCTTCGGCACCTTCGGCGAGGATCCCAAGCTGATCGAGAAGATCTTCGAGCACCTGATCCCCGGCATCCAGGGCAGCCCTGACGGCGTCACCAAGGACGGCGTCTCGATGACCGTCAAGCACTTCCCCGGCGGCGGTGCCCGCGAGAACGGCTTTGATCCCCACTACGCCGCCGGCCAGTGGAACGTCTACGCCACCGAGGGTTCCCTCCAGAAGTACCACATCCCTACCTTCCGCCCGGCGGTCAAGTACCATGCGGCGTCCATCATGCCCTACTACCCCAAGCCCGCCTCCGAAAAGAGCGCCGCCCAGACCGACTGCGAAGGGAACGCTTTGCGGATGGATCCTTACGGCTTCGCCTACAACAAGGTCTTCATCGACGGCATCCTGCGCAGCCAGATGGGCTTCGAGGGCTACATCAACTCGGACACCGGCATCACCCACAACATGAGCTGGGGCGTCGAGGCCCTGGACATCCCCGAGCGGATCGGCTTTGCCGTCACCCAGTCGGGCGTCGACCTGATCAGCGGCCTGTTCGACAACGCCGAGGGCCGCGAGGCCTATGACCGCGCCACCAACGGCTACTACGACACCCACCCGGTCCCCGAAGGGTTCAAGAAGGAGGACCTGGTCCTGACCGACGAGAGCCTAGACCGCGCCGTCACCCGCACCCTGACCGAGCTGTTCCAGCAGGGCATGTTCGAGAACCCCTACGCCGACCCCAAGCACGCCGAGGAAGTCGTCGCCACTGAGGCCGACTGGGCCGAGGCATCCCTGGTCCACCGCGAGAGCGTCGTCCTGCTGAAGAATCAGGACGCTACCCTGCCCCTGACCAGCGACAAGCTGTCCGGCGCCAAGGTCTACGCCGAAGCCTTCGCCAAGGACGCCGAGAAGGGCGCAGCCGCCACCAAGGCCCTGCGCGACATGATCGCCCGCCTTGAGATCCACCTCACCGATGACCCCGCCCAGGCCGACTACGCCATCTTGATGGTCAGCCCCTCTTCCGGCGCCTACTTCAACGCCACCCCGGGCTACCTCGAGCTGGACATCTGCGAGGATAAGGTGGTCCACAACGTCGGCAACGACGGCAAGCCCCTGCCCGAGACTCACACAGAGACCACCCTGGCCGGTGCCAAACGGATCCCCGAGATTGCGGCGGCCGTCCACGGCCACGGCGGCAAGGTGGTCACCAACATCAACTTCCCGCTGGCCTGGATGGTCGGCAACGTCGAGCCCTACGCCGACGCCCTGACCGCCGGCTTCGACACCTACCCCTCGGCCACCCTGGACGTCATCTTCGGCCGGTTCGAGCCGGTGGGCCGCCTGCCCATCACCCTGCCCCGCGGCGATGAGGTGCTGGCGGTCAACGCCGACGGCATCTGCGCCCACCCCAACGACGTCCCCGGCTACGACAAGGACCAGTACATGGCCGACAGCCTCAAGGACGAGAACGGCAAGGCCTACGCCTACCGCGACGCGGCCGGCAACTACTATGAGCTTGACTTCGGCCTGAAGTACTGAGCGCCTGCCTGCGGCCGCCCGTCCGGCCCAAGCCCATACCCACCTGTCCCGCCCATTCACGCACGTCCCTGGGCGGGACATTTTCATATGATGGAGGATGTTATGATGCAAAAGAATGTTTTGGATACCGATCTGACCGGCAAGGTCGCCGTCGTCACCGGCGCGGGGGGTGTCCTCTGCTCCGACATGGCCAAGGTGCTGGCCCGGGCCGGGGCCAAAGTGGCCTTGCTCAACCGCACTGTCTCCAAAGCGCAGGTCTTTGCCGACGAGATCAACGCCGAGGGCGGCGCCGCCAAAGCCTATACCTGCAATGTGGTGGACGCCGCCAGCTGTCAGGCCGCGGCCGCCCAGGTGCTGGCCGACTTTGGCCCCTGCGACATCCTTGTGAACGGCGCGGGCGGCAACAACCCCAAGGCCACCACCGACAAGGAATATTACGAGGACGGCGACATCGACGCCGAGGGGCTGTGCAGCTTCTTTGACCTCTCCCCCGAGGCCATCACCGGGGTGTTCGACCTCAACTTCCTGGGCACCATCCTGCCCACCCAAGTCTTTGTGCCCCAGATGCTGGGCCGCGCCGGCTGCTGCATCCTGAACATCTCGAGCATGAACGCCTACACCCCCCTGACCAAGATCCCGGCCTACTCGGGCGCCAAGGCCGCCGTCACCAACCTGACTCAGTGGCTGGCGGTTCACTTCAGCCATCAGGGCATCCGGGTCAACGCCATCGCCCCCGGCTTCTTTGCTGCCGGCCAGAACAAGCAGCTCCTCTACAACCCCGACGGCACCCCTACCGCCCGCACCGGCAAGATCCTTGCCGCCACCCCGATGGGCCGCTTCGGCGAAAGCCGCGAGCTGGAGGGTGCCCTCCTCTTCCTGGTCAACGAGCAGGCCGCCGGCTTCATCACCGGCGTCACCCTGCCTGTGGACGGCGGCTTCTCGGCTTACTCCGGGGTCTGAGCTGAGCCCACCTGCCTGGCCCCCTCCGGGGCACTGAATCACAAAAGGATATACAATGTTATTTCTTTTGTTGTAGCCGATGTAACAGTGGAGCAATGTGAGCGATTTGTCTGCCGCGGACCAAACAGCAGAGGTGGCTGCGAAGTAGTCGGAGGGGTGTTCACAAAAGGGTCCGATAAACGTTCACACAAGCCCCCGGCCGGGTTTGCCCGCCGGGGGCCTTGTTTTTGAACATTTTGTAAATAATGTCCAATTTTCTCTCCACCATAAAAAAATTATACGGAATTCATGCATGATTTTCCTCCCTTCTTTTTCTGAAAGGTGATATACTAAACCCGTAAACACCAGTGTCCGCGGGAGACGGGACGCCCCGTGTTCCCTTTTGTTGATATCCTCATACATTTCTGCATCTGAAAGGAGTATGTTCCCATGCGCACGACCACTCTGCTCACTTCCGCCCGCTTTGCCAAAGAAGGCGAGGCTTTTGCGCCCGTCGCGCTCCCCCATACCTGGAACGCGAAGGACGGCCAGGACGGCGGCAACGACTATTGGCGCGGCGTCGGCACCTATTACATCGACCTGCCCGACCCTGTGGACGGCAAGCGCCAGTTCATCGAATTCAAGGGCGCCAACCACGTCGCCACCGTTTACTGCAACGGCCGGCTGCTGGGCGAGCACAAGGGCGGCTTCTCGACCTTCCGCTTTGAGCTGACCGCCGCCATGAAGCCCACCGGCAACGTCGTCCGGGTGGACGTCTCCAACGCCCCCTCCGACATCTACCCCCAGGCTGCCGACTTCACCTTCTTCGGCGGCCTCTACCGCGAGGTCAGCTACATCGAGACTTCCCCCGCCCACTTCGACCTGCTGAAGGTCGGCACCAGCGGCGTCTTCGTCACCCCGATGGTCTCGGGCACCACCCGCTTCGACCTCTTCCCGGTGGACGCCGACGGCTGCGCCGTCAACGTTGACATCAAGGACGCCGCGGGCAACATCGTCGCCTCCGGCACCGCCCCCGCCGAGGAGCACACCGTCATCCACCTCAGCGTCAAGGAGCCCCACCTCTGGAACGGTATGCCCGACCCCTACTGCTACACCGCCGTGGCCTCGGTGGTCCGCAGTGAGGAAGAGCTGGACACCGTCTCGGTGGACTACGGCTACCGCTCCTTCCACGTCGACCCCAACACCGGCTTCTGGCTCAACGGCAAGAACGTCCCCCTGCACGGCGTCGCCCGCCATCAGGACCGCCTCGACAAGGGCTGGGCCATCAGCCGCGCCGACCATGAGGAGGACATCGCCCTCATCAAGGAGGTGGGCGCCAACACCATCCGTCTGGCCCACTACCAGCACGATCAGTACTTCTACGATCTGTGCGACCACACCGGTTTCGTCATCTGGGCCGAGATCCCCTTCATCAGCCGCTTCATCCCCAGCAAAGAGGCTCACGACAACACCCTCAGCCAGATGACCGAGCTGGTCAGCCAGAATTACAACCACCCCTCCATCTTCTTCTGGGGCATCTCGAACGAGATCCTCATCAGCGGGGACGTCGAGGACCTGCGCCAGAACCTGCGTGAGGTCAACGCCCTGGCCAAAAAGCTCGACCCCAGCCGTATGACCACCATGGCCCAGGTCACCATGACCCCGATGGAGAGCGAGCACAACGCCATCACCGACGTCGAAAGCTACAACCACTACTTCGGCTGGTACTTCGGCGAGGCCGCCGACAACGGCCCTTGGCTGGACAAATTCCACGCCATGTACCCCGACCGCTGCCTGGGCGTCTCCGAGTACGGCGCCGAGGCCATCCTCAAGTGGCACTCCGCCTACCCCGAGAACCACGACTATACCGAGGAGTACGCCTGCGAGTACCACCACAATATGCTCAAGACCTTCGCCACCCGTCCCTACCTCTGGGCCACCCACGTCTGGAATATGTTCGACTTCGCGGCCGACGGCCGCGACGAGGGCGGCGTCCAGGGCCGGAACAACAAGGGGCTTGTCACCTACGACCGCAAGACCAAGAAGGACGCCTTCTATCTCTACAAGGCCTACTGGACCACTGAGCCGATGCTCCACGTCGCCGGTGTCCGCTTTGTGGACCGCGCCCCCGGCGAGCGGAACGTCACCGTCTACACCAACTGCCCCACCGTCACCCTGGTCGTCAACGGCGTCGAGGTGGCCACCCAGGATGCAGTCGACCATGCCGCCGTCTTTAAGGATGTCGCCCTGAAGGACGGCTCCAACACCGTCACCGCCAAGTGCGGCGACGTCACCGCCAACACCATCACCCTGAACGGCGTGGCCGAGCATAACTACGCCTACGACCTGCCCGAGGGGAACGGCGCCGCCAACTGGTTCGACGACCCCAAGGCCCGCGAGGCCCGCAAGCCGCTGGACTATCCCGAAGGCTTCTACTCCATCAAGGACAAGGTCAGCGACCTGCTGGCCAACAGCGAGACGGCCGCCATCATCAAGGACGCCATGGACACCTTCTCCAAGAGCAGCATGATGAGCATGATGGGCAACAGCAAGGACGACGGCGCCAGCGGCATCATGGGCACCATGCGGTTCACCGACATGATGAAGATGGCCGGCGGCTCTTTCTCCGCCGAGGTCAAGCGCCAGCTCAACGAGGCCCTGACCAAGATCAAGAAGGATTGATCTTCCCCCTGCCAACTCTCTCCATTTTACATTTTTCCTTTTTTCCTTTTTTTCCAATTCTCAAGAAAAGGGACGCGCCCGCAAAAGGCGCGTCCCTTTTCCTGTTGTCCTGTTTCGTCCGGCTCAGTTGCTCCGCATAACGTCGAACATCTCTTTGATCTCGTTGATGGTGTAGCCGCGGGCCCGCATCTCCCGGGCAAAGCTGGTGTAGTCCAGGCTGCTGCCCGTACCGGCCGCAGCGGCCGAGCTGCCGGCAGCGCTGGCGGTGCTGGCGGTGACGGCGGCGCTGCCGCCGGATGCCCGGCTGGCGGCCCGGGCGGAGGCCGCTGCAGCCTCCTGCTGGGCCTGGGTGCGCTTGAGGTCCCACTCGCCCTGGGCGATGGCCAGCTTCTGGCTGGTGACGTCGTTGTCGAACTGCTGCTGCGCCAGAGCGTCCTGGTACTGCCGGGCGGCCGTCGCGTCCTGGTAGAGCTGCTGGGCCAGGCTGTCCTGCCGCAGCAGCTGCTGCATCTGCTGGCTCCAGGCGGTGTCGGCCCGCTGGGCTTCGTAGTCCCGGCTGTCGGCATACATGCTGTAGCCGGTCTGCGCCAGCCCGCTGAGGAGCGACCCGATACCGGTGGTCCCGCTGATGGCCAGCTGGGCCGCATTCCCGATCATCCCCAGCACCGTCATGATGTTGTTGAAGTTCTGCTGTTTCCGGGCGGCGTCGGCCTCCTCCTGCTGGGTGTAGTAGCCGTAAAGGGTATTCAGGTTGTTCAGATAGTCGGTGTACTGGGCGTAGTCCTGGGCATAGGCAGCGTTGTAGGCCTGCTAGCTCTGCTCCAGCTGGGTGTAATAGTCCTCCAGCTGCCGGTAATAGAGGTTCTGGGCGTTCTGCTCCTGTGTGTTCAGGGCGCTGAGCTGGTCCATCAGCAGGTCGCCCTCGCTGGTGTAGGTGTCCAGGGCCAGCCCGTACAGGGTGGGGATGACGCTGTACAGCCCGTTCATCTGCTGCTGGTAGGCCTGCTGGGCGGCGCTGGCGGCGTAGCTGGAGCCATAGCCGCCGGTCAGGGCGGCCGCCTGGGCCGCGGCGTCGGTGCTGGCGTCGTTGGCGGTAGCTCTGGGCGTACTGGCGGTAGAGCGGGTCGGAGGCATAGTTATAGGAAAATTTTTCCTGCCCCATAGCCTGTTCCAGCAGGCTGTCAATCTGCCCCTGGTACTGGCTCTGGTAGCTGGCCGGGCGACTGGAGGCCAGCTCTTCCAGGTTGGAGGCCGCGCTGTTCACCGCCGCGCCTGGCCGGTATTCCGCCGAGGCCAGCGCGTTCTGCACCGCCGCCTTGCTGGTCAGCCCCTCGGTGCTGTAGGGGTCTTTTTTGGTGTTGGTCGCCATCTGGCTCCCCCTTTCTCATTGGGCGTTGCTCCCCCCGAGCCGGCTCTTGAGGTCGTCCGAGAGGTTTTCGGTGTCGATGTTGGTCAATACATATTGCAGCTGCTCCTGCATCTGGTAGAGGTAATTCCGGATGACCCGGACGTCCTCGGGGTCCATCTTCCCGCTCAGCCGGGGCAGGCCCAGCTTACTCAGTCCCGCAATGCTTGCCATAATGGGCGCATCTCCTTTCCGTCCATTTACAGTCCGCCCTTTGCGGCGGCAAAGGTGCGGCTCAGGCTGCGCAGGGTCACCTGACCGGTGCCGGTCAGACGGAGGCGCATGGTGTCGTGCCGCCGGGGGACCATCGGGATGGCCAGCTTCTCCCGTTCGGAACGGGCGGCGGCGCCGGCCAGCTTTTCCCAGGGGCCGCCGTCGCAGCTGGCCCAGACGGTCAGGGTGGTGCCCGGCCCGGCCTCCAGCCGGAGGGTCAGCTTGGAAAGGTACTGATCCTCGCTCTCGTCCAGGCCGATGTCCCCAGTCACCATCTCGAAGGGGATGGCCTCCTCTTCGGCCGCATCCGCCCCGGCGATGGCCGCGTCCTCGTCCCGGGCGGGCCCGGCCGCCCAGAGGGCCGCGCCGTCCCAGAGGTAGAGCTGCCGGCCGCTGGACATCATCTCCAGCTCCCCCGACCCGCCGGGGTCCTCCTCGTGCCAGAGGCCTCTCTCAGTGTCGTAGACCAGCAGCCGCCCGCCGCCTGTCTGCTTGAGATAGAGGTAATACCGCCCGTCCAGCCAGCCGGCGGCGGCCCGCTGTGCCCCGGCCAGCCCGCCGGGGTCCAGCAGCCCCGACACCTTGACCGGCAGGCTGCCGTCCCAGGCCATCACCCCTTCCGGCGAGAGGTAGTACAGGCTCTCGTTGAGGACGCAGAGGCTCTCGGCGGCCCCTCTGGCCACCCCGCGGCAGCGGAGGGAACTGAGCTGGAAGTCGGAGGGCTTGGACCCGCAGAGCTTGTGCAGGCTGTTTTCCTTGAAGAAGAGGACGTAGCCCATGCAGGCGGTTGCGCCGGTGAAGTCCCCGTCACTGCCCACCGTCACCGCATAGCTGTCAGCGGCGGTGTTCCGGTAGGAGAACCAGTTGGTTGGGTCCCCCAGCTTGCAGGCGTAGATAACATTCTCGCTCCCCGCGCAGCCCCAGACCCGGTTGTCACACTCGGTCAGGTAGTCGAGGTCGGGCACCCGCCGGGTGCAGCTGACGGCCTGGCCACTGCTGCAGGCAAGGCTGCTGACCCCGTCCAGGCTGGTCCAGGTGGCGGTCTGGCCGATTTGGAGGATGCGGCCGTAGAAGTGTTCCCCGCCGGGAGTGATCTGGACCATCAGCCAGTCCGCGCCAACGTCATAGAGAACCTTTTCGCCGTCCAGGTCGTCGCAGAGGCCGGCCGCGGCGGCCGCCGTCCCCTCGACGGTGACGGTGTCCCAGACCGCGAATCCGCCCCGATCCCCTCGGCGCTGATCTTACAGTAGTCGAGGCTGACCGCCGTCCACCGCTTAAGGGAGCTGCTGTAGATCTCCAGGGTGCCGTCGGCGTTCCAGGGGCTGGTATCGGCCACCACTTTCAGAAAAACCTCGCCGTCCGCCGGGTCTTCCGGTTCCTCGGTGCCCCAGCCACGGTGTAGCTGACCCCGTCGGCGTCGCAGGGGATCAGCTCGACGGGCTTTCCTCCGCCCGCCCAGGCCGCCCCCAGGGCGGACAGGCTGCCGTCGGCGGTGTCTAAGGCCATCTTGTCCGGGAAGATCAGCACTTTGGTCCCGATCCCCACCAGGCTCTTCCGGCCGGCCGCCAGTACGCCGGTCAGACTGACCGGCTCGTCCCCGCTGTCAGGGGTATAGCTGAGGTTCCCGCCGCTGATGAGGAGGAAGCCGTTCAGGTGATACATCCCGTCCGCCTGGGCCAAGGCCCACAGCTTCCGCCGGGGTGTCCGGGTCGACAGCGCCGGGAAGTCCCGGCTGGAAAAATTCTTTCCCGCCGCATACTCGGCCTCGGTGCAGCCGAAGGTCTCGTTCAGCCCGCCGAAGACCCGCAGCTGCCGGCGGCTGTTTTTGAGGGCGGGCAGTTCAGGCAGATACATCTTCTTCCCTCCTCACCAGCGCAGCCGCCGGGCGGGCGGCGGGCAGCTCCGCCGCAACCAGGCCGCAAACTCCCCCAGTACGGCGTTCCAGCGGGTCATCTCTCCGGCATACCGCTCGTTCTCCCCCAGCGCCGCATCGATCATGGCGCAGAGGTAGTGGGGGTAGCCCCCGTCAAAGGGGCAGGGCAGCAGCAGCGCGGCATCCCAGCCAAGGCCCCCGTCCCAGAGGCGGTCGCCTCCTCTCTCCTCATAGCCCGCCGCGCCGCTAGGTCCGATCACCCGGGCCCGGACCTGGCCGTCCTCCCTACGCAGCCATTCTTTCATGGTATCCTCATCGATCTCGCAGCCGGGGCGCAGGGCCCTTGCCCGGTCGATCGCTTCGCCTGCCGTCATCTGCAAGCCTCCTTTCCTTTCAAAAAGCCCGGCAGGGCCGCTTTTTCCGCGCCTTACCGGGCCCCGTCCTTTACTGCATCGCGTTTTCGGCGGCGGCGATCCGTGCGGCGGTCAGGTCGTCCTGCCGCTGGCTGTGCTCCAGCACCTCGGCCACCGAGGCCGGCACCTCCACGTCGACGCCGCGGCGGATCTTGTAGTTGACCCCGTTCACGCTGACGAACAGGTCGCCCTTATAGCGGCTGTTGTCCTTGAACAGGCGGATGCGCACTTTCTCTTCCTCCATCTGTCGTTTCTCCTTTCCCTCAGTTGGCAGCGGCCGAGGCCGAATAGCTGGACAGGCTCTCGATCCGCACCATGTACTGTTCCACCAGCCGCTCGGCGGCCCGCATACTCTTCCAGCCGACGCTGGCCCGCTGGTTCAGTGGGTCGTCGCCATAGCCCAGCTGCTTGACGATGTGCTCCAGGCCCCCGCCCTCCAGCTCGGTGACGCCGTAGGCGTGGGCGCCCAGCACCAGGGTGCCGAAGACGGCGTAGTATTCCTGGGGCGCGTCGCCGGTGGGGGCGCCGTTCTTGGGGCAGGTCTCGTCCTTCCAGGTCGTGTCGTCGCTGGGCTCGATGAAACGGATGTTCCCCAGCTTGCCGATCTCGCCCCGGGACATGGCCTCGGGGTCGGCGTACTTGTGGACCTCGATCCACTCCTTGCAGGTCTTGAGGTCGTAGGCCGCGTAGGGGTGGATGATGGCGACGTAGCTGTCCCCGATGGTGTCGGCGTTCATGGCGCCCAGCTGGGCCGCCGCCTGGAAGAAGAGCTTGGGGGTCAGCTTGCACTCCATGGTCAGGTTGGCACGGCTGGTCACGGCGGTCGCGGCGCTGGTGCTCTCGCTGACCTTGGGGGCATAGATAACGTTGGTGCCGCCGGCCAGGATGTCCCGAGTCAGGGTGTCGAGGGTGCGGTCCGCCTGGCTGGCCAGGATGCGGGTGGCCTGCACCACGTTGTTGTCAATGGCGGTCATCTGGAGGACGTCGG
>CAZEIG010000024.1:0-16196 GCA_964511805.1 uncultured Faecalibacterium sp.
CGACGGCGCCACGAAGATCTTATTGTGCTCGGTGCGGCGCATCTTGTCCTGCTCCTCGTCCATCATCAGCTCTTCATAGAGCTTTTCGCCGGGGCGCAGGCCCACCACTTTGATCTCCATGTTGACCCCCGGCTCATAGCCGTAGAAGCGGATGAGCTGGCGGGCCAGGTCGATGATCTTGACTGGCTCGCCCATGTCCAGGACATAGATGCTGCCACTCTCGGCCAGGGCGCCGGCCTGCAGCACCAGCTGGGCCGCCTCGGGGATGGTCATGAAGTACCGCTCGATTTTCTCGTCGGTTAGGGTAATCGGGCCGCCCCGCTTGATCCGCGCCTCAAAGAGGGGGATGACGCTGCCGTGGCTGCCCAGCACGTTCCCGAAGCGGACGGCCACGCATTTCATCTCGGTGTTCCGGGCGAAGGTCTGGATCAGCATCTCGCAGATCCGCTTGGTGCAGCCCATGACGCTGGTGGGGTTGACCGCCTTGTCGGTGGAGAGCTGCACCAGCCGCTCCACCCCATGCTCACTGGCGCTGGACAGGAGGTTCTTGGTACCCATGACGTTGTTCTTGACCGCCTCGGCAGGACTGACCTCCATCAGGGGGACGTGCTTATGGGCCGCCGCGTGGAAGACCACCTGGGGGTGGTAGGTCTCGAAGACCTCGTCCAGCCTTGCCTTGTCCCGGATGGAGCCCACCAGTACCTCGACGGGGGCGCTGCGGCCGTATTTCCGCTGCAGCTCCATCTGGAGCTCGTAGGCGCAGTTCTCGTAGATGTCGAAGATCAGCAGCCGGGCCGGGCCGAACCGCATCACCTGGCGGCAGAGCTCGCTGCCGATGCTGCCGCCGCCGCCGGTCACCAGCACCACCTTGTCTTTCAAGTAGCCGCTGATCTTGTCCATGTCCAGGGTGACTTCGTCCCGGGAGAGGAAGTCAGCGGTATTCAGCTCACGGAAAGCCTGCTGGGGGGCGCTGCCCGCCCCCACCGACTGGGGGTCGCTGAGGATCTGCACCTTGCAGTGGGTGGACATGCACAGGTCGATGGCATGGTTCAGCCGGCTGCCCCGCAGGGTGGGGATGGCGATGATGATGCCGTAGATGTTGTAGCGGGCACACAGCTCGGGGATATCCTCAAGGGTGCCCTTGACCGGAACCCCGTGGATGGTCTGATGGAGCTTTTCGGGGGCGTCGTCCACCGCCACCACCGGGCGGCCGTAGGTCTTGTTGGACTTGCAGACGTTGATGGCCCAGGCCCCGGCCTCCCCCGCGCCCACGATCATCATGGGGCGGTTGGGGTCGTTGGTGGGCACCCCCCGCAGAGCCGCCCCGAGGGGGTGGTCCAGAAAGAGCCGCCAGACCATCCGGATCCCCCCGATGAAGAGGAGGATAAAGACCGCCGCGATGGCGTTGGCCGAGTTGAACAGGACGCCGTGGACAAACAGCCGGTTGACAAAGTAGACTGCCACCGTCGGCACGGCCACCATCACCATCAGCCGGAACAGGTCCCGCTCCCCCGCGTACTTCCACAGGATGGAGTAAAGCCCTCCCATCAGGAAGGAGAGCATATAGAGCGCCGCGATCCAGGGCAGGTTACGGTAGAGCAGGGCCAGGTTATGGGGCCACCAGACGTCCACATTGGGGGCACCGTCGGCCCGCAGCAGCAACCCCAGATAAAAACTGAAGCATACGATCAAAAGGTCGGTCAGGAACAGCAGCGTCCGCCGCAGTGCGATCCCGCCCTTGCATTTCGTTTCCTTTTTCAAGAGACATATCCTCTTATCCTTCCGGCGCGGCTGCGCCGGTTCATTGCCGCCCGCCGGCCGGGCGAAGCCGCCCCCCGGCGGGTACACATCCTATATTATACTCAGTTCAGCCGCCTGTGTCCAGAACTTTCAGCTTTTCTTCACCTTTCGCGCCGGCGGGGCGGCGGCGGAGCTGGTGCAGCTCCGCCCCGAGGCCCAGCGGCCAGCCCACCGCCAGGCAGACCACGCACATCCCGCCGGGCCGCCTGCCAGCGCCCAAAACCCCGCCCGCAGCCCTGCCGCCGACAGCAGCCGCCGGGTGTTGGCCATGCAGGTAAAGAAGCCGGACAGCAGGATGACGAAGAGGAACCCCCGTATCCCAAACCGGGGCAGCAGCAGGATCACCCCGGCAATCCTGAGGATGGAGTCCCAGACGCTGTAGAAGAAAGAGGACTTCTGCTCCCCCATCCCCTTCATGGCGCCGTCCACCATGCTTTCAAGGTAGAGCAGCGGCATGGCCGGCGCCAGGATCTCGAGGTAGGCCCCGGCCTCCTCGCTGCCATAGAGGGCGGCGGTCAAAGGTCGGCCCCAGGTCCAGAACACCGCCCCCACCAAGGCCGAAAAGTAGAGGGTCAGCCGGAGCATCCGGCCCAGCAGAGCTTCCAGCCGGCGGCGGTCCTGCCGGATGTGGGCCCGGGTGATCTCGGGCATCAGCAGGACGCCGAGGCTGCCCAGCAGCCCGAAGGGGGAGTTCATCAGGGGCATGGCCATCCCCTTCAGGTTGCCGTACTGGACGACGGCGGCGCTGCGGACCCCCAGATAGACGGTCAGACAGGCGGGCACCAGGATGTTTTCCGCCATGTGGAGGGCGCTGGAAAGACATCGCCCGCCCTCCACCGGCCAGAGGATCTCCCACAGACGCCTGCCTGCGGCCCGGGGCGGCTGCGCCTTCTCGCGGCCGAAGGCCCGGGCCGTCTCCCGGCGGCAGAAGGCCGCCATGATGGCCGACGAGACCACCTCGCTGGCAGCTGTCGCCCCCATCACCAGGGCGCAACGGACCCCGGCGTCCTGCCCGGCAGTCAGCTCCAGGGCGGCGGCCGTCACCCCGATCCGGAAGGCCTGCTCGGCCAGCTGGCTGGCCACGTTCGGCCCCACCCGCTGCCGTGCTACAAAAAAGCCCCGCATCACCGCCGACACCGCCATGAAGGGCATCCCGAAGGCCGCCGCCCGCAAAGCCGGCGCGGCCCGGACATCTCCCAGCCACCACCGGGCCGCCAGGTTGGCCAGGCCCCACTGGCCCGCCATCGCCAACGTCCCCAGCCCCAGGGCCGCGGCGCCCAGCCGCACCAGCATCCCGCGGGCGCGGGCGGGGCTGCCGGCCAGCTCCTCGGCCATCAGCCGAGTGGCCGCCACCGACACCCCCGAAGTGGCCAGGGTGGTGAAGAGGGAGTAGACCGCCAGCACCAGCTGGTACAGCCCCATCCCCTCCCCGCCCAGGGCATTGGCCAAGTAGATCCGCAGGCCCATCCCCGCCAGCCGGAGCACCACGTCCGACACGGTGAGCAGGGCGGCGTTTTTCAGATAACTCTGCCGCATGGCGACCCCTCCCTTTCCGGTGCGCGCCGGGCAGCGCGCCTTCCTGACAGGATACGCGGCAGGAAAACCAAATATGCCCAAAACGCCAAACGCCGCGGCCTTTAACCGACCGCGGCGCAAAATTCAAAAACGTCCCGCCCGGGCGACATGCGCATCCGGGCGGGACACATACAGGGAAATTTTTAAGCGAGAGAGTGAGAGGCCGCAGGCCGAGTGCGCTGCGCAGAGATGGGGCCACCCTAGAGCGCGGCGCGCTATTAGAAGAGCCACCCAAAGAGGAAATCGAAGAGGGACCAGCCGCCCGAGGTGATGCTACCGTCCGAGCTGTCCATCAGGGAGGCGCCGGTGTAGTAGGTGCTGAGGATCTTGCGGTAGTTGTAGCCCCGCTCCTGTGCGAAGCCCACCGCGCCGCACTGGCTCATCCCGACCCCGTGGCCGAAGCCGTAGTAGACCATGACCGGGGTGCCGTTTGTGTCGGTGGTGAAGTCGAAGCAGTACCGGGAGCTGACGAACTGGTTCAGGTACCGGTAGCTGCGGCCGTTGACCACCAGGGTGTTGTACCGGACAAAACCGCCCAGGCTCTTGTGGCTGGTGTCGGCGCTGACGTAGGGCTCGTCGGGGTGCTGGCTGTCGTTATACTCAGTGTAGCAGTAGTCGCGCCCAACGACCTGCCGTAAAATATTGTGGTACTGTTCCTCGTAGGGGCTCTCGACGCTCTGGAGGTAGGGCACGTCGGTGCCCCAGGCGTCGAGGGCCGAGCAGGTGCCGTACCGCCCGGTCTGGGTGTTGTAACCGGCGCTGCAGGAAAAGACCGCGTCGCAGACCGAGTAGCCGCTGCCGTTGTCATAGACCAGCAGCAGGTCTGCCACCTCCTCGATGGCGTCCTCCATCGCGCGGCGGGTGGCGGAAGGGATCTGGCTTACCGGGGTGTAGGTCAGGGCGTTGGATGAGGAGCCGCCGTACTGGTCCTGATATTCAAGGTAGGAGTGGATGGCGATGGCCTGGGCCTTCCAGGCCTCGGCAGCGGCCGCGTCCGAGATCTCGGGATAACTGTCGATCGCCCCCAGCTCGGTGTAGGTGATCCCCACCAGGCAGTCCACCAGGTCGAGGGTGACGTTCCGGCGCAGGCCCTGGCCCTTGACGTTCAGGTAGCGGACGGTGATGCTGTCGCTGCCCCCGATGCCGAACAGCCGCAGCAGCCAGCTGAGACAGTTCTCCTGCTCGATCTCCTGGGACACCGGGATCTGGGCCGTGTCGGCCCCGCCGATGGTGTCCGCCGCCAGCGCCTGCGGCGCCGCGCATACCAGCACACCGGCCAGCGCCAGCGCTGCCAGCCGCTTTGCGATCTGTTTTCTGATCTTCACCTGTTCGCCCTCCTGCATTTTGTCATTTTGGTAAAGTGTACCACAAACAGCCCCGCCGGGGCAAGGTTCAATTTCAACCAGCGGGCGGGACTTTCATTTTCCGAAAGGCGGTTTCTTGATAAATCATCGAGATTTTATCCATAAAAAGGCATTCTATTGTCAGAAAGTGCAATAAACACCCCACACCTGATGTCAACATTTCGGAACGCAAGGGAGCATTGAACCATGAAAAAGATCCCTCGCAGCAGCTGCAAGGACAGCGGCTTCGATGACGAACTGCAGGCCATCCTCGGCAGGCAATCGCATTTCTTCTTCCTGACAGCGTCATTTCCAAGCTGCTCCCTGTACCGGACCGCAGCCCTTTCACCGGGGCCGCGGTCATCTGTTTTAACGCGCTGTTTTGGGCGGCCGTCTGTTTTCCCCTTTGGGTTTACAGGTCCGCACCAAGCTGTACTTGTATTTTCAAGCTCAATCCTATATAATCAAGACATAAAAGCCAAAAAATCCTGCACAAATTGCCGAAAACTCGTCCAAATGGCGAAAAGCACGGCCTTTTGCAGGCTGATACGGAGCTTGAAAACAGATCGACAGAGGGGCTGCATATGATCAAATCCAAATCGCCCGAGCGGATCGGCAAGCATTTCATCTGCTGCTGCAACCGGCAGACCCCGGGCAGCAATGACTACAGCATCGCGCAGGCTGTGTTCCGCCACACCAACAACATCCTCGAACTCTCGCAGGAGCAGCTCTCGGCCGAGGCGCACCTGTCGGGGGCGTCGGTCAGCCGCTTTTTCCGCAAGTGCGGCTTTGCCACCTTCCAGGACTTCAAGCGGCAGATGGAGCTGTTTTTGTCCCGCCGCAACCTCCACCGCCACCAGAAGCTGCTGACCACCTGCTACGGCCTGACCGACGCCGAGCTGACCGCCCGGCTTTGCAGCGACGCCGTCGCCAACCTCAATGCCACCATGGAAAGCCTGAACCTGGACGCCCTGCGCCAGGTGGTGGAGATGCTGCAGAAGAGCCGCGCGGTCTACTTTGTGGGGGATAACCGGGATATGTACTGCTTTTACTCCCTCCAGCTGGACCTGATGTGCAACGGCAAGGCCGCCTACTTCTACAACGTGGACGAGATCAGCGACCACATCCTGCCCGCCATGGACAGCGGCACCCTGCTGCTTTTGATCTCGGTCAACCCCTTCTGGTACAACGAGGAGATGAAGCTGCTCTGCCAGGCCGCCCGGAAAGAGCAGGCCCCGGTGATCCTCTTCACCCAGGGTGAGCCCTACGATGGGGTGGAACCCAGCCTCTGCTGCCGCTTTGGCCAGCCCGGCAGCGTCAACAACGGCTATTATTCCCTGCCGCTTCTGGCGCAGGTACTCAGCGCGCTCTACTACCGCTCTCTGTAAGAGGAGGGTTTTCTGCGCATTCCTGTTTATTTTCATCTTGAGAAATTTACTTTCATTTTTTGAAAGAATTTTTTCTGTGTAGGTGGTTGCATTATTATGAACAAATCGTTAAACTATAGGTAGAAATGCCCAAACCACGGCACTGCCCCGGGCGCGACCGCCCGGGTTAAGAGCAATATCCAAAGAAGCAATATCTAAAGAAAGAAGGAAACGCTATGGCAAGTAAGTACGATGGGCTGGCCCGCATCATCATCCAGAACGTAGGCGGCAAGTCCAACATCATCTCCCTGACACACTGTGTCACCCGGCTCCGCTTCAAGCTGAAAGACGAGAGCAAGGCCAACACCGACATCCTGAAGGATACCGACGGCATCGTCACCGTCATCCAGTCGGGCGGCCAGTACATGGTGGTCATCGGCAACCACGTCCCCCAGGTCTACGACGCAGTCTGTGCGGTGGGCCACATCACCCCGGGCGGCGCGGTGAATGAGGACGGCTCCGCCATCGAAGGCGGCGGCGATGCCCCCAAAGAAAAGATGAACCCCTTGAACGCCTTCATCGGCATCGTCACCGGCGTCTTCACCCCCTGGCTGGGTGTGTTGTCCGCCTGCGGCATCATCAAGGGCTTCCTGGCCCTCTTTGTCGCACTCGGCGTGCTGGACGGCGCAGGCCCCACCTACAACATCCTGTACTCCCTGGGTGACTGCTTCTTCTACTTCATGCCCATCATCCTGGCCTACACCGCGGCCAAGAAGTTCGGCCTGCCCGAGTTTGAGGCCATGATCATCGGCGCCGCCATGATCTACCCCTATATGCTTTCCGGCGCTGCCGAGACTACCCCCCACAACAGCCTGTTCGGCATCCCCGTCATCATGCCGTCCTCGGGCGACTACACTTCCAGCGTCATCCCCATCATCTGCGCCATCGCCTTTGCGGCCTGGTTTGAAAAGCTCTATGCCAAGTTCATCCCCGACACCATCAAGTTGTTCGCCATTCCGCTCATCACCTGCACCGTCACCTTCTGCCTGACCATTTGGGTCATCGGCCCCATCGCTGCAGGCGCAGGCGACCTGCTGGGCGTCTTCTTCAATTGGCTGGCCGGCTTCAGCGGCATCCTGCTGGGCGCCGTGGTCGGCGGTCTGTGGCAGGTTCTGGTCATGTTCGCCCTCCACTGGGCAATCGTCCCGCCTATGCTTAATAACCTGGCCGTGCAGGGCTTTGACACCGCCATGGTCGGCATGTTCGGCACCACCTTTGCCCAGACCGGCGCCGTCCTGGCTATCTGGATCAAGACCAAGAACAAGAAGATCAAGAGCCTCTGCCCGCCGGCCTTCATCTCGGCCGTTGCCGGCGTGACTGAGCCCGCCATCTACGGTATCACCCTGCCTAAGAAGACCCCCTTCATCATCACCTGCATCGTCTCTGCCGTCATCGGCGCGCTGCTGATGGTCTTCGGCGTCACTTCCTACACCTCCGCCGGCATGGGCGTCTTCGGCTACACCGCTTACATCAACACCTTCACCAACGATGTCTCCGGCATGATCGTCTCCATCGTCCTGTCCCTGGTGTCTGTCGTGGCCGGCTTTGCCCTGACCTTCGTCACCTACCACGACGAGCCCGCCAAGAAGTAAGGAGGATCGGATGAGCGTTTTCCGCGACGATTTTCTTTGGGGCGGCGCCTGCGCCGCCAACCAGTTCGAGGGCGGCTGGGATGCCGACGGCAAGGGGGACAGCGTCCCCGACCACTGCACCAACGGCAGCCACACCACCCCCAAACGGATCACCGAGGAATTTGAGGAAGGCACCCTCTACCCCAGCCATGAGGCCATCGACTTCTACCACCACTACGAGGAGGACATCGCGCTCTTCGCCGAGATGGGGTTCAAGACCTTCCGCACCTCCATCAACTGGACCCGCATCTTCCCCACCGGGGAGGAGGCCGAGCCCAACGAGGCGGGCCTGGCCTTCTACGACCGTGTTTTTGACTGCTGCAAAAAGCACGGCATCGAGCCGCTGGTCACCCTCAGCCACTACGAGCTGCCCTACGCCCTTGTCAAGAAGTACAACGGCTGGGCCAGCCGGAAGCTGGTCGACTTCTACATGAACTACTGCAAGGCCGTCTTTGAGCGGTACAAGGACAAGGTCAAGTACTGGCTGACCTTCAACGAGATCAACTGCGGCACCATGCGGTTCGGCGCAGTCCTCTCGCTAGGCACCTGCCAGGGTTACACCGGCGTCTGCCAGGATGCTCCGGACGACATCCAGACCCGCTACCAGGCTTTGCACCACCAGTTCATCGCCAGTGCCAAGGCCGTCATCTACGCCCACGAGCACTACCCCCAGTTCAAGATGGGCAACATGATCGCCTTCAGCGCCTCCTATCCCCTGACCTGCGACCCCAACGACGTGGTGGCCGCCCAGCACCAGATGGACGACATGAACTGGTACTGCGGCGACGTCCAGTGCTTAGGCGAGTACCCCTACTTTGCCAAGCACTTCTGGGCCGAGCACGGCATCCAGCTCCGGATAGAGCCGGGCGACGAGGAACTGCTGAAGCAGGGCACGGTGGACTTCTACACCTTCAGCTACTATATGTCCACCTGCATCACCACCCACGACGACGGCCAGTCCATCGACGGCAACCTGGTCGGCGGCGCCAAGAACCCCTACCTCAAGGCCAGCGACTGGGGCTGGCAGATCGACCCTGTCGGCCTGCGCTGGAGCCTGAACCAGATCTACGCCCGCTACCACAAGCCGATGATGGTGGTGGAGAACGGCCTGGGCGCTTACGACGAGAAGGACGCTGACGGCGTCGTCCACGACAGCTACCGGATCGACTACCTGCGGGCCCACATCGAGCAGATGGCCGAGGCCGTCAAGGACGGCGTGGACCTGATGGGCTACACCCCCTGGGGCTGCATCGACCTGGTATCCGCCTCCACCGGCGAGATGGCTAAGCGCTACGGCTTCATCTACGTCAACAAGTTTGACGACGGCACCGGCGACCTCAGCCGCGAGCGGAAGGACAGCTTCTACTGGTACAAGAAGGTCATCGCCTCCAACGGCGAAGATCTGGCCTGACCCGCTCCCAAACCCACATAACAAAAACGCGCAGAGTTTCAACGCTCTGCGCGTTTTTTTGTTATGCCCGTTTTCGGTCAAAGCAGCGCCAGGCGCAGCAGGCCGAGCACCAGCAGATGGGCCGGGTAGAAGAGGTAGAAGAACCATTTTGAGAAGATCCGTCCGTGGGATGCCCGCTTGCCGTTATAGAGGCAGAGGATGGCGACGGCGGCCAGAGCCACCCCAGCCATCGCCCCGCAGGCGCAGAGGATGTTCATCCAGAAGGGTCGCCCCGGCACCCCCGCCAGGTTCATCAGGCCGAAGAGGAGGATGGCCCAGGCGAAGGCCTGCTTCTCCCTCTTGGGCGAGCCCTTGGCCCAGCGGAAGAGGAGAGTGTACCCCGGCGCCAGCAGCGCCCAGTCCGAAAAGACCGACAGCAGGAACAGCCCCACGATGGCCGCTGTCTGGGCCGAGCCGGTCAGCTTCTCTTTCACCGCCAGAATGCCGAAGCAGAGCAGCAGGGTGAAGATCATGTTCATCCCGTAGAAGCTGATGACCCCGTTCGTGGTGAAGGCTAGACAGAAGGGGATCTCGGACAGGGCCGCGAAAACCACCAGCCGGAGGGCGTATTTCTTCTTGGAGCGGGTGTAATCGTACCCCTCCACCAGAAACCAGCACATCACCGGCGCGGTGAAATAGCCGATGTCGAGAAAAACCTCCGCCCAGAAGGTCCCCTGCCGCATGAACACGTTGGAGATGTGGTTCAGCAGCATGGTGAACATGGCGATGTACTTGATGGCGTCCCGGCTGAGCACCCGGCAGCCCGTCCGTTCCAGTTTTTCCATTTTCAAAACCTGCCTTTCTTTCTGCAAGTATACCACAGCTTCCTTGAGATAGGCTTGAGATTCTGCCTTTTTTGCCCGGGGCCGCGTCCAGAAGCAGTTCCGCCAGGATGAACCCCGCCACAAAGACCAGCCCGCCTTCTTCCGCAGGGCGATGATCTTATCGGCAAGGATCATAACGCTTACCTCCTTGTATCAGGTGGTTTTTCCTTCCTCTATGATACCCGATTTTCCAGTTGCAGGGAAGATGCCCCCGGCTGGAAATCTGTCAACCGCCGGTTGCGGAAGTATTTTTATAAAACCATCCGCCCCGGCTGACATGCGCAGACGGGGCGGATACATACAGGGGAATTTTCAAGTGGGAGTGTGCGAGGCCGCAGGCCGAGTGCGCGGTTCGATTGAAAATTTTGTCCAAAAGGGGAATACCAGGGAGGAAGGATTTCTGACCTGCGCAAGCAGGCAGAAATGGGTCCCCCTGGCGCCTTATTTCCACCCCCGGGCGGCAGGGTCAAGCTGGCCGGCGGCGGTATAGAGGAGGGCGTTGCAGATGGCCGTGGCCACACTGCTGCCCCCTTTCCGGCCCATAGCCGCAATGGCCGGGACGCCCAGCCGCCCGCAGAGGGCCATCAGCCGCTCTTTGCTCTCCACCACGTTGACAAAACCCACCGGCACCCCGATCACCAGCGCCGGGCGGAAGTCCCCCTGCTCCATCGCGTCGCAGAGGGCAAAGAGAGCGGTGGGGGCGTTTCCCACCGCAAAGACTGCTCCCGGGTGGCGGGCGGCGGCCAGCTTCATAGCGGCGACGGCCCGGGTGGTCCCGGCGGCTTTGGCGGCAGCGGCCACCGCAGGATCGGCCATGTAGCAGACCGCCTGCCCACCCAGCTTGGTCAGGGCCGGCTTGCTGACCCCGGCCAGGGCCATGTTGGTATCGGTGACGATAACACCCCCCGCCGCCAGGGCCGCCGCCCCGCGGGCCGCCGCCCCCGGGGTGAAGCGGAGGGTTTCGGCATAGTCAAAATCGGCGGTGGCGTGGATCACACGGCGGACCACCAGGTCGTTCTCAGCCGGGAGGGCGACGCCACGGGCGGCCAGCTCCTCCGCGATGATCCGGAGGCTGGTCCGCTCAATGTCGCCGGGCAGGCTGTGCTTTTCCTTTTCCGGGCTCAAAATTCCACCCCTTTCCGGGCCGGGACGCCCTTTTCGTAGGGGTGGCGGCAGCAGCGCATCTCGGTGGAGTAGTCGGCCAGCGCCTCCATCCAGGGGGCAGGCTGGCGGCCGGTCAGGACCACCTCCTGTCCGGCGGGACGGTCCCGCACCGCCTTTTCGAGCAGGGCGCGGTCCACCATCTCAAGCTGCCAGACGGCGCAGGCCTCGTCCAAAATCAGCAGGTCGGCGGGCCGGGCCAGTGCCGCGGCCAGGTTTTTGTCCTGGATGGCGCGGGTGGCGGCCTTTTCCGCTTCGTCCATCTGAAAGACGAACTTCTGCCCCGCCTTTCCCCGGAACACTTCGGCCCCCAGCCGGCGGAGCAGGTCCACCTCGCCGCTGTCAGCCCCCTTCAAAAATTGGACCACCACCACCCGACAGCCGCTGCCCAGCGCCCGCAGGGCCAGCCCCATGGCCGCAGTGGTCTTCCCCTTGCCGTCCCCCCAGTAGAGGTGGACCAGCCCAAGGTCGTTTCCATTTGCAGAATCTTTTTCCATCTGTCAGCCCTCCATCATCCGATAAACCGCATCCATATCCAACGCGGCCCGCACCGCACCGGCCAGCCGGTCGAACTCCCGCTCCTGAAAGGCCACGTGGCTGAGGGGGATCGCCGTCTCGGGGCGGATCCCCTTCCGGTCACAGAGCCAGTCGGCCAGCCGGGCGGTGGCCTCGCCGGTGTCAAAGAGGCCGTGCAGGTAGCTGCCAAAAACGTTTCCCGCCGCACAGCCCTCGGTCCGCCCGTCCGCCAGAAGGCAGAAGGGGGCTCCGGCTGTCCCGGTGCGGCCCATGTGGATCTCGTAGCCTTCCACCGCCGCCCCTGCAAAGGGCCCGGGGGCCGTCACCCGCCCCGTCACCCGGGTGCGGGTCTTTTCAGGCAGAAAGACGGTGTCGGCGGGCAGGAGGCCGAGGCCCCGGACCGTCTCGCCCGGCGCGCCTCCTTCGGTCCCGTCTGGGTCGGCGAGGGTGCGGCCCAGCATCTGGTAGCCGCCGCAGATCCCCAGCACCGGCGTCCCGGCGGCGGCCAGTTTGAAGATGGCGGCCTCGAGGCCGCTCTCCCGGAGCCAGCGCAGGTCGGCGAGGGTGCTCTTGGTGCCGGGCAGGATGACCAGGTCGGGGCTGCCCAGGGCCCGGGGACTGTCCGCATACCGCACCCCCAGCAGCGGGTGCTGCTCGAGAGGAGCAAAGTCGGTGAAGTTGGAGATCCGGGGCAGCCGGACGACCGCCACATCCAGCGGCTTGTGGGCCGCCGTCTGGCCCAGGCTGGGCGCCAGGGAGTCCTCATCATCGATCTGGACCCGGACGTAGGGCACCACCCCCAGCACCGGTACCCCGGTCTCTTCCTCCAGTGGGGCCAGGCCGGGGCGGAGGATCTCCACATCCCCCCGGAACTTGTTGATGAGCAACCCCTTGACCCGGGCCCGCTCATCGGGCCGGAGCAGGGCCACCGTCCCGTAGAGCTGGGCGAACACCCCGCCCCGGTCGATGTCTCCCGCCAGCAGGACGGGGGCGTCCACCATCTCGGCAAGGCCCATGTTGACGATGTCCCCTTCCCGCAGGTTGATCTCGGCGGGGCTGCCCGCCCCCTCGATGACCAGGACGTCGTATTCTTCCGCCAGGCTGCGGTAGGCCGCCAGGATATCGGGCACCAGGGCTTTCTTATATTGGAAATATTTCGCGGCGGGCATCTGGCCCCGCACCTCCCCGTTCACGATCACCTGGCTGCCCACGTCGCTGCAGGGCTTGAGGAGAATGGGGTTCATCCGGACGTCCGGCTCGGCCCCGGCCGCCGCCGCCTGGACCGCCTGGGCCCGGCCCATCTCCAGGCCGTCTCGGGTGATGTAGCTGTTCAGGGCCATGTTCTGGCTCTTGAAGGGGGCGCAGCGGAGCCCGTCCTGTTTGAAGATCCGACAGAGGGCTGTGCAGAGCAGGCTCTTGCCCGCTCCCGACATGGTCCCCTGCACCATGATGCAGCGTGTCTTTTTCATTATTGCAGCACCTCCCCGATGGCCGCCAGCAGCCGGCCGTTCTCCGGCCCAGTGCGGACGGCGGCGCGGTACCAGTCCCCGTTCAGGCCGTGGTAGTTGGCGCAGCTCCGCAGCAGGATGCCACGCCGCCGCAGCGGCTCGCAGAGGGGCGTTTTGCAGCGGAAGAGCAGATAGTTCGCCTCCCCGTCGACGACATGGCAGCCCAGCGCCCGCAGGCCAGCGGCCAGACGGGGCCGCTCGGCCCGGACGAGGGTGCGCACCTGTTCGACATAGGCGGTCTCCTGCAGGGCGGCCAGCCCCGCCGCCTGGGCGGGGGCCGAGACGGCCCAGGGCTGGCCCGCGGCCCGCAGTTTTTCCAGCAGGACCCCGTCGGCGCAGAGGGCGTAACCCAGCCGCACCCCGGCCATCCCGTACAGCTTGGTAAAGGCCTTGAAGAGGAGCAGCCCGCCCCCCGGCAACGCCCCTTTCAGGGTGTGGGCCGCCGGGTCGTCCAGAAAGTCGTTGAAACACTCATCCACTGCCAGCACCGCCCCCGCCGCCCGGCAGCAGGCCAGCACCTCCAGCAGGAGGGGGCGGGGGGTGGTCAGGCCGGTGGGGTTGTTGGGCTCACAGAGAAAGACCAGCCCCACCCCGGGGCGGATGGCCTTGAGGAATCCCTCGTCCAGCCGGAAGCCGTCTGCCTCCCGGAGAGGGTACCGCTCTACACGGCAGCCCACCGCCGCCAGGGCCGCCTCATACTCGGCAAAGGCGGGGGCAGTGACCAGGGCCGATGCCGGGCGGAGGGCAAGGGCGGCCCGCCAGATCAGGTCGGCTGCGCCGTTGCCGCAGAGGACCCACCCCGCCGGGACCCCTTCGGCCCGGCCGATGGCCGCCGAGAGGGCGCGGCAGAGGGGATCGGGGTAGCGGGCGCAGTCCCCCGCCGCCCCCGCCAGGGCCGACGCCACCCCGGCGGGCAGGCCCAGCGGGCTGACGTTGGCCGAAAAGTCCAGCAGGGGCGCGTCGGCCCCGTACTCGGCGGCAAAGCCGGCCCAGTCCCCGCCATGGGTCAGGGCTGTCGTCTTTTCATTCATAGGCACCTCCAAAGGAAAAGAACCCCCAGCCGCACCAGCAGACCCAGCCCCAGTGCAAGGAAGCCCGCCAGGTAGAGGATTCGGTCCGCCCGGAGGATGTCCGCCGCCTCCACCGGGCGGCCGGGGTCGCCGATAGTGGGCTTGTCGTAATATTCCCCGAAGTACCAGGCCGGGCCGGCCAGCTGGACCCCCAGGGCCCCGGCGCAGGCCGACTCGGTCTGCGCCGCGTTGGGGCTGGCGTGCCACCGGCGATCCCGCCGCCAGATCCGCCAGGCGTTCTTCCCGTCAAAGCCGGCCAGGGCCGACGCAGCGATCCAGAGCAGGGCCGCCAGCCGGGAAGGGATGTAGTTGGCCGCGTCGTCCAGTCTGGCCGCGGCCCGGCCAAAGTGGAGGTAGCGGGCGTTCCTGTAGCCGACCATGCTGTCCATGGTGTTGATTGCCTTGTAGGCCAGGCCCAGGGGCGCGCCCCCGATCAGCAGGTAGAAGAGAGGGGCCGCCACCCCATCCGAGAAGTTCTCGGCCACCGTCTCGACGGCGGCCTTGGCCACCCCCTCGCCCGACAGGGCGGCGGTGTCCCGGCCCACGATCCTGCCGACCGCCCGGCGGGCGGCGGGCAGGTCGTCTTTCGCCAGTTCAGTGTAAACGTTCCCGCTCTCGTCGGCGAGGCCCCGCAGGGCCAGCGCCTGCCAGCACCAGAGCAGTTCCAGCCCAAAGCCCGCCGCCGGGCAGAGCCGGTAAAGCAGGCCGCAGGCGGCCGCCGTGAGGGCAAAGGTCCCCGCCGGCAGCAGAAATGCCAGCACCCGGCCCGCGGCCCGCTCCCCGGCCGGGGTGGCGGGGAAGAGACGGCGGAGCAGCTTTTCCAGCCGGGCGATGGCCTTCCCCATCAGGACCACCGGGTGGATGGGGTTGAGCCGGGGCGGGTCGGCCAGCAGCAGATCCAGCCCGAAGCCCCCCAGTACCGCCAGAGCCGTCAGCATCCGGCCTCCCCTTTGGTGTACTGGACGGTGGCAATGCATTGAAGGGTGTGGTCTTTGGCCCAGGCGGCGGCGTCCCCTTCCAGGACGAAGCCCCCGGCGTTGGGGCCGCACCATTCATAGTATTCCCTGTGAGGCAGGACGTACCGCTCCATCACCGACATCTGGGTGCCGCCGTGGGCCAGGATGACCAGCATCTCGTCCCCGCGAGCGAAGGCGTCCTCCAGCAGCTTTGCAAAGATGGCACAGGAGCGGTCGCAGAAGTCGGCCTTCCGCTCCCCGTCGGGGCAGGGGCTCTCGCAGCTGGAGGCCACCCAGGCCAGGTAGTCGGGGGCGTGCTCCATGTCGACGTAACTCTGCCCTTCGAAGCTGCCGAAGTTCATCTCCCGCAGCCCCGGCACTACGATCTGTTCCGCCTCGGGGAATAGGATATGGGCGGTCTGCCGGGCCCGGGTCATCGGGCTGACATAGACGGTCCCGGGAGCGATGCCGGCCCGGCGGAGGGCCGCCCGCCCTTTGGTGGAAAGCGGGATGTCCCGCTGCCCCTGGTAGAGCTTCCGGGCGTTGTACTCGGTCTCACCATGGCGGAGAAGATAGATGTTCATAACTTGATGTCCCCTTTCAGAACAAGCGGCAGGCCGCAGAAGACCCGCACCACGGCATCGGCCCGGGCCGCCAGCAGGCAGGCCAAGCGGCCGGCGGCCTCCCGGGCAGCCCGCTGGGCGGGGTCCACCGGGACCACCCCGCCCCCCACCTCGGTGGCGATGATCACCTCATGGGCGGCCAGATGGTCCACCAGCGCCTCCAGCGCCGGGCCGTCGGGGCAGCCGGCGGCCAGCTCCTGGACGTCCCAGACGGCCCGGCCGGCCAGTTCCTCCCGGGTGCAGCCCAGCAGACGGCAGGCAAAGTCGCGTTTCCCGCTCCAGAGCGGGCCGGTGATCAAGATCATAGCCGCG
>CAZEIG010000025.1:0-16068 GCA_964511805.1 uncultured Faecalibacterium sp.
TAGTTGGGCAGGTCCAGCTTGACCGCGCTGGCCAGGATGGGGATGGGAGAAGGGGCTTCGGGCTTGGTGCGGTCCACCACGCAGGTGATGCCCAGGCATATGCCGCCGGCCTCCTCGATGGCCCGCTTGGTCTCCAACGACGAGATGCCGGTGGTCACCACGTCCTCGGCGATGATGCACTTCTCGCCCGGGTGGATCACGAACCGCTTGAGGGTCATCACATTGTCCACCCGCTCGGTGAAGATGGCGCGCAGGCCGGTCTGGCGGGCCAGCTCGTAGGCGTAGACGATGCCGCCCATGGCCGGCCCGACGATGACGTCGGCGCCCAGCTCCCTGATCTTGGCGGCCACCGGGGCCATCACCTCGGCGCAGCGGTCAGGGTACTGCTGCAGATAGGCCATCTGGCAGTAGGCGCTGGAATGGCGGCCCGACGACAGCAGGAAATGCCCTTCCAGGAAAGCGTCACAACTCTTCAGGATCTCGATCGCGTCACTCATTGTCTTTCTCCTTGCTTTTCATCTACAGTTCGTTGGTCACACGGTTCTCACGGTATTGTAACACGCAAACGTCAAAAATGCAAACAACTCGGCAATATTCTTTATTTTACGCATATATACATCGTTTTAGCGCATATTCAGCGGGCGCAGCCGCGGATCACGTCCAGGGTGCGCACCCCGTGGGCGTCCATCCAGGCCTCCATTTCGGCGGCGATGGTCTCCATGGCGCGGGGGTTGGCAAAGTTGGCCGCCCCCACCTGGACCGCCGCGGCGCCGGCCATGATGAATTCCAGCGCGTCCCGGCCGGTGGCGATGCCTCCCAGCCCCACTACCGGGATATTGACCGCCCCGACGGCCTGCCAGACCATCCGCAGGGCGATGGGGCGGACCGCCGGCCCCGACAGCCCCGCAAAGATGTTGTCAAAGACGGGGCGGCGCTTTTCCAGGTCGATGGCGCAGGCCTGGAAGGTATTGGTCAGGCTGATGGCGTCGGCGCCGGCCTCTTCCACCGCCGCGCACATTTCAGGGATGCTTTCAGCCTGGGGGCTCAGCTTGACCATCAGGGGCTTTTGGCAGACAGCGCGGACCATCCGGACCACCTCGCCGGCGGCCTCGGCCTTGACGCCGTAGGCCATCCCTCCCTGCTTGACGTTGGGGCAGCTGATGTTCAGCTCGACGATGTCCACGGCGCCGTCGTTGAGCAGGGCCGCGCCCTCTACATATTCTTCCTCGCTGTGGCCGCCCAGATTCGCGATGACCACCGTGCCGTACCGCTGCTTGAGCTCGAGCATCTCGGGCAGCTCAACGTCGATGAAGTGCTGTACGCCGGGGTTCTGCAGGCCGATGCTGTTGATGAGGCCGGAGGGGGTCTCCCAGAGACGCTCGCCCCGGTTGCCGAACTGGCCGTGGAGGGTCAGCCCCTTGCCCGAGATCCCGCCGATCCGGTTGAAGTCGGCCAGGTCCTCGTATTCCACGCCGTAGCCCACCGTGCCCGACGCCCCGATGATGGGACTGTTCATCACAAAGCCCAGCAGTTCTGTTTTCAGGTCTGCCATCCAAACACCTCCGTCCCTTCAAAGACAGGGCCGTCCTTGCAGACGCTCTTTGCGCCCGCGGCGGTCTCGATGGTGCAGCCCAGGCAGGCCCCGATCCCGCAGGCCATTTTCTTTTCCAGGCTGACCAAGCAGGGGGTGCCCTTTTCGGCGCAAAGGCGGGCCGCGTTCCGCATCATGGGGGTGGGCCCGCAGATCAGGACGGCGTCATAGTCCGCCGGATCGTAGAGCTGGGTAACAAAGCCGTGGAAGCCCACCCGGCCGCTGTCGGTGGAGACCTTCACCAGGCCTGCCAGGGGCCGGTATTCCTCCATGCAGTAGGGCTCGTCCCGGAAGCCGAAAAAGACGTCCGGCTTCCGGCCCAGGGCCGCCAGCTCCCGGGCCAGCTGGTACATCGGCGCGGTGCCGATGCCGCCGCCCACCAGGGCGATCTTCTGATACTTTTCGGCGATGGCCGCCGTGTCAAAGCCGTTCCCCATCGGGCCGGTGAGTTGGAGGGTGTCCCCCGCCGCCAGCCGGGCCAGCTTTTCGGTCCCCTCGCCGACGATCTGGTAGAGGAAGGAGAGGGTCAGGGTCGCGCTCTCCCACTTGTGGACGCTGATGGGCCGGGAGAGGAAGGGCCCTTCGGCGGCGCTCCAGCCCCGCAGGGTGAAGAACTGCCCCGCATGGGGGGCGTGGCCGGGGTCGGGCCAGTGGATCCGCAGCAGCCGGATGTCCGGCGCGACGGTCTCCTGCCCCAGGACTTTGGCCTCACAGCAGGCTGCACGCATGGGTAATGGCCTCCTTCATATTAACACACTCGTTGTAGGCGGCCTCGTCAAAGGGGAGGCCCGGCTGCTTCTTGTAAGCCAGCAGGATCCCCCGGCTGGAGTTGACCGTCCCGCCGTTGCCCTGGTTCAGGTACTGGGCGATGTCCTCGGCCTTGCCGCCCTGGGCACCGTAGCCGGGGATGAGGAAGAAGCTGTCCTTGTACCGGGCGCGGATCTCGGCAGCCTCTTCGATGTGGGTGCCGCCGATCACCAGCCCGATGGAAGAGTAGCCGTGCTCTCCCATATAGCCCTTGCCCAGCTCGTTCAGCTTGTCTCCCACCAGGTCGTAGACATGGCGGCCGTCGGCCAGCTTCTCATACTCGAAGTCCTTGGCGCCGCCGTTGGAGGTGCGGCAGAGGACGAACATCCCCTTGCCCTCCTTCTCGGCGTAGGGCAGGTAGGGGCTGATGGAGTCGAGGCCCATGTAGGGGGCCAGGGTGACGAAATCGGCCTCGAAGTCGCCGGTGAAGTGGCCGATGGCGTACATCTCGGCGGTCTTGGCGATGTCGCCCCGCTTGATGTCGGCGATGACCGGCACGCCGGCTGCCCGCACCGCCTTGAGCGTCTCGGCGTAAGCCCGCAGGCCGTCCAGGCCCAGGGCCTCGTAGTAGGCGATCTGCACCTTGTAGCAGCCCGCCACTGCCTTGGTGGCCTCAATCAGGGCCTTGTTGAAGCGGACGATGTTTTCCCCTTTGGTCAGGGCGGGGTCGGCGTAGCCCTCGGGCAGGTAGGAAAAGTCGGTGTCCAGCCCGACGCAGACCGGGCCGCGGGCCGCGACCGCTTCAAACAGCTTATCCATGTTGGTGGTCATATCCATTTCTTCCTCTCTCTTATCCTTTATAAAACATCAAACCTCGTCGTCCTGCCAGGTCAGCTGGCCGCCCTTGACGGTGGCACAGACCCGACCGTAGAGCTCGGCCCCGTGGTAGGGGCTGTTCTTCGATTTGGAGTGGAGCTTCTCCCGGTCCACCGTATAGGGGGTGTCCAGGTCCACCAGGACGATGTCGGCGTCATAGCCCGGCTCCAGCCGGCCCTTGTTCAGCCCCAGGATCTGGGCCGGGCGGGTGCTCATCAGCTCGCTCAGAAGTTCCAGCGGCAGCCCCTCGTCCCGGCAGAGCTTGGTGTAGCAGACCCCAAAGGCGGTCTCGCTCCCCACCATGCCGGCGGCGCCGGCCTCCTTGTCCGCCTCCGAGTGGGGGGCGTGGTCGGTGGCGATGGCGTCCACTGTCCCGTCCCGGATCCCCTCGATCAGGGCCGCCACGTCGTCCGCGGTCCGGATGGGCGGGTTGACCCGGTAGTCACAGGTATCGTTGGTAAACCAGAGGTGATGGGGGGTCACCTCGCAGGTGACCGGCGCGCCCCGCAGCTTGGCGATCCGGACGGCCTCCAGCGCGCCCCGGGTGGAGACGTGGCAGAGGTGCAGCCGGGTCTGGTAGTACTCGCTCAGCCAGCAGTTCCGCAGGGTCTCGATGTCCTCGGCCAGGCGGTAGTCCCAGGGGCTGATTTCCATATCCTCGGCGTGGCTCATGATGGTGATTTCCTTCTGGTGACAGATGGCGAAGGCCCGGGCCATGACGCTGGCCCGCTGGACCCCGTGGCCGTCCTCGGTGACGAACCGGACCGACGCCGGCAGGGTCTTGAGGTGGTCGAGGGTGCGGCCGTCGAAGTTCTCGGTGATGGAGACGGTCTGGTTGGCGTCGCAGAGGCCGACCCGGGCGGCCTCCTCCTCGATGGCCGCGGCCTGGGCCGCCGAGGAGCAGACGGGCTTGGTGTTGGGCATCAGGTTGACGAAGGTGTAGCCCCCCGCCGCCGCAGCCTGGCTGCCGGTGGTGACATCCTCCTTGTATTCAAAGCCGGGGGTGCGCCAATGGACGTGCAGGTCCACAAAGGCAGGCAGGACGGTCAGGCCGCCTGCATCCAGGACGGTCTCCTCCGGACCGGCCAGCGCCGCCAGCGAGCGGCCCACCGCCTGGATCTTCCCGTCGCGGAGATAGAGCTCGAGCTCCTCGCCGTGGGCGTCGACTGCGTGTTGGATGAGCATGGACGTTTCCTCCTTTTTACCCCGCAGGGCGTGGGCAAAAAAAAACTTTTCCCAAACGGGAAAAGCTCAGCTTCCGAAAAAAGGGAACAACCCGGCTGCAAAGCACAGTTTCAGCTTCTTAAACCCGTGGGTATGCAGCATGGTACGCCTCTCCTTCTTGCGATGTTTTGTCTTGCAGGTATTTTATCATAGAAACGCAAAAAGTGTCAATGGTATATCCACCTTTGTTTGTGAAAAGTCCGGCCGCCGGACAGGTAAATTTTTAGTAAAGCTCACAAAAATTGCCCCGCCCCGCACCCCCGCAGGCGCTGTACTTTGGCGGTAAGCTGTGATAAAATAGAGAAGAATCAGCAAAAAGGAACAGAGGAATCGATACGAAGGAGGTTCTCCCTATGGGTCTGTTGGAGGACGCACGCAACATCCAGCGCAAAGATCCGGCCGCACGCAACGTGTTGGAAGTCATGCTGCTCTACCCGGGCTTTCATATCCTGGTCTACCACAAGATCGCCCACTGGCTGTACAAGCGTCATCATTTCTTCCTGGCGCGGTGGGTCAGCCAGCGTGGCCGGCATAAGACCGGCATCGAGATCCACCCCGGCGCCACCATCGGCAAGCGGTTGTTCATCGACCACGGGATGGGGATCGTCTTCGGCGAGACCACCGAGATCGGCGACAACTGCACCATCTACCACGGCGTGACCCTGGGCGGCACCGGCAAGGACACCGGCAAGCGCCATCCCACCCTGGGCGACAACGTCCTGATCGGCGCGGGGGCCAAGGTGCTGGGCCCGGTCTACATCGGCAACAACACCCGAGTGGGCGCGGGCAGCGTGGTGCTGCACAACCTGCCGGCCAACTGCACCGCCGTGGGCGTTCCGGCCGAGGTGGTCCGGATCAACAACAAGGCGGTCAACCCGGCCGATGACCTGGACCAGCAGGACCTGCCCGACATCGTCTCTCAGCGGATCACCGCGCTGGACCAGCGTGTCAGCCATCTGGAGAAGGCCGCCCAGGGCGACACCCCGCCCACCGCCGCGCAGGTGGCCGCCCGCGCCAACGACGCGCTCAAACCCAAACCGTGATATACAAAACGCCCCCGCCGGCGGCCTCAGTGAGCACGACTGCATAATCACCCAGCCTGCAACCTGCCTTCAATGCGCGCAAAAATATCTGCGGCGGGTTCCAGCCTGCCGGCGACGGCATCGTCCATCCCTTTTTCCAGCAGGGCATAGAGTTCAAACCTGCCGGTGAGCTTCTCATAGCTCTCAATGCTCATCACCGCAAGATCGCCTGCGCCGTCTTTGGTGATATAGACAGGCTCCTCGTACCGGTGGCAGAACTCCGATATTTCATTGTAGCGGTTCCGCAAATCTGAGCTTGGTCTGATGACTGGCATTCTGTCCGCCTCCTTTCTTCTGGGTCTGTTGTACCAAGAAAGCGATGGCACGTCAATCTGTCCAGCCCCGTTTTTTGGGTCAGGAATCTTTTATACTAAAAGGTCGTTATTTTCTTGACGCTTTTTTCTTTCTATCCCTTTTCAAGGCGTGGAAAATGTGCTAGAATAAAAATGTATCAGGCACTGTGGGCGGAGCGGTCTGCCGCCCTCTGCGCTGCCAAAAGCCACGGCACGGCCCAACGGCTGCCGGTCCGGTTTTCTGCAATGTAAAAAGGAGAGTTTGGAATGAGCTTCAGAGGCATCAATACCACTGTCATCCAGATACGGCGGGCGGTATTCACCGAAGTCGCCCGGATGGCCTACGCCAATGTCAAGGGCGAACAGGCAAACCACATCATGCGCAACATCCCCTACAAGATCATCCCCGGCGAAGAGGGCAAGCTGCGGAAGGATATCTTCCTTGAGCGCGCCATCGTCGAGGAGCGGGTCCGTCTGGCCATGGGCCTGCCCACCCGCCGGATGGACGAGCACAACAGCGTCGTCTCGGGGCTGGAGGACGCAAACATCGCCGACAAGTACTACGACCCCCCGCTGGTCAATGTCATCAAGTTCGCCTGCAACCGCTGCCCCGAAAAACTGGTCAAGGTCTCTGACCTGTGCCAGGGCTGCCTGGCCCATCCCTGCATGGAGGTCTGCCCCAAGGGCGCCATCGTCTGGGAGTCCGGCCGCTCCACCATCGACCAGGAGAAATGCATCAAGTGCGGCCGCTGTGTCGACGTCTGCCCCTACCACGCCATCGTCAAGACCGAGCGCCCCTGCGCGGCGGCCTGCGGGATGAGCGCTATCCACTCGGACGCGCTGGGCCGGGCTGAGATCGATTACTCCCGCTGTGTCTCCTGCGGACAGTGCCTGGTCAACTGCCCCTTCGGCGCCATCGCCGACAAGGGCCAGATCTACCAGCTGATCCAGAGCATCAACCGCGGCGACCGGGTCTATGCCCTGGTGGCACCCGCCTTCGTCAACCAGTTCCCCGCCCTGAACACCACCCCCAAGCTGCGCGCCGCCCTCGAACAGGTCGGCTTCTGCGACACCGTCGAGGTGGCCATCGGCGCCGACCTGTGTACGGTGGACGAGGCCCACGACTTCCTGAAGGAAGTGCCGGGCAAGCTGAACTTCATGGCCACCTCCTGCTGCCCCGCCTGGAGCATGATGGCTAAGACCCTCTTCCCCGACATGGCCAAGAACATCTCGATGACCATGACCCCTATGGTCTTTACCGCCCGGATGATGAAGACCGCCGACCCCGAGGCCCGGATGTGCTTCATCGGGCCCTGCGCCGCCAAAAAGCTGGAGGCTTCCCGCCGCCATGTCCGCAGCGACGTCGACTTCGTCCTGACCTTTGAGGAGCTGGCCGGCATCATGGAGGCCAAAGGCATCGACTTTACCAGCCTGCCCGAAGGCAAGGAAGAGCTGCACTACGGCTCGGCCGCAGGCCGCGGCTTTGCCCAGTCCGTCGGCGTCGCCAAGGCCGTCGCCGACAAGATCCACGAGTGGTACCCCGATCGTGAGGTCAAGATTGCCTCGGCCCAGGGCCTGGCCGACTGCAAGAAGATGCTGATGATGGCCAAGGCCGGCAAGTACAACGGCTACCTGCTGGAGGGCATGGGCTGCCCCGGCGGCTGCATCGGCGGCGCCGGCACCATCGCCGACCCCACCCGCACCGCGGTCCAGCTGAACAAGTACGTCGCCGCCGCCCCCTTCAAGGACCCCGAGGACAGCGCCTTCATCACCAACATCCACCTGCTGAAGGACGACCCCAACTTTGAATAATCCCGCATAGACGACCGCACCCTCCCCGGCACAGCGCTGGGGAGGGTGTTTTTTGGAGCGGCCGCCATTCTGCCATTCTATTCTGCCGGCCGGTTCTGCCAAAACTTGACCCTCTCTTGACATTCCCTTCAAAGAATGCTATTTTAATAGTGGGGTATTTTGCCGCGACAGCTTGTTCTACCGCTGGGGCGCGCCTGCCCCTCTTCCCCTCTTATTGAAAGGATGTTGGAATCATGACATACACACGTTTCTGCAAACGACTGTGGGCCGCGCTGACGGCGCTGCTGGCCCTGGGCGGCATTGCGGCCGCCGCCGCAGGCCCGGCTGGCGGCGTAACCGCCACCCTGTCCGTTTCCGTTTCGTTCTGGGAGGAGGACAGCGACACCCCCTCGGTGGCCAACAACGGCGTCGATACCGCCCGCGAGGCTCTGCTGATCCGCCAGTCCAACGGCACCTACACCCTCCAGCTGCCCATCCAGACCATCTCGACGGTGGGCTTCAGAGGTCATCTGTCCGGCCTGACCATCGGTGACATCTCCTACCAGGGCGAGATCACCGGCAGCCTGGACGACGGGACTGCCGTCCTGACCATCCGGAACCTGCCTTCATCGGTGCTCACCGGCAGCAACATCAGCCGCTCGCTGCTGGTCTCCTGCTCCATCGAGATGGACTTGAGCCTGCTGGGTGAGATGTCGCCGACGGCCCGGATGTGCATCGCCGTCCTCTGAACGCCGCGTTGCATCCATCAAAAAAGGCTGCGGGGCTCCTGCCTGCCGCAGCCTTTTTCACTTGCAGGGCCCACCCATACGGGATAGGCTCTGTCCTCAGAATTTGTCGAGCAGGTCGTTGGCCATCTGGTCCAGACGGTCGACGGCGTGTTCGGCACCTTTGGCCATTTTCCGCGCCGCACGGCGGACGCCGCGCGGGTCCTGGTGGACCGCGGCCATCACGCCTGCGGCCCCGACGGCCGCCCCTGCCGCCATGCCCAGAAGCAGGCTTGCAGTCGATTGTACCTGATGTTCTTTCATCTCAGTGCCCTCCCGTATCAGATGGTATCTGCCGCTCGGTTTCATTGCGGCCCTGCGGTTAGTATACCCGGGCGGGGGCTGTCTATCCGGCCGCTCTAGAAGTAAGGAGGCTTGTCTTTTGCCAAACGAACCCAAAAAGGTCCTCTGCATCCACGACCTGTCCGGTGCGGGCCGGTGCAGCCTGACGGTCATCCTGCCCGTGCTGGCCGTCATGGGCCTGCAGCCCATCGCCCTGCCCACCATGCTCCTCTCCACCCACACAGGCGGCCTGGGGGCCCCTGCCCGGCTGGACTGCGAAGGGTACGGCCGCGCCGCCCTGAACCACTATCAGACGCTGGGCCTTGCGCCCGACTGCATCTACACTGGCTACCTCGGCAGTGAGGCGCTGGTGGACCTGGCCGCCGAGGCCTTCCGTCTCTGGCCGGACGCCGTCAAGATCGTCGACCCGGTCATGGCCGACGCCGGCAAACCCTACAGCGGCTTCACCCCCACCATCATCGGGCGGATGCAGTCCCTCTGCCGCGCGGCCGACCTCATCCTGCCCAACCTGACCGAGGCAAAGCTGCTGCTCGGCCTTGATCCTGCCCTGCCCGACGGCCCCGTCTCCGAGGAGGAGGCCCGCGCCCTGGCCGAAGGCCTGACCACCCTGGCCGGCCGGGCGGTGGTCACCGGCCTGCCGATGGGCAAATTCGTCGGCTGCGTCGGCGCCGGAGAGGAAATCTTTGTGGTCAAGCACCTCCACATCGACCGCAGTTTCCCCGGCACGGGGGACCTGTTCGGCGCCATCGTCACCGGCTCGCTGCTGCGGGGCAACGTCCTCAGCGCCGCCGTCGACGCGGCCGCCGGCTTTGTGGCCCAAGCCATCCAGCACACCCCCCGGGACGCCGACACCCGCTACGGGGTCTGGTTCGAGCCGCTGCTGCCCCGCCTGAACCCCCTGGGCGAGGTGTAAAGAGGAGGAAGCGATGGAAACAAAACCCACCCTGAACATCGTCCTGGTAGAGCCACGCATCCCCCAAAACACAGGGAATGTAGCCCGCACCTGCGCCTGCACGGCCTGCCGGCTGCACCTGGTGGGCCCCATGGGCTTCACCATCGACGACAAAAAATTGAAACACGCGGGGCTTGACTATTGGCCCATGCTTGATATAACATATTATCAAGGGCTCGACGATTTCTTTGCGCGGAACAGCGGCTCTTACTACTACTTTTCGACCAAGGCGCCCCGCCGCTATACCGACGTGGCTTATCCCGACGGGGCGTATCTGGTGTTTGGCAGAGAGGACGCAGGCCTGCCTGAGCCGCTGCTGGCCGCCAATCAGGAATGGTGTATCCGTATGCCCATGCGGGAGGGCTGCCGCAGCCTGAACCTTTCCAACAGCGTGGCGGTGGGCGTCTACGAGGTGCTGCGCCAGTGGGATTTCCCCGAGCTGCTCGACCACGGCCATCTGCGAGATTATGAATGGAAATGAGGCTACTATGAAAAAAATCGCAATCCTGACCGATTCCTCTTGCGACATCCCCCAGTCGCTGGCCGACAAATACGGCATCGACATCATGAGCTTCCACATCATGCTGGACGGCGTCGATTATATCGAGCGGGTGAGCTGCTCAAACGAGGAATTCTACGACCTGATGCGCCAGGCAAAGGGCGTACCCTCCACCGCGGCCATCACCCCCATCCAGTTCTGTGAGAAGTACTGCGAGTATGTGGACGCCGGCTACACCGACCTGGTCCACGTCACCATCAACCGGACCGGCTCCTCTACCTACGACAACGCCGTCATCGCCCAGGGGATGCTGCGGGAGGAGCGCCCCGACCACAAGATGAAGCTCCACCTGCTGGACAGCCACACCTATTCGATGGTGTTCGGCTGGTACCTCTGCGAGATGGCCCGCAAGCTCCGGAACGGGGCCGAGCTGCGCCACGTCATCGAAGAATTCAACACCGCCATGAACCGGATGGAGGTCGTCCTGGGCCCCTACAGCCTCCGCCAGATGAAGAAGAGCGGCCGGATCTCGGCCGCAGCGGCCTTCGCCGGGGAGCTGCTGGGCCTGCGCCCCATCATCACCCTCATCGACGGCAAGACGGTGGTCGAGAGCAAGGTGCGGGGCGACGACAAGGTCATCCCCGCCATGATCGACCTGTGCAAGAAGCGCGCCGCCGGTGTGGAGGACTTTGAGTATATCATCGGCTACACCGGCATCAAGCAGGTGGAGGATCTCCGCCGCGCCTGCCAAAAGGCCTTCGGGCAGGAGCCGCTGATCGTCTTTGAGCTGGGCGGCGTCGTCTCGGCCAACACCGGCCCCGACACGCTGGCCATCGCCTATGTGGGCAAAAGCCGGTGAGCCTTTGCCCCCGCAGACCCACAACCGGCCATCCAAACGGCCCGCCCCCTGCGCTGGAAGGGTGCGGGCCGTTTCCATTTTATCACACGCCCGAATTTAATATTTGTAATACTCTTCCTTTTATGTTATACTAAAAAAGAATTTCATGTTATGTCTGCCAACGGCGCTTTGGACGGCGCAGGCGGGCTTTCAAAAATAAGGGAGGCTTTGTGGAATGTCCTATAAACCAAAATTGACCTATAAAGGCAAGCCCCTCGTCCGCAAGGACAATGAGCTGTATTACGGCTGGATGACCGACCCCTACGTTTTATACCTGCAGATCCTGACCACCGCCCCTGCCGACGGCAAAGAAATGCCCGACAAGGTCCAGGTCACCCTGCTGTCCACCGATCTCTCCAAGACGCTCAAGGAGCGGACGGCCCGCCAGTCGGTCCGCCACGGCTTATACAACGCGCTGGACATCGGCTCCATCTGGCTGGAAAAGGCCAACGCCGCCGCACGCTGAGCGGCCAGGGCCAGACCAAAGCAAAAAAGATCCCCGTCCGGTTTTGACGCCGGGCGGGGATTTTTTACAGGGTTCTTGTTGCGGCGGGGGCGGGCGGGGGATCAGTTCTCCTCGGGCAGGTCAATCTCCAGCGGCTTGCCGCAGCCGGAGCAGCGGGCCTCGCCCGACATCAGCTCTTCCTCGTCCAGAATGGTCACCGCGCCGCAGTTCGGGCAGGTGACCTCGTAGCGGGCCTCCTGCTCGGCGTCGTCGGCGTCGGGGGTGTCATCCTCGGCGTCCTCCGCATCCTCCAGCGCCACCTCAAAGGTGCAGCCGCAGTTGGTGCAGAAGGCTTCGCCGGCGTCCAGATCCTCCTCTGTCACATAGACCGTCTCGCCGCAGTTGGGGCAGTCGACCTCGTAGCAGGGGGCCTCGGCATCGTCGTCCTCATAGAAATCGGCCTGCAACTCCTCTACGTCGCCGCGCAGAAGTTCCAGATGGTCCTCCGCCTGGGTGATATCCTGCTCCATCGCCTTAATGCTGGCGGCCATTTCGGCCAGCAGGTCGCTCATCGCGTGAAAAACTTTGCCCTCTTTGGTGGACTCATCCAGCCCCAGGCCCTCCAGCAGGCCCTGCAGATAGGCAGCTTTTTCGATCAGTTCCATACGTTCTTCCTCCAGCCGGGGCCGGCGGGCCCAAAGCCCAACAGCCCTGTGAGCAAAAGGCCGGGCAGGCGGTCGCCCGCAGCCCGGCTTCGGTTCAGATTCAGACGCGCTCCATATACTCGCCGGTGCGGGTATCGATCCGGATCACGTCGCCCTCGTTGATGAAGAGGGGCACACGGATGGTAGCGCCGGTCTCGAGGGTGGCGGGCTTCAGGGTGTTGGTAGCGGTGTTGCCGCGGATGCCCGGCTCGGTCTCGGTGACAGTCAGTTCAATGAAGTTGGGGATCTCAACGCTGAAGACCTTGCCCTTGTAGGACAGCAGCTTGCAGACCTCGTTCTCCTTGCAGAACTTGAAGTTCTCGGGCACATCGCTGGCGTTGACCGGGATGTCGTCGTAGGTCTCGTTATCCATGAAGTGGTACAGATCGCCGTCCTGGTAGCTGTAGGTCACCTCGCGGCGCTCGATGAACGCCTGGGGGAACTTTGCGGTGGGGTTATAGCTGGTCTCAACGACAGAGCCGGTGATCACGTTCTTGGTCTTGGTGCGGACAAAGGCGGCGCCTTTGCCGGGCTTGACATGCTGGAACTCGACGACCTGGAGAACCTGGCCGTCCTGTTCAAAGGTCACGCCGTTGCGAAATTCGCCTGCAGAAATCATAGGAATTCCTCCATCAGTTTAGTATCTCATGCTCACGCACATCTAAGAATATTGTACCCAATTGCGCATTGTTTGGCAAGGGGTTTCGGCAAAAAAGGGAGAAAAACAGTTCATCCCAGCCGCCCGAGGACGTCGCAGTAAAACTGCTGCATGGTGCGGGCGTCCTCGGCCTGGGTGCCCGCGCTCTCGCAGATGACGACCGGCGCAATGCCGCGCTCCGCCAGCAGCTCCAGCAAGGGCCCCGGCTCCGGGCCGAACTGGGTCTCGGCGAAGGTCCAGTGCCGTTTTTCTCCGCCGGCCGAGAACTCGATGCGGGAGAAGTGGACGTGGAACCGCCGCGCCCGCTCGTCCCCCAGCGCCTCCTCCATCCGGTCGAGGATGGCGGCGTAGTCCGCCCGGCCCCGGATGCCGCCCAGGGTGCGGGCGTTCAGGTGGCCGAAGTCGATGCAGGGCACCAGGCGCCTGTCCACCCCGCAGAGGGCCAGCACCTCCTCCAAATCGCCCAGTTGGCCGATCTTTCCCATCGTCTCGGGGCAGAGGGTCATGTCGGCATAGCCCGCCTCATCCAAAGCATCGAGGGCACGGCGGAGGGTGTCCAGGGCCTTTTCCAGGGCGGCGGCCCGGCTCTGCTTGCCGCAGCTGCCTGGGTGGAAGATCACCCGCCGGCCGCCCAGGGCCCGGCAGACCGCGCAGCTTTGGAGCAGATAGCGGATGCTGCCCAGCCGCTTTTCCTTGTCCAAGCTGGACATGCTGATGTAATAGGGGGCGTGGACGCTGAAGCAGACCCCCTTCTCCGCCGCAAGGGCAGCCATCTGGCGGGCTTTTCCCTCAGACAGGCGTACACCGTGCCCGCACTGGTATTCGAAGGCGTTAAGGCCCATTCCGGCCGTGTAGGCGGGAATGTCGAGGCTCGACTTATACCCCTGCGCCTTGAAGCTGTCGCTGATCCCTGCCGGGCCGAAGCGGATGCTCTCTTCCGTCACAGCAGCTTCCCTCCCCTGTCATAGTAGGCCTGCCAGTGGCGGCGCTCCCACTTCCGCTTGAGTTTGACCTGTGCCCCCCGGTCAGGGCCGCGGGGCACCACCATCAGCGCCGGTATCCCATAGAGGGCGGCGGCCAGCCGGTCGGCGTAAAGCTGATCCCCCACCATGGCCATCTGCCGCTTTTTGACCCCCAGCCGCCGCCGCGCCACCGACAGGCCGATGGTCAGGGGCTTTGCGGCCCAGCAGACGTAATCAAGGCCCAGCTTTCTGGCAAAGGGGGCCACCCGTTTGGGGGTGCCGTTGGAGACGATGGTCAGCCCGATGCCGGCCGCCCGCATCCGCCCCAGCCAGGCGGCCACGTCGGGGGCCAGCTCCTGACTGCCGTCGCCGGTCAGAGTGTTGTCGATATCCAGCACCAGGGCGGCGACCTCCTTGCCGGCCAGAAAGTCCGGCGTAATATGGGTCACATCCCGGAAGACATATTCAGGGGTGATCAGCATGGCAGGCTCCTTCAGGAATAGAATCCGTCCTGCCCGGCTGACATATGCGGACGGGCAGGACACATACAGGGAAATTTTTCAGCAAAAGTGTGCGAGCCGAAGACGATTGCATGGTTTGCTGAAAAATTTTGTCCCCGGGGGACACGGGGGGAGGAATTTCTGACCTGCGCAGAAGGCAGAAATGGGTCCCCCAGAGCGTTCCGCCAGCGGTATGCCAAAAAAATGGGAGAACCCAATTTCAATCAGGTTCTCCCACATCGGCGTTAGCAACGCAACGGTCCTTCGGACCGTGGGGCAAGAGCTCAATTACTTGTACTTGCGCTTGCGGGCCGCTTCCGACTTCTTTTTGCGGCGGACAGAGGGCTTCTCGTAAGCCTCGCGCTTACGAACCTCTGCAAGCACACCGCTGCGGGCGGTGCTCCGCTTAAAGCGACGCAGTGCACTCTCCAGCGACTCGCCCTCTTTAACACGAATTTCCGACATCTTATCCCTCCCTTGGACCGTGAGGCGGGAATTTCGTTGTTACATGGTAACTAACAGAGACAGTATAGCGCATTTTTGCATTTCCGTCAACCTTTTTGCCAAAGATTTTCCGTCTCATTTTCTGAACAATTCATGAAAAGCGTTCTGGACGGGATGCGCGGCGGGCAGAAATTGGTCCACCCTAGAGAATCACTTGGCAGCCAGGTTGACCAGCCGGCCCTTAACGTAGATCTCCTTGACGATGGTCTTGCCGGCCAGGGCGTCGGCCACGGCGGGCTCCGCCTTGGCGGTGGCGATGGCGTCCGCAGAGGCGATGTCCGCGGGGACGGTCAGACGGGCCTTGACCTTGCCGTTGACCTGCACCGCGATCTCGACGGTGGCCTCGACGCACTTGGCCTCGTCGTAGCTGGGCCAGGGGTAGTAGGCCAGCTGCTCGGTGTGGGGGTGGCCCAGCTTCTCCCACAGCTCCTCGGTCATGTGGGGGGCAAAGGGGTTAAGCAGCTGCACCAGGGTGCTGAACTCGTCCCGGGTGGCGCCGCCGTTGTCGTAGAGGGCGTTAACCAGGGTCATCAGCTGGGCAATGGCGGTGTTCATCTTGAGACTCTCGATGTCATTGCCCACCTTCTTGATGGTCTGGTGCATCAGGGTCTCAATGGCGGGGCGGTAGCCCTCGCCCTCCACCAGCTTCTCCGACAGGCCCCAGACGCGGTCCAGGAAGCGGTTGCAGCCGGCGATGGCCGAGGTCTGCCAGGGAGCGGCCTGCTCGAAGTCGCCCATGAACATCTCGTACAGACGCATGGTGTCGGCGCCGTAGGTGTTCACCACGTCGTCAGGGTTGATGACGTTGCCCAGGCTCTTGGACATCTTGACGATGGGGTGGCGGGCCATCTCGCCGTACTTCTCCACCAGGGCCTTTTCGGCGGCCTTCTGGCTGCCGTACGCGTCCAGCAGCTTTTTCTGCTCGGCGGCGGGGAGGTTTGCGAAGTTATGGGGGTTGAGGCCCAGGATCATCCCGTGGGAAGTCCGCTTCTTGTAGGGTTCCGAAGTGGGCACCACGCCGATGTCGTAGAGGAACTTGTGCCAGAACCGGCTGTAGAGCAGATGCAGGGTGGTGTGCTCCATGCCGCCGTTGTACCAGTCCACCGGGGACCAGTAGTCGAGGGCCTCCTTGGAGGCGATGGCGTCCTCACAGTGGGGGTCCATATACCGCAGGAAGTACCAGGACGAGCCCGCCCACTGGGGCATGGTGTCGGTCTCCCGCTTGGCGGGGCCGCCGCAGCAGGGGCAGGTGGT
>CAZEIG010000026.1:0-15792 GCA_964511805.1 uncultured Faecalibacterium sp.
CTTTTGTAAAGTTTTTGAAACTGCTTCACGATATTTTATGGGATTGCTCTAGAAGAAAAGTAGGCAAAAGAATCATGCCCCGCACGGGGCTTCGAAAAAAGAAAGACCGGCGTCCCGTCAAAAGGGAGCCGGTTTTGTGTTGTAGGTCAGTTGAGATCAAGGTCTCCGGGCAAAAGCAGGTCGAGGGGGGCGTCCGGTTCGGCGATCAGCCGCCGGCTCTGGTTGTAGATGGCCTTCTCGAGGGTGTTGCGGGCCAGGCGGCCGTTGCCGGCGCTCCGGCTGTCGGCGGCCTGGCGGCTGCGGTAATAGTCCAGCAGCGGCTCGCTGCAGTCGGGGTCCAGCCGGTAGCCCCGGGCGGAGGCCAGGGTGTTGGTGATCTGCAGCAGCTCTTCGGCCGAGTAGTCGGGGAATTCGATCTGGTTGGGGAAGCGGCTGGCCAACCCGCTGTTGGCGGTCAGGAACTGCTGCATCTCCCGGGTGTAGCCCGCCAGGATGACCACCAGCTCGTTCCGGTGATCCTCCATCCCCTTGACCAGGGTGTCGATGGCCTCCAGGCCGAAGCTGTCCTGCTCGCCGCGGTAGAGGCTGTAGGCCTCGTCGATGAAGAGGACGCCCCCCAGCGCACTCTCGATGACGCTGTTGGTCAGGGGGGCAGTGTGGCCGGTGTAGCGGCCCACCAGGTCCCCCCGGCTGACCTCGATCAGCTGGCCGCCCCGCAGTGCTCCGATGGCCTTGAGGTAGCGAGCCACCAGCCGGGCGATGGTGGTCTTGCCGGTGCCGGGGTTGCCGGTGAAGATCATGTGCATCGACAGGCTGGCCGCCGGCAGGCCGGCCGCGGCCCGGCGCTTCTGTACCTGGACGTTGTCCGCCAGGCCAAAGACGTACTCCTTGACATCCTTGAGGCCGACCAGGGTGTCCAGTTCCTTTTGGACGGCCTCGATCCCGCCGGCGTAGGCCACGGGCAGCAGGTCGAGCAGGGGGGCCGTCGCGCTGCCGTTGATCGAAAAGAGGAGCGCCCCGTCCTGGACGTGCAGGGCGGCGGTCCCCTTTTGGAAGCAGTCGGTCCGCAGGCAGTATTCGCTCAGTGCGCGGAAAATCCGGTCGCAGCAGCCCGACAGGGAGGCCGCCCCGTCCTGGGTGGTGTACTGGGCAGCCACATAGTCCCGTACGTCCGGCCCGGCCGAGAGGGTCAGCTCCAGCTGCCGGGCGGTCCGCTGGGCCAGGGCGTTGAGTTGCCGGGCGGCCAGCGCCTGCAGGCTGTCGGCCGAGAAGGGCTGGGTCTGGCAGGCGTCCCCCAGCGCCGAGACAAAGCCGGCGCCCAGGATGTCGGCCATGGCGTCCCGCCCCTTGTGGGAGAAGAAGATCAGGTATTTGCCCCGGGGGGTGAGCCGGCTCACCGCGCCGGGGGCCAGGGCGCTGCCCGCGTCCACCAGGATCCCCTCCCGGTTGACCAGGTAGCGGGAGGCCAGAGGCGCCGACCCCCGGATGGCCAGCCCGGCCAGCGTCTTGAGGAAGGCCGGGCAGCAGCTTTCGTAGTGCTCGAACAGGATCATCTCGCCTGGGGCGTGGAGGGCGGCGTAGAGGTCCTGCAGAAAGAGCCTTTCGGAGCCGGGGTCGGGGTAGAGGGCCAGGTCCATCTGTGCGGCCTGGTCGCTCTGCAGCAGGCCGCGGGCTGCCATCAGACGGGCGGTCTCCCGCAGGGCAAAGTGCCGCCCGGTGCCCGTCGGTCCCCACAGCAGGATGACGTTGCGGGCGCGCTCCCCCTCGACCCCGAGGACGAAGGGCCGCCGCATGGCCCGCACTAGTGCGTCGACATACCCGTCCTGCCCCAGCACCGTCTTTTTGACCT
The DNA here is from genome assembly GCA_964511805.1 of uncultured Faecalibacterium sp. Taxonomy (GTDB): domain Bacteria; phylum Bacillota; class Clostridia; order Oscillospirales; family Ruminococcaceae; genus Faecalibacterium. Next base: position 1,850 of record CAZEIG010000026.1, read on the forward strand.
CGGCGGCCAGCCCTTCAAAGCTGCCCAGGTGCTCGGCGGGGGTATCGGCGGTCCCTTTGGCCAGCAGGCCGTCGTTTTCCATGTCCCGCAGCAGCCGGCGGCTCTCTTCAAGGGTCTGTTTGGCCGCGTCATCCTGCTTTTTCAGGGCACTGGTCTGCTGCTTGAGCAGGGCGTCCAGGGCCCGCTGCTGTTCCAGCAGGGCCGCGTTGGGGTCGGCGGCGGATGTCCTGTGGGCGGTTTTGGCCCCTGCCTTGCCGGCTGTTTTGGCGGGGGCTTTGGCGGAGGGCTTGCCCCCCTTCCCGGCCTCTGTTTTGTCCGGTGTACCGCCGGTGCGCATCCGGCCCCCTGCGCCGAACACACTGTTCATCAAACTTTCCCAATCGTCGTTGTAACCCATAGCCGCCTCCCGTTTGCATTTTCTCAAGTATAGTGGATATGGTCGTGTTTTGCAAGCGGCAGGGGAAAGCTGGCGGCGGCCTTTTGAGCCAAATGAACAATTTTTTGCCTCTTCACAGAAAAATAATCGTGCGATACACTTGCAAACCGGCCCGGCGTCCTTTACAATAAACATTAAGAGAGAATATGGAAGGGGAAGCTCTGCACAGGTCCTGTGTGCCGGCGCTTTCCCTGCAAAAGAAGGATGTGGCGACGGTGAGTGTAAAGACCCCTAAAAGCCTGAAGGCCTATTACGACAGCGAACTGTTTGAAAAAGAATACCTCTACGACGGCCCCCTGGGCCCCGACTACAGCCGGGAAGGCACCCGCCTGCGGCTCTGGGCCCCCACGGCGGATCATGTGATGGTCAACCTCTACCGCCAGGGGGACAAGGGGTTCTGCATCGGCTCCCTTGCCATGGAGCGGCGGGAGCGGGGCTGCTGGACCCTCTACCTTCCCGGCGACCAGCACGGGATGTATTACACCTTTTCGGTCCAGGTGAACGGCCAGGTACGGGAGACAGGCGATCCCTACGCCCGGGCCGCCGGGGTCAACGGCAACCGCAGCATGATCGTGGACCTGCGCCGCACCGACCCCGCGGGCTGGCAGTTCGACCGGCGGCCCTTCATCCCGCCGGCCCGCCGGGTGATCTGGGAGGTCAGCGTCCGGGATTTCTCCTGGGACCCGGACGGCGGCTTTGCGCGGCCCTGGCGGGGCAAATACCTCGCCTTCACCCAGGAGGGCACCACCCTGGCCGGGGACGGCGTCAGTCCCACCGGCCTGAACTACCTGCGGCGGCTGGGGGTCAGCTACGTCCAGCTGATGCCGGTGTTCGACTTCGGCAGCGTGGATGAGTCCCGCCCCCTGCGGCTCCAATACAACTGGGGCTACGACCCCACCAACTACAACATCCCCGAGGGGAGCTATTCCACCGACCCCTACCACGGCGAAGTCCGGATCCGGGAGTTCAAGCAGATGGTGATGGCCCTCCACAAGGCGGGGATCGGGGTAGTGATGGATGTGGTCTACAACCATATGTACCGCCATGAGAACGTATTGAATGACACGGCGCCCTATTACTTCTTCCGCCAGAACCCGGACGGCAGTTTTTCCAACGGCAGCGGCTGCGGCTGCGAGTTCTGCTGCGAGCGCCCGATGGGCCGCCGCTATATGATCGACTCGGTCCTCTACTGGGCGAAGGAATACCACATCGACGGCTTCCGCTTCGACCTGATGGGACTGTTCGACGTCGACACCATGAACGAGCTCCGCCGCGCCCTGGACCGGCTGCCCCGCGGCAAGGAGATCCTGATATACGGCGAGCCCTGGCAAGGCGGGGCCAGTATGCTCCGCCGGTACGAGGCCAACAAGAACAATCTCCAGATGCTCAGCACCCGGATTGGGGTCTTCTGCGACGACACCCGGGACGCTATCAAGGGCAACTGCTTCGACGCCCGCGCCCCCGGCTATGTGGAGGGCAAGCAGGATGCCTTCTGGGACATCGGGGCGTCGGTGGGGGCCTGGTGCCTCAACGACCGGCTCAACCCCCGCGCCCCCAGCCAGATCATCAGCTATGTCTCGGCCCATGACAACATGACCCTGTGGGACAAGCTGACGATGGTCAAATACAAAAAGCCCGACTACAGCGCCAGCCCCGACATTATCCTGGCCCAGAACCGGCTGGCGGCGGGGATCTACCTGACCTGCATGGGCACCCCCTTCATGCAGGCCGGGGAGGAGTTTGCTCGCACCAAGAAGGGGATCAAGAACAGCTACCGTTCCCCCGCGGCCCTCAACCAGCTGGACTGGAACCGGGCCAGCCGCTTCCGCGGGCTGGTGGACTACTACCGCGGGCTGATCGCCCTGCGGGGCTGCTTCCCCCGGCTGGGGGACGGCAAGCTGGAGAGCGCCCACGCCATCAACTTCTTCTCCCTCGAGCCGCCGCTGGAGGGCTGGCACCTGGAGGCGGCCGACGACGACGGCGCGGCCTGGCCCGAGATCGCCGTCTTTTATAACCCCACCGGCGGCGAGGCCACCGTTTCCCTGCCCGAAGGCCGGTGGCGGCTGCTCTGCGACGGGGTGTCCTCCAGCCTCTGGCGGGGGGAGGAGATCATCCGCACCGGCAGCACCGTCCTGCTGCCCTACAGCGCCACCATCCTGGGCTGGGTGGACGGCGATTGAAAATAGAAAGCGTCCGCCGCGGAGTTGTCCCGGACGGACGCTTTTTGTCTGGTTCAGTTTTCCTGCGGCAGAAGGGCGTTCTGGCGGCGGAAGTAGTAGGCCAGGCCGGCGGCGTCGGCCAGGGCCCAGCCGATGGGCACTGCCCACCAGATGCCGGTTACCCCGAGGGAGGTCGCCGACAGCAGGTAGGCCAGCGCCACCCGGGTGCCCAGCGAGAGGACGGTGAGGATCACGCTCAGCCCCGGCCTACCCAAAGCGCGGTAGAGGCCGTAGAGGAGGAAGAGGCAGCCGATGCCGCAGTAGAAAGCCCCCTCGATATGAAGGTAGTGTACCCCGGCGGCGATGACCTCAGCCTCCCCTGCCTCGACAAAAAGGCCCATCAGGGGGGCGGCAAAGACCCAGACCAGGGCCGACAGCAGGATGCCGAAGCCCACCGACACGGCGGAGGCCCCTTTCAGCCCGGCCCGGATCCGGCCGGGCTTCCCTGCGCCGTAGTTCTGGGCGATGAAGGTGGAGAAAGCATTGCCGAAGTCCTGCACTGGCAGGTAGGCGAAGGAGTCGATCTTGACCGCCGCCGCAAAGGCCGCCATCACCACCGGGCCGAAGCTGTTGACCAGCCCCTGCACCATCAGGATGCCCAGGTTCATCACCGACTGTTGGACGCAGGTCAGGAAGGAGTAGCCGGCCACCTCCCGCAGGCGGCCGGGCCGAAAGCGGAGGCGCTCCCGCAGGCCGCGCAGCTGGGGGCAGCAGACCAGCGCATAGAGGGCGATCCCGATGCCCGAGACATACTGGGAGATGACGGTGGCCTCGGCCGTGCCTCCGACGCCCCGCCCCAGCCCCAGGACAAACCAGAGGTCGAGCACCACGTTCAGGAGCGCCGACACCGCCAGGAAGGCCAGCGGCGCCACCGAGTTCCCCACCGCCCGCAGGAGGGAGGCGAAGTAGTTGTAGAGGAAGGTGGCGGCAATGCCGGTGAAGATGGTGGCGAGGTATTCCCGCATGAGGGGCCAGATCTCGGCCGGTACCTGCAGAAAGACCCGGATCAGATTCAGGCAGCCGAAGGCCAGGGCGTTCAAGACCACCGTCACCCCCGCAATCAGGACGAAGGAGGCGGTCATGCTCTCCCGCAGGCCGTCCTCGTCCCGCCGGCCGAACTGGATCGAGAAGAGGGCCCCGCTCCCCATGCAGAGCCCCAGCAGGATGGATGTCAGGAAGGTCATCAGGGAGTAGGAAGAGCCGACGGCCGCCAGGGCGCCGGTCCCGACAAAGCGGCCGACGATCAAAGTGTCGGCCACGTTGTAGCACTGCTGCAGCAGGTCGCCGAGGATCATCGGGATGGCAAACAGCAGCATCGAGCGGATGACAGGCCCCCGCGTCAGGTCCTGGTTCATGGTCTCTCACCTCCGAAAAGAAAGTTTTATCTTACGTTTCGAAATCATTATAGACCTGCACCGCCCGGTTGTCAACAGGCGGTTTCCTTTTTAGCCGGAAGATGGTATACTTTCGGTAACAAAGAGCGAAAGGGGGCTTTTGCCATGTTTCTGGACGCGCTGGACCAGAAGATCGTCAGGCTACTGATCGAGAATGCCCGGATGTCCTACTCCGACATCGGGCAGGAAGTGGGGCTTTCCCGGGTGGCGGTCAAGGCACGGATCCAGGCGCTGGAACAGCGGGGGGTCATTGAGGAGTACACCACCATCATCAACCCCCAGAAGATCAGCGGGGCGGTGTCCTGCTATTTCGAGATCGAGACCCGGCCCGACGCCCTGGCCCGGGTGACCGGGCTGCTGGCGGCCGACGAGACGGTGACCCAGATCTACCGTGTCACCGGGAAGGATAAGCTGCACGTCCACGCGGTGGCGGCCAGCAGCGAGGAGATGGAACGGCTGATCCGGGAGGTGATCGACCCCCTGCCCGGGGTGGTGAGTTGCAGCTGCAATATCATCCTTTCCCGGGTCAAGGACATCAAGGGACTGCGGCTCTGAGTGGCCCGCAGCGGAAAAGAACCATGAAAAAGAAAGCAGGTGCAAAGATGGACGAACGCTGCTGCATCCTCATCCACGGCCTTGGTCAGGACAGCGGCGCCTGGGAGGAGGTCTGTCAGGCGCTGGGTTCCGGCGGGTGGAAAACGCCGGACCTCTTCGCGCTGGCAAAGGGGCCGGGGCTGGATTATCCGAAGCTGTACCGGGCCTTTGCCGCCTGCTGCGACGGCTGCGGCGGGACGCTGAACCTCTGCGGCCTGTCGCTGGGGGGCCTGCTGGCGCTGGACTACGCCAAGGCTCGCCCCGAAAAGGTGGCCTCCCTGGTCCTCATCGAGGTGCCCCACCGGATCCCGAAATTCCTCTTCGCTTTGCAGGGGCTGATGTTCCGACTGATGCCGGCGTCCTCCTTTGCGTCCCTCGGGACGGACAAGGCCAGCTTCATCGGGCTGGTGGATTCGATGCGGACGCTGGACATCCTGCAGGGGGCCGGGCGGGTACACTGCCGGACTCTCCTGCTCTGCGGCGTGAAGGACAAGCCCAACCGGAAGAGCCTCGCCCCGCTCCACCAGGCGCTCCCGAACAGCGCCGTCCGGCTCATCCCCGGCGCCGCCCATGAGATCAATCGGGAGGCCCCGCAGGCGCTGGCGAAGGTGCTACGGGCCTTCTGGGCTGAAATGTAAGGACCGGACACGGGATGTCCGGCGGCCCGGCGGTGGAAAATATGGGGCTTATTCGAGGACCTTGTCCGCCTCGGTGATGAGGCGGCGGGGCTTGCAGGGGTTGCCATAGGCCAGGGTGTTGGCGGGGATGTCCCTGGTGACGACGCTCCCTGCGCCGATCACCGCGCCGTCGCCGATGGTGACGCCTGGCAGGATGGTGACGTCGCCGCCGATCCAGACGTTGTCCCCGATGGTGATGGGGCCGGCCATCTCAAAGCCGCGGTTCCGCTCCTCGTAGCAGAGGGGGTGGTTGGCGGTGTACATCCCGCAGTTGGGTCCGATGAAGCAGTGCCTGCCGATGGTGATCTTTCCGCCGTCCATCAGGTAGGCGCCGCGGTTGATGTCGGTGCCGGCGCCGATGTAGCAGTTGTAGCCGTAGTCGGTCTGGAAGGGAGTGGTGACCCAGGCTTCGGGGTCGGCGTTGGGCAGGAGCTGCCGCTGCAGCCTGGCCCGCGCCTCGCCGTCGCGGGGGTCGGCGTTGTTGAAAGCCAGGCAGAGGGCTGCCGCCTCGGCCCGCTGGTCCCGCAGTTCTTGGTCAAAGTTGGCGTCGTACCAAAGGCCGAGGCCCATTTTTTCACGTTCTGTCATCCTGTTCCTCCTTTTGGCTTTTCAGGGAAAAATGCCGATAAGGGGCGGCGGGGCCGTCCCTTATCGGCGCGTGTGTTGTGTATGTGGAGAATCATGGGCCGGGTCGCCATTCCCTTGTCCGCACCCTTAGGATACAGCGCCGGCGGGGGAAATACAATCTCTTTCCAGACAAAAACTATCAAAAAAACGACAAAGCAGCTTTTCAGCCTCCATCCGCCAGCAGGGCGGCCCAGAGGCCGTCGCTGTCGTCCAGGACGGCGATCTTGTCGTTGGCAAAGAGGGCCTGCACCGACTGGCTGGCGCTGCCGTCGGCGGTGGTGTCATAGCTGCCCAGGTCTGCGCCGGCCAGGGCGGGCACATCGGTCCAGTTGTAGAGGTGGCTGGCCCAGTCCTCCCCAAAGGCCTTGCTCAGGGCGCCGTAGGCTTCTTCAAAGCCGGCGGGGTCGTCCAGGATCCAGATGCCGCTGTCCCCGTTGGCAAGGTCGGTGTTCATCCGGGTGGCGCCGGCCGCCTGGCTCTCGAGGTCGGTGGCCGAGGCGTTGGCGCTCCAGGTGTAGACGTTCAGTTCCACCACCACGGCGCCGTCTCCGTTCCGGTCCTCGCCGTAGCTTTCAAGGGTCTGCTGCAGCTGGAAAGCCGAGGCGTCGGGCAGGGTGTCGGATGTAACCACCGCCACCGAATAGTCGGGGTCGACGGTGGTGGTCAGCCCATAGACCACATAGATCACCGCTACCACCACGATAAAGGCGGTCAGGACCAGCCCCCAGTTGTAGTACCACCAGTTGGCGCGGGCCTTGGCCTTCTTTTCCTTTCCGGTCAGGGGATGGTCGGGCTCAGGTTCGGGCTGACGCCGGGCGACGTTCAGCCCGAAGCGCTCCCGCAGCATCGGGAAGAAAATCTGCATGGCGATCAGCACCGGCAGCCAGAAGCCAAACAGCATGGCCCAGAAGGTGCTGACTGGGAAGAAGCCAATGAGGATGGCGCCGCCGGCCAAAACCACCGCTCCCCCCGCGACGCACCGCCCGGGGGAAGTGAGGAGCATCTGCCCGGTGGTGCGGAAGAGGACGCCGAGGGATACTGCCTCGGGCGGGGCCGCGGCCAGGGCGGCGACGGCCAGGCTGCCCCCCACCGCCAGCACCAGTAGGTCAAAGCCGAGAAAGACCAGCACCGCGCCGCCGGGGTACTGCCCGGTCTGGATCACCTCCAGCATAAAGGCGCAGACAAAGGAGAGCCCGCCCAGCAGGGTGATGAGGATCGAGCCGAGGGGAAGGGCGGTCTTCCACCGGGCCTTGATGGTCTGCCCGGCCCGGTGCAGCCAGGGGGAGGGGTCGTTGCAGAGGCTGCGGAGGCTGCAGTCGGCCAGCAGCAGCAGCGCGATGCCGGCCAGCAGCCCGGTGACGATGCCGGCCAGCAGGGTGACGGGGAAGTTCAGGAGGACGACCCCCAGGGACACCCCCAGCGCCGCCGGCAAAAGCAGCAGGCAGGCCAGGAAGTTGGTGCCGATCAGCTGCCCGAAGTCCCGCCCCACCATCTCGCCAAAGCGGCGCAGGCCGGTCTTTTCGGGTTCGTCGGGGGCGACCCCGTGGCCGTTGCCGCCGTAAAAAGCGTCGAACCAGCTCATTCTGCTTCCGCCCCGCTTTCCGTCTCACATTCGACGCCGTAGGCCTCGATCTGGGTCAGAGCCGGGAAGGGGGAGGGCCCCTCGGCCTGGATCAGCTCCTTGAGGACCAGGCTGCGGACCCGCTTGGGCGGGAAGGTGACGCTCTGGGGCCGGCTGCTCTTGACCAGGGGGATCTCAAGGCGGCTGCCGTCGGAGAACTCCACCGTGGCCCGCACCCAGTAGTTGTCGTGGGGGAAGTCGGCCCGCTCGGTGATCCGCAGTTCGTCCAGCAGGACTTCCCGGCCGAAGTCGAGGGTCAGGGCGGCGTTGGGATCCCGGTTGATCCCCCAGCTCTGGTAGGGGTATTCGCCGTGGGCGCAGTTTTCAAAGATGCCGTCGATGGCGTTCCGGGCCGCAAAGACCGCCTCCCCCCGGGTTTCGACATTGGCCGAGGCGTGGGGGTAGAAACCGGTGTCCCCGTGCTGGTCGTAGCAGTTGAAGGCCAGGTTCCGCCGGACGGCCAGCTCCTCGGGGCGGGCCAGCCGGGCCCGGATGAGGTGGCGGCTGCCGGTAAAGCTCTTGGGGGAGTAGGTGATGGCCTGCTCGCCGAAGGGGATGTGGAAGTTGATCTCCCGCTTCTGGACGTAGACCAGGGCCGGGGCCATCGTGTCCTCGAGCTGGACGACGCAGAACCGGCCGGGGTGGTCGATCTCAAGGGCGATCCGGTCGCCGGGACGGTAGGCGTTGGTGTAGACGAGGGAGACTTCCTGGGCAGCGTTGCAGGTCATCAGGGTGTGGCCGGCCTCGTCCAGGACTTTGAGCTTGATGGTTTCCATGGGTGGACTCCTTTCCCCTGCCTCAGGTCAGGGACAGATCGATCTTGTGGTAGAAATAAAGGCTGATTTTCCAGATGGTATCGGGCCAGGCGGTGCGCAGCCGGGGGTCGGTGACCGGTACCGGCTGGATGGTGATCTCGGTGCCGCTGCTCAGCAGGATACGGCCCAGCCCTTCCAGCTCGAGGCCGCCGGGGCAGGCGGCGGGTCTGCGCTCGGTCATGAGGGTCAGCTCCACCTCGCCGGGCCAGTCGGTCTCGTCGGTCAGGGCGACCCCGGCCCCGGTGACCGAAGCGGTCCGCCGGTAATAGCCCAGCCCCGGGATGGGCGGGTAGGCCCCGGCCAGGTCGGCCGAGACGGCCCCGTCCCTCGTCCGGACGTCCCGGGCGGCGTATTCGGCGCCGGGCAGCTGCATCACTCCGTCGAAGGTGGGCAGGTTGTGCCAGCCGCTCTGCATGGTCCAGATCTCATACCGCTGGGGGCTAAAGGTCTTGCGGGTGTAGCTCTCCACCCCGATGTCGATGAGGAAGGGCCGGCCGTCCTTGTAGACGGTGACGCTGCCGATGTCGTTGTGGTTGTGGCTGTCGCCGTTGGAGCCCATCTTGGCCCCCAGCAGCCAACCGCCCCGCCGGGCCGCGAACACCCCCACGCTGGGGTACCAGACGTCGCCGGCGGGGGCGGGTGCGTCGGGGCAGGCCAGCAGCTCGGCCTCGGTGAAGGCGGTCAGGAGGCGGTACCAGAGGTTGATCCGGCTGCTGGGGTCCTGGGCGGTCAGCCGGTCAGGATCGGGGTCGGCGCGGAAGTCGGCGGCGGCCAGGGCGGCCAGAGGCGCGCTGCCCACCGCTTTCGCAAAGAGGTATTCCCGTGCGCCGCAGCGGCCGGCCAGGGGGCTGCAGTCCCCGAAGTTAAGGTAATAGGGCCCGTCCACATGGACATGGAGGATGTACTCGGCGATGTTTTTGGTCTTCTCCTCCCGGAAGAGGGGGGCGAAGGCCTCGGGGGCGGCGCAGGCAAGGATGTGGAGCGCCCCCCAGAGGGTCAGTCCGGCGTGGCGGTAGTACTGGGCACCTTCGTTGCAGCAGCCGTCGGGGCCGTAGTCCTTGAGGAAGCAGTCCAGGCTGTAGGCGGCCTGCCGGACGGCGGCCTGCCGCTCGTCCTGGCCGACGTTGGGCAGCAGGAAGAAGCAGAGCAGGACGTTCTGGGTACACCAGCTGGTCCAGTTGCACATCGGTTCGTCCCCGTTGCCCATCCACCAGAAGTGGTCCCGGAGGTAAGGGGTCAGGATGCGGGTGCGGATCTCCCTCTGGATCTGGCTGGTCAGGCCGGGGTAGGCGGCCTCCAGCTCGGGGCCCAGCAGGTAGTGGACGGTGGCCAGCAGGGCGCCGGCCTCGGCCGCAAAGAGGTCGATCAGAGGGCGGCCGGTGTCCGGCAGGGAGAGCTGGGGCGTGTCCCGGACATAGGCGTTGTGGGCGGGCAGCTGCCAGGCGCTCTCCTCGCAAATGGCCCAGACGGTGTCGGCAACGGCGTCTAGATAGCGGCCCCGGTGCTCGACACACTCGGCGGCGGCCAGGGCGCAGAGCCGCCCCCGGCGGGAAAAGCAGGCGACCTCCCATTCGGCCCGCTGGCCGCTGCGGACGAAGGTGAGCCAGAGGCTGAGGGGCAGAGGGGCGATAGGTTCGGCGACGGCCGCAGTGCCGGCTTGCAGCAGCCGCTCTTTGGCCGATGGGGGCAGAGCCTCCCATCCGGCCCGGTCGGACGCCGGCGGGCAGGGCCGGAAAGAGGGCAGGACGGCAGGCAGATAAGGCAGACGTTCAGACAGCATGATGAGATCACCTTTCCCTTTACTGGAACTTTTGCTGGTACTCGCGGGGGCTGAGGCCGGTGGCCTTCTTGAAGACCTTGGAGAAGTAGAAGGAGCTTTCAAAGCCCAACTCCTCGGCGATCTCGTAGATCTTCCTGTCCCCTTTTTCGAGCATCTCCTTGGCGGCGGCCACCCGGGCCTCGGTGATGTACTCGACAAAGCCGCCCCCGTATTTCCCGAAAAGCTGGCTGAGGTAGCCCGGAGAGAAGTTGAAGACGGCCGCCACGTCGGCCAGGGTCAGTCTTTCGGAGAGGTGGGCGCGGATGTAGGCCTTGACCTGGGCGACGGTCTGGAGCTTGGAGCTGCCGGCGTCCCCCTCGGCGCCCCCGGCAAAGAGGATGGGTTCCTCCTCCGACAGGAGGGGGCAGAGGGCTTCCAGCTCACGGAAGCGGCGGGAGAGCCCCAGCGGCGAAGCGGTGGGCCGCCCCACCGCCCAGAGCAGCCGGGTGGAGAAGTAGTTGTAGACGATCTGGCTGGCCTTTTTCAGCAGCGGCTCGAGGACGGCTTTGTGGTCCTTCTTCGCCTCGTCCAGCCCGAAGAGGACGCTGCAGTGGAGGACGTCCGAGCTGGTGGCGTGGCAGGGGATGTAGTTCTGGAGGGTGGTCTCCAGCATCCGGCAGCAGGCCAGGTTCAGTTTGAGCTGCTGCTCGCCGGTCATGGCGGCGTTGGCGGGGTGGAGCTCGCAGCAGGCCACCACCAGGCTGTGGCCGTCCAGGTGGAGTTCCAGTCCGGCCATCTCCTGCTCCAGCTGGGACTCGTCGGGGATCAGCCCGGCGTAGAGCCGGAGGAGGAAGCGGTCCTGTAAGGTGCGCAGCCCCTCGGCCACCTCGGCCTTGCTGGGCAGCTGGCCGGTGAGGGCCTTCTCCTTCTTGACCAGCTCGGTGGCCCGGGCCAGCGCCTCGCAGAGACCTTCGGCGGTCAGGTCCATCTTGACCAGGTAGTCGGCCACCCCCGCCTCTATGGCCCGGCGGGCATAGCTGAAATCTTCCGAGCTGGTCAGGAGGATGAAGATGGGCAGGGGCCCTTTTTCGTGGCAGGTGTGGGCCAGGGTCAGCCCGTCCATCACCGGCATCTTGACGTCGGCAATGACAATGTCCGGCTTTTCCCGCTCGATGGCGTCCAGGGCGATCCGGCCGTTGCGGGCCGTGGCGCAGATGGTGTAGCCCAGCTTTTCCCATTCGATCATCCCCTGCAGCCCGATCAGGACCAGGGGTTCGTCGTCAGCCAGCAGTATCCGCAGCATAGGGTTCATCTCCTTCCGTCCGTGGGTGGTAGGGCAGGCGGATGGTCACCGCCGTGCCAAGGTCGGGTTCGCTTTCAATGGTCAGGCCGTAGCTGCTGCCGAAAGCGTATTGCAGCCGCCGGTGGACGTTCCAGAGGCCGACATGGCGCAGCTTGTCCTTGGAGGCCTGGCCGTCCGGCTTGTCCAGCAGATGGGCCACCTGTTCGGGGGGCATCCCCACCCCGTCGTCGGTCATGGTGACCAGGACGTCCTTCCCGTCGGGGCTGATCCGTATCTCTAGCAGGACGCTGCCAAAGCCGCCTTTCGGCTCCAGCCCGTGGAAGATGGCGTTTTCGGCCAGGGGCTGGAGGGTGAAGCGGGGGATCATGCAGTCCCGGCAGATCGACTCGTCGTCGATGTGGGCCACCTCGATCTGGATGTCGCCGCCGTAGCGGTACTGCTGGATGGTGAAGTAGTCATTCAGCAGCGCCAGCTCGTCCTGCAGGGGCACCAGCTTCTGGGTGCTCTTGGAGACGCTCTTGGTCAGGCGGGCGAAGGCGGTGACCATCTCGGCGATGCCGGTGGCGTTCTGGATGGTGGCCATCCAGCGGATCGAGTTGAGGGTATTGTAGATGAAGTGGGGGTTGATTTCGGTCTGTAACATTTGGTATTCAAGGTCCTGCTTCCGCTTCTGGTCCTCCAGACGGCGGGCCAGCAGCCCTTCGACGCTGCCGGCCAGGTGGTTGATCCCCCGGCCAATGTCCCCCAGCTCGTTGTGCCACTCGATGCTGTGGTCGATGGTGAAGTTGCCTTCCCCGATCTGGTCGATCCGGTGGCGGAGGGCTGCCACCGGCCGGGTGATGACCGCGTCCAGCCAGCGCAGCAGGAGGGCGTTCATGATCCAGAGCAGCAGGATGCCCAGCCCGATCAGCAGCAGGTAGATCATCCGCTGGCTGAGGAAGGTGCTCTCGGGGAAGAGCTGGATCAGCTCGGCGTCCCAGCCGCCCAGGGGGATCCCCACCGCGAGATACCGCTCGCCGCTGCGCTCCACCTGAAAGACCTGGGTGGCGGGGCTGGCCATCCCATTGGCTTTGTAGGGCTCGGCGTCAAGGCTTTGCTTGATGGGGGTCAGGTGGTAGCCGTCCATCCGCCAGAGCTGGCTGCCCATCCGCCAATAGAGGACGCCGCCCTCCGGCATGATGTAGTTGTCGGTGGAGCCGGTGATGACCGAGGTGTCCAGCCCGAGGTAGATCCAGCCGATGAAGGCCCCGTCGGTGCCGGGACGGATCTCCCGGCTGAGGACCAGGCAGGTGGGGTGGGACGGCAGCAGCGGGTCCTGGGCGAAGGAGAGCTCCGTCTCCCCGAGGCCGGTGAAGGCGGCGAGGCTCTGGGCATAGAGCGCCGCTGAGCTGGTGACGCTGCCCTGCTGGAGAAAGCGGTCGGCGCCGTTGGTAACGAAAAACCGGACGATCCGGGTCTGGAGCTGGCTGGAGAGGTACCGGTCGGAGAAGGTCTCGTAGGCGGAGGTGGTCAGAGGGCCGGTCAGCTCGTCGACGGTGAGGTAGCGGCGGAGGGTGCTGTCGGTGGCGGCCCAGTTCAGCAGGGTCTGGGCGTTGTCGAGGTTGGTCTCGACCGTCGAGGCCATCTGCTGCAAATTGAACTCCACCGAGCGGAGGGTGTTCATCCGTATATAGGAATCGGACAGCGCAAAAAGCACCGCCCCTACCAGCAGGCTGACCACGGCGGTGAAAAGCTGGGTTCCCCAGACGATCTGGCGGCGCAGGGACATCCTTTGGACAAAGGCAAAGGCCACGGTTTTTCCTCCTTCTTTTTACCGTGCGGATGCGGAATGGTCTCGGTTTGGTATTTATAAAGTAGCGTTTTTTGCACGGCTTGTCAACAGCCGGGGGCCGCTTGCATTCTCTGGTGCGCTGTGTTATAATCCAAAAACAACAACGAACCAACCAGCCCGTGAAAGGAACGGTACAAGATGAGACGTGTGATTTTGCCCTGACGCAGAAGAAATGGAAGGCCGGTGCGCCCCGGTTTTTGGGGTGCGCCCGGGGCGTGGTATGCCCAGGCCCCGGTTTTCTGTGAAATGCTGCGCGAGGTAATATCCATGTATCATACTGTATCCAAAGGCCGTCCGTTGGACGGCTTGGACGTCATGTCCTTTTGCGACGGGCTGGTCTTTTTTGCGCCTGTCTCCCTGCTGGTGCGGACCACCGCCGGGGTGAGCGTCGGCCAGTTCTTCCTGCTGCAGGTGGTGCTGTCCGCCGTCAACCTGGCCACCGAGCTGCCCGCCGGCCGCCTGACCGACCGGATCGGCTACCGGAACACCATCGTCCTGAGCGAAGGGCTGCTCCTGCTGGCTCGGGGGCTGCTGCTGGCGGCCTTCCTGGGGCGGTCGCTGCCCCTCTTTGCGCTGGAGGCCGCCGTGGAAGGGCTGGCCGTCAGCTTTTCGATCGGCTGGGTCGGCGATGTTACCACCGCTTTCCCGCCTAAGAACCGTACGTGAC
>CAZEIG010000027.1:0-15450 GCA_964511805.1 uncultured Faecalibacterium sp.
TCGGCGTTGTAGATCAGGATGTCGGCAGCCATCAGGGCCGGGTAGGTGAACAGGCCGCCGTTGACATTGTCGGGGTGCTTGACGCTCTTGTCCTTGAACTGGGTCATCCGGCTCAGCTCGCCGAACTGGGCGTTGCAGCAGAGGATCCAGTTCAGCTGGGTGTGGGCCGGCACATGGCTCTGGACAAAGAGGATGCTCTGGGCCGGGTCGATGCCGGCGGCCAGGATCATGGCGGCAGCCTCCCGGGTGTGGCGGCGGAGGGCCGCCGGGTCCTGCCGGACGGTCAAGGCGTGGAGGTCCGCGACCATATACAGGCAGTCGAACTGATCCTGCAGCTTGGCCCAGTTGCGGACGGCGCCGATGTAGTTGCCCAGGGTAAAGGTGCCGGTGGGCTGGATGCCCGATAAGATGACGCGCTTGCGCTCGGTGTTTTCACTCATAGTAGATGCCTCCTGCAAAAAACGTCCCGGACAACGCCGGGCCTGCCGGTTTTGTCAAGGACGAATAAAACAGATTATCCGCGGTGCCACCTTGCTTTGCAGCCGCGCCGGGCGGGCTGCACCCTTTGACGGGATGCCAACACATCCCCGGCGCTGACGTGCGCCCTGCCGTCGCGGGATACGCAGGTCCAGCCAGCCGGCCGGCCCTTCCCCCGCGCCCTCGGCGGCCCATAGCGGCGCGCGCCGGCCCGCCTGCTTTCCAGCTGCCGCAGGCTCTCTGTCAGGGGGCGTCATCGCCGCATCTTCCGCTTCGACGGTTTACAGCTAGACTATAGCACGTTTGGCGGCGGCTGTCAAGGGCGGTGCGCAGCTCAGAATATTGTTCTAAAATATTCCATAAAGTTCGGTGATTTTGTATATTGTTTGCGGTCTGATTTCCCGTTACAATAGAAATATCCCGTATCGCAGCGGCGGCATGTGCAAAGCAGGCCAGCCCATCGACGCGCTGGTCAACAGCTTCGGCTACTCCACCCTCTGACGCTGAACCCAAACACCGACCTTATCCCCGGCCGCGGCCTGCTTCCCCCTCTCAGCAGCCGCGGTCTTTTTATGCCCAAAAAGCCCCGCCGGGGTGTCCGGCAGGGCCAGTGCAAGTAGCTTTATTCTATCTCGATATTGATTTCGATGGAAATCAGCCAGTAGACTGTTTCATTCTGCGTAGTCAGTTCTTTGCCGCTCACATTGTAAGTGCATTCGCCGCCCAGCATCTCCATGAGGGGCGCTATTTCCTCATTCAGGCAGAAGATAGCAGCAGCAGCCACCTTTTCAGCCGTGTTGATGCTATCAAAATTGGCCAGGCACTCGGTGTCCGTCGAGAACCCAGTCTGCTCTCTGACCACCGAGGCGATGTAGCTGCCGCTGACCCCGCCTTTGATAGCGTCATCCGTCATAACAAAGGACCCCCTTTGATGCCGGAGCTGTTGTAGCCTCTGTCGGCGACCAAATACGCGTGCAGCGCATCGTTCGACTTGGCGATGCGGCCCTGTTCCATCTCGTCGTACGCACGGCCCATGGCTGCGTTCAGCTCTGTCTCAGAGCTGGCGCGGACTTTGCTGCCCACACTCGTCAGCGCGCTGTTCACGCTGGACCTGCTCAAATCGCTGCTTGAGCCGCCGCTGCTGCCGCAGCCTGCCAGCATGCCGACTGCCATCAGGGCGGAAAAGGCCAGCGCCAGAATCTTTTTGCATTTCATATCCTATACACCTCGTTTTATCCCATTGAATTTCGACATTCCGTTGCAGGCAAAACCTTGTCAGCCGCCCATCGACACCGCATAGAGCAGGCACTTCCGGCCGTCCCGGGAGGTAAACCGCCCTGCCGCGCCCGTCAGGGCCATCATACCATAATTGCCAGTTTCTTGTCAACCGACCGCCTACGCAAAACCCCCGGCAGAGCCGGGGGCCATCATGGAAGGAAGCGATGCTTTAGAGCAGATGCACCGTTACCTGCGCGGCAAAGATCCAATAGGTCGTCCCGTTTTCCGTCTTTGCCTTGCAGCCGCTCACGTTGTAAGTAAAGCGGATGATGCCATTCGAGGCCTCATCCAGCTGGCCGATCGTGCCGTCTACCAGAAGGATCTGGGCCGCCGCAAACTTTTCAGGGGTGTTGATGTCCCCGAGCTTGACGATTTTGTCCCGGTTGCTTCCAAGCGAACCCAAAATCCCGGTGCCCGTGTTGCTGAGCAGGCGGCTTTCCTCAATCGCGTAGGTCACGCCATAGGAGGCTTCGGTGCCCAGAAGGCCGCCGCCGTTTAGAAGGTTGCGAATGAAGTCGGTAAAAATGTTGGCGATAGACCAGCCCATGTTATCGGAGACCGTCTGGGTGACGGCACTTGTCGAACCGGTAGACACCACCGTCCGGGCGGCGGCCCGCACAGCATTGTTGAGGCTGGAATCAGTCTCAACTTCAATGTCACTGCCGACATCCTCCAGCAGGCTGTTGATCTCGTTGTTGCTCAGTGAGCCGCTTACGCCGTTGCTGCTCCCGCAGGCCGTCAGCATGGTAAATGCCATGACGGCGGTCAAGGCCAAAGCGATCCATCTTTTCAGTTTCATAACGTACTCATCCTTTCCCTGTACAGATTGTAGTTGGGACTGCGCCCGCCCGGGCCGGGGCTCTGCCTCCTGATTGTAAATGAGGATAACACAGCTGCCATATATTGTCAACAACGGCACTTTGCAATTGTGGGAAAAATGTGTTTACAGACAAAACCCCCGGCAGGCAGCCCTGCCGGGGATCTATGTACAAGTTGTTATAAAACGCTCATGCGCGCATTTTGCGCATCAGGCGTCGGTCGCAGAGGCCGCGGCACCGACCGCAACTTCGACGGCCAGCACCCAGTAATTCTGATCGTTCACCTTCATGCGGGCGCCGCTCACAGCGTAGCTGCTCGCCTCCAGGTCAATGCCACTCACAAGGCTGTTCAGTATCCCGGAAATGAGGCTGGAAGCCTGCCCCTGCAGATACTGCTGGAGCGTCTGACCAACATAGGTGCTCAGGTTCTCATCGACGTAGGTATCGAGCCCGCCGTCAATGGCCAGAACTGCCGCAGCCAGAACGCCTTCCGGCGTGTCAATGGTGCCGAGGCTGGCCAGATTGCTCGTGCTCAGGCCAAGCAGCGTGGCGATCGAAGCGGTATCGCCGCCGCGCTCAATGACATCCTCGGACAGGACATACACTCCGCCGATCGTAACATTGCCCAAACCGACAGAAGGATAATCCATGGCATCCCACAGATCATAGTTCATGGCGATTGTGCTGAGCAGCGCGTTCTTCTCTTCCATCTGGTCGGCAAGCGCCTGCACTTCATCGTCCAATTTTTCCGACGACTGGACCGTGATCTCGCTGTCCGCACTCTGAACCAGCTTGTTTACTTGGCTGATGCTGATCGAGCCGCCAGTACCGCCTCCACCACAGGCCGTAAGCATCCCGACCGCCATCACAGCGGACAAAGCCAGAGCGATCCATTTTCTCAGTTTCATAGCATAATGCATCCTTTCTTTCGATCTACATCGAACCATTGCGTCTTGAATCGTACACCTGTTTTGGAATTGGGCCCGGGTCTCTATCTCTATCAGGATAAACATACCACAACGCCCATTTGTTGTCAACAGTCACGCCCTTCCTTGGACAAAAACACAAATCTTCGAAGAATATCACGAAAAAAGCCCCAGCGGGGAAGAAGTCCCGCTGGGGCAGATATGTAGTCTCTCTATTTTTTATTGCGGGGGTACGGAAATGCCTGCCTCAAGCACAAAGACATAATGAATCGTGCCATTCTGCTCTGTTATCGTTTTCATGCCGACATAGTACCCTGTGATGTAGTCCGCATAACCTCCCTGCGTCAGAGAAGTATCCAAAATCAAAATGGTTGCCGCAATATATTTTTCAATGGATATTCCTGCCAGTTCCACACTGGATATTGTCACACCTATACCTACCCTTGCACGGTTCCCGTTATGACGGGATAGTTCTTGATGCTATCCAAATATGCATTCGCCGTTTCCGTGGTGAAGTCATTTTTGGATTCCAGGTAAGTAGCAACTTTTGCCGCCGCACTATTCAGTTCACTGGAACTGCTGACATCCACATCATAGCCTTCGCTTGCAATCAGTCCCCTGATTTCTCCCATATCCAGAGAACTGCCGCCGCCCCCGCCGCCGCAGGCGGTGAGCATCCCGAGGGCCATCACCATGGCCAAAACCAGCGCCAACAGTTTCTTTGCCTTCATAACAACATACACCTCACTTGAAATCCCAAATCTGCCTTTGCGGGGGCCGGCGCCGGCCGCCCGCCTGTCTTGTGAAGATTGTACCATGCTTTTCTCAATTTATCCATAAAATTGTAATACTTTGCTGTTCTGTTGTCATGAACTGCATGGCAGGGCGCAAAAAGCAACCCCCGGCAGGATCGCTCCCGCCGGGGGTATATGTACAAGGGTCCAAAAGGAATAAAGCTGTTTTTAGGCACAGCCGCGGGGGCTGTGTATTCGTAGTATACCACAGCTTGCGCAGGTTTGCCACAAGAATGTCATATTTTGCAGTTTTGATGTCATGAAATGCGGTTTCGCGGCGTACGGCTGCTCTTGATGTAGGGGTCGTGCCAGTAACTCCAGAGGAGCTGGATGCACATGAAGCACCAGATCACCGGCTCGCAGAGGATGACCGCGTTGTAACCAAAGCGGGGGATGAAGAAGAGCATGAAGAGCACCTTGCCCACCAGCTCAATGCCGCTGGAGATGAGGGGCAGGATCTTCTGGCCCAGGCTCTGCAGCGCGTAGCGGGTGACCAGCAGCACCCCCAGCACCGAGTAGAAGGGGGCGTTCCAGCACAGGTAGCGGGCGCCGTTTTCCAGCACCACCGGCTCGCTGGAGCCGGACACCAGCCGGACCAGCCAGTCCGCGCCCAGCCACATCAGGACGGTCATGACGGCAGCGGTGCCGAAGGCGAAGAGCCACATCTGCCGCATCCCCTTCCGGATGCGGTCGGGCTGGTTGGCGCCGCGGTTTTGGGAGACGAAGGTGGAGCCCGCCGTGGCCATGGCGATGACCGGCATATCGGTGAAGGTGAAGAGCTTGCGGGCGGCGGTGTGTCCCGCGATGACCAGGGTGCCCAGCCCGTTGATCCCGTACTGCAGGACCACCGACCCCGCCGAGACGATGCTGCTCATCAGGCCCATCGAAAGGCCTTGGGTCACCAGCTCACGGTAAAGGCCCTTCTCGGGACGGAAGTGCTCCCGCCCGGGGACCAAGTGCCGGGCCCACTTGAGGATGTAGACGATGCAGAGGAGCACCGACACCGCCTGGGACAGGACGGTGGCGACGGCCGCGCCCCGCACACCCATCTCCAGCCCGGCCACGAACCAGTAGTCCAGCACCATATTCAGCACCGAGGAGAAGATCAGAAAGACCAGGGGCATCACGCTGTTCCCCACCGCCCGCAGGAGGGCGGCGCAGAGGTTGTAGGCGAACATGACCACCACATACCGGGCGATCTCGAGGATGTAGCTGTAGGCCTCGTCGATGATCTCGGGCGGGGTGTCCAGCACCTCCAGCAGCGGGTAGAGGAAAAGCACCCCCACCGCCGTGATGATGGCGGAGGCCACAAAGCCGATGACGATCGAGCCGGCCACCGTCTTTTTGACCTTGCCGGCGTCCCCGGCGCCGCAGGCCCGGGCGGTGACGATAGCCAGGCCGTTCCCGATGCCGAGTCCAAAGCCGACCAGCAGCTCATAGATCGAGCCGCAGGCCCCCACCGCCGCCAGGGAGGTGTCCCCCAGCACGTTGCCCACGATCATGGTGTCGGCGGCGTTGTAGAGCTGCTGGAACAGGTTGGAAATAAAGATGGGGATAGCAAAGATCAGCAGGTTGCGGAAGATCGGCCCGTGGATCAGGTCCACCTTTTGCCCTCTGCCTGTCGTTCGTGTCGCTTCCATGTCGCTTCCATGTCGCCTCCATACCGCAAAAAACCCGGCCCCCGCCAGGGCGGAAGCCGTGTTTTCAGCATTCTGTCATTTTGTCACGAGTTTGTTTCGGGTCAGAGCGGCTGGGTCTCGAAGCCGGCACCGGTCAGCACCTGGACGCTGTCAAAACCCGCGGCCTTGATCTGCCGGACCGCCTCCTCGTAGCCGAAGGTCAGGCAGTCGGTGGAGTGGGCGTCGGCGGTGATGATCACCCTGCCGCCCATCCGGTTCCATTCCTCCAGCAGCCAGCCGCTGGGGTAGAAGTCATCCCGATAGCCGCGGAAGACCGCGCCGGTGTTGACCTCCAGCAGGCAGCCAGCCGCGCGGGCGGCCTCCAGCGCGCCGAGGGCCGCGGCCCGATAGCGGGGGGCGTCCTCGTCGAAGAAGGAACCGTCCCGGTTCAGCTTTTTGATGAGGTCGATGTGGCCCAGGATGTCGGGGCCCAGGGCGGCCACCTCGGCCACCGAGCGGAAGTAGGCCTCCGCCGCGGCCAGGCCGTCCCCGCCAAAGTCATCCTCAATGCAGGCCCGCAGGTCCTGGGGACGGAAGTCGATCTCGTAGTATTTGCCGGTGTTGGCCCCGTGGAGGTAGTGGACGCTGCCGATCCAATAGTCGTAGCCGGTCCGCTTGTCGTCCGAGAACTGGTCCCACTCAATGCCGCAGAGGATGTCCACCTTCCCTTTATACTCGGTCTTGAGTGTTGCGATGGTGGCCTTGTACTGGGCGGTGCGGCTGGGGCTCATGCAGTATTCCCTGTCGCAGGGGGTGTAGCTGTGGCCTGTGAAGCCCAGCGTCGTCAGCCCCTGGGCACAGGCGGCGGATGCCATCTCCTGCAGGGTGTTTTTGCCGTCGCACAGCGTTGAGTGACAGTGGACGCTGGATTTCATAAAGTCTACCATAGCCTTGCTCACTGCATCCTTTCCTGTTTGACCTTATGGTCAATGACGTGTCGTTTTTCCAGCTCACGGGTGATGTCCTCCACCGTGATGCCGGCCTGTACCATCAGCACCAGAACATGATAGGCAAGGTCGCTGATCTCATAGACCGTCTCGGCCTTGTCCTCCTTTTCCCCGGCAATGATGACCTCGGTGCACTCTTCGCCCACCTTTTTGAGGATTTTCTCTTTTCCCTTGTCGAAAAGGTAGGAGGTGTAACTGCCCTCTTTCGGGTCGGTCTTTCGCCCTTTGATCAGGCGGTAGAGGCCCTGCCAGCTGAACTGCTTGAGCTCGTCGCTGAGGTAGATCCGGTTGAAAAAGCAGCTTTCGGCGCCGGTGTGGCAGGCCGGTCCGCTCTTGACCACCTCCACCACCAGAGCGTCGCCGTCGCAGTCGGCGGTGATGGACACCACCCGCTGGACGTTGCCGCTGGTCTCCCCTTTCCGCCAGATTTCCTGACGGCTGCGGCTCCAGAACACCGTCCGCCCCTCGGCGATGGTCAGCGCCAGGGTCTCGGCGTTCATGTAGGCCAGGGTGAGCACCTCTTTGGTATAGTGATCCTGCACGATGGCAGGGATCAAGCCCTTCTCATCAAATTTCAGTTCCATACAATCTCCTGCCCTTAGCAAAAGGGATACATTCAGTTTATCTTATTTTGGCCCGATATGCAAGGGGTCACAGCCGCATTTCCACACCATTTTTCGAAAGATACTCCTTCAACTCCCGAATGGAGAGGAGTTTTTGGTGGAAGATGCCAGCCGCCAGCCCCGCATCGATCCCCCTGTGGCGGAACAACTCGAGGAAATCCTCCTTCTTCCCCGCCCCGCCCGAGGCGATGATGGGGACGCTGACCCGGACGGCCACCGCGTCCAGCATCTCGAGGTCGAAGCCGCCCCGCACCCCGTCGGTGTCGATGCTGTTGAGGCAGATCTCCCCCGCGCCGTTCTCGACGCACTGGCTGATCCACTCCAGGGCGTCCCGGCCGGTGTCCTCCCGGCCGCCCTTGGCAAAGACACGGAACTGCCCGTCCACCCGCTTGACGTCGGCCGACAGGACCACGCACTGGCTGCCGTACCGCTGGGCCGCCGCCGGGATGAGGCTTGGGTCCCGCAGGGCCCCCGAGTTGACCGAGACCTTGTCCGCCCCGCACTTGAGGACCCGGTCGAAGTCCTCAAGGGTGTTGATCCCGCCGCCGACGGTCAGGGGGATGAAGATCTCGCTGGCCACCCGGGTCAGGATATCGGTAAAGAGGGCCCGGCCCTCGTAGCTGGCGGTGATGTCATAAAAGACCAGCTCGTCGGCGCCGGCGGCGTTGTACATCCGGGCCATCTCCACCGGGTCGGCCACATCCCGCACCCCCTCAAAGTTGACCCCCTTGACCACCCGGCCGTCGCGCACGTCCAGGCAGGGGATGATCCGCTTGGTAATCATAGGCTTTCCCTTCTTTCTTCTCAGGCGTCCACCAGGCGGACGCATTCCGCCAGGTCCAGCGCGCCGGTGTAAAGGCTCTTGCCCAGGATGGCGGCCGCCACTCCCATCCGGTCCAGCGCCAGCAGCTCGCCGGTGCGGCTGATCCCGCCGCTGGCGGTGACGACCAGCCCGGGCAGCGCCGCCCGCAGGCGGCGGTAGAGCGCCAGGTTGGTCCCCTGCATGGCGCCGTCCCGGGCGATGTCGGTGACGATGACCGCCCCGCAGCCCGCCTCATAGAGGCGGCGGCAGAAGTCCAGCCCCTCTTCGGCGGTGGTCTCCTGCCAGCCGTGGATGGCCACCCGGCCATCCCGCAGATCCACCCCGACGGCCAGACGGTCGCCGTACTTTTGGAGCATCCGGGCGGTGAAGTCGAAGTCGGTGACCGCCGCGCTGCCCAGAATGCAGCGGCCCACCCCCAGCTCGAGGTACTGGGCGATCCGCTCTTCGGTACGGATGCCGCCCCCCACCTCGATGTAGAGGCCCCCCTGCCGGGCGATGGCCCGGATGGCCTCGAAGTTGGCCGGCGCACCGTCCTTGGCGCCGTCCAGATCCACCAGGTGGAGGCATTTGGCCCCCGCAGCCCGGAAGGCCGCGGCCTGGGCAGCAGGGTCTGTGCCGTAGACTGTCATCTTGTCATAATCGCCCCGGGTCAGACGGACCACCTGTCCGTCCCGCAGGTCAATGGCTGGGAATAGTTTCATGTGATATTCCTCCGTTTTTTGCTTTGGCTGCGCCCGCACCCTTACAGCTCGGCAAAGGCCCGCAGCAGCCGCAGGCCTGTGTCCCCGCTTTTTTCGGGGTGGAACTGGGTGCCATAGACATGGCCCGCCCGCACCGCGCCGGTGACCGGGATGGAGTAGTCGCTGACGGCCAGGGTGTTGGCGGCGCAGTTCTTGGCGTAGTAGCTGTGGACGTAGTAAACATATTCCCCGTTCCGGACATAGCGGAAGAGGGGGTCGTCCCGGAGGATCTGCAAAGCGTTCCAGCCGATCTGCGGCACCTTGAGAGCGGGGTCGGCCAAGTCGGGGGCCAGGGGGCAGACCTGCCCCGGCACCAGGCCGAGGCCGGGGTGCTCCCCGTACTCATAACTCTTCCCGAAGAGGAGCTGCATCCCCAGGCAGATGCCCAGCAGGGGTTTGCGGGCGGCCTCCTGCCGGATGACCGGTGTCAGGCCGGTGGCGTTCAGTTTGTCCATGGCGTCCCCAAAGGCCCCCACCCCGGGCAGGATGACCCGGTCGGCGGCCCGGATGAGGGCGGGGGCGGCGGTGACGGCCGCCTCCAGCCCCAGGCTGCGGAGGCTGGAGCGGAGGCTGAAGAGGTTGCCCACCCCGTAATCAATGACTGCGATCATACCAGCATTCCTTTCGTTGAGGGGATCTCGTCCCGGTGTGCCTCGTCGATCTGGACGGCAGCGGCCAGCGCACGGGCCGCCCCCTTCCAGCAGGCTTCAAGGATATGGTGGCTGTTTTTCCCCGCAAACTGGACGACGTGAAGGGTGGCGGGAACACTGCGGGCAAAGCCCAGCCAGAACTCACGGGCACACTCGATGTCAAAGTCCCCCACCTTCTCGGTGGGGCAATGGACCTGCCAGCCCAAGGTGCAGCGGCCCGACAGGTCCACCGCGCAGAGGATCAGCGCCTCGTCCATCGGCAGATAGAAGCTGCCGTACCGCCGGATCCCCCGCATCTGGCCCAGCGCCTGCCGGAAGGCCTGCCCCAGGGCGATGCCGATGTCCTCGGCGGTGTGGTGGTAGTCCACCTCTACATCTCCATGGCAGGTCAGGACCAGGTCGAACCGGCCGTGCCGGGCGAAAAGTTCCAGCATATGGTTCAGAAAGCCGCAGCCGGTATCGATCTCGTAGATGCCGCTGCCGTCCAGGTCGAGGGTCAGCTCAATCTGGGTCTCGGTGGTGTTCCGTTCCAGGCGCACTTCACGCATCTTTCATTCCTCCCTCCAGGATCTCGTCCAAAATCTGGACCAGGGTCTCCATCTGGTCCTGTGTGCCGATGGTGATCCGCAGCCAGTCGGAAACCCGCTCCCCGTCGAAGTGGCGGACCAGTACCCCCCGCCTGCGCAGCCGGAGGTAGAGGGTTCGCCCGTCCATCCGGCCGGTGCGGACAAAGAGGAAGTTGGTCTTGCTCTTTGTCATCTGGAAGCCCCGGCGGGCCAGCTCGTCGGCCGTCCACTCTCGCGTCTCAATAATCTGGCGGCAGGTCTCCTGGAAGTAGGGCTCGCTCTCGAGGGCGGCGACCCCGGCGGCCAGGGTCATCCGGTTTATGTTGTAGGGGTTGAGGCTGAACTTGACCCGGTTGAGGTCGGCGATCAGGTCCTTGTTCCCCATCGCCAGCCCCAGCCGCGCCCCGGCCAGCTGCCGGGACTTGGAAAAGGTCTGGACCACCAGCAGGTTCTTGTAGTTGTGGATGAGAGGGACGCAGCTCTCGGCGCCGAAATCCACATAGGCCTCGTCGATGATGACGACATTCTTCGAATTGGTCCGGAGGATGGGCTCGATCTGCTCGGGCCGGAGGGCCAGGCCGGTGGGGGCGTTGGGGTTGGCGATGACGATGGTCTGCCGCAGGCCGTAGTATTTGCGGGGATCGATGGAGAAGTCCTCTTCCAGCGGGATGACATGGCAGGGGATGTGCAGCAAGTCGCACCAGACCTGGTAGCAGCCGTAGGTCACGTCGGCCATAGCCAGGGGGCGCTCCTCGTCGCAGAAGGCCCGCAGGGCAAAAAAGAGGTTCTCGTCGCTGCCGTTGCCCGGCATGATCTCATCGGGCGCAAGGCCGTAGTATTTGGCCGCCGCCTCGCAGAGACTGGTGCAGGAGGGGTCGGGGTAGCGCTGCAGCCGGCCGGTTTCTCCCTGGATGGCAGCCTCCACCGCCGAGGCCGGCGGGTAGGGGTTTTCGTTGGTGTTCAGCTTGAGGAAGGTCCGCTTGCGGGGCTGCTCGCCGGGGGTATAGGGTGCCAGAGCGGACAGGGTGGGGGTCAAAAACCGGCTCACCGTCCGCCGCCCCCTTCCTGCTGGTCCTCATACCGGATGGTGACGCTGCGGGCGTGGGCGTGGAGGCCCTCCTGCTCGGCAAAACCGGCAATCCGGTCCTTGACGGCGGCCAGGGCGTCCCGGGTGTAGTAGATGAAGCTGGAGCGCTTGACGAAGTCATCCACCCCCAGCGGGCTGGAGAAGCGGGCGGTGCCGCTGGTGGGCAGGGTGTGGTTGGGGCCAGCGAAGTAGTCGCCCAGCGCCTCGGGGACGTTCCGCCCCAGGAAGATGCTGCCCGCGTTTTTGATCTCTCCCAGCACCGCAAAGGGGTCGTCGACGCAGACTTCCAGGTGCTCGGGGGCGATGATGTTGCAGGCCTCGATGGCCTTGTGCAGGTCGGCGCAGAGGATGATCTTCCCATTGTCGTCGACGCTGGCCCGGGCGATTGCCGCCCGCGGCAGCCGGGGGATCTGGACTTCCAGCTCGGCCTGGACAGCCAGGGCCAAAGTCTCGCTGTCGGTGACCAGCACCGGGCTGGCCAGCTTGTCGTGCTCGGCCTGACTGAGGAGGTCGGCCGCCACCCAGGCGGGATTGCACCCGCCGTCAGCCAGGACTAAAATCTCGCTGGGGCCGGCGATCATATCGATCCCCACCTTGCCGTAGACCTTCTGCTTGGCGGTGGCCACATAGACGTTGCCGGGGCCGACGATCTTGTCCACAGCAGGGACACTCTCGGTGCCGTAGGCCAGGGCCGCCACCGCCTGGGCGCCGCCGGTCTTGAAAATTTTGGTCACGCCGGCCACCGAAGCGGCGGCCAGGATGGCGGGGGCCACCTTCCCGTCCTTGCCGGCGGGGGTGGTCATGACGATCTCGGTGACGCCGGCCACCCGAGCCGGGATGACGTCCATCAGGACGGTGGAGGGATAGGCCGCCGTGCCGCCCGGCACATAGACGCCGGCCCGCTCCACCGGGGTGTATTTCTGACCAAGGATGACCCCCTCCTGCTCGGTCATGACAAAGCTGTCGTGGAGCTGGCAGCGGTGGAATGCCTCGATGTTGGCCGCCGCCATCCGGAGGGTCTCGAGGAAATAGGGGTCGGCGGCGGCCAGGGCTTCGGCCATCTCTTCCTCGCTGACCTGGAGGCCGTCCAGCTCGGCGCCGTCGAACTTCCGGGCGTAGTCCCGCAGGGCCGCGTCCCCCCGGGCCCGCACGTCGGCAATAATGGCGTCCACCACCGCCTCGACGTCCTTTTCGGCCCGCAGGTCCCGGTTGAGGATCTGGTCGGGGCTGAGGTCTTCGAACCGATAGAGCTTGATCATTTGGTTTCCTCCTTCCGGCGGTCCAGGACAGCCCGGAGCCGCGCAAGCATCCGGTCGGTCTCCCGCCGCTTGAACTGATAACTGGACTTGTTGGCGATGAACCGGGCCGAGATGGGCATGAACTTGGTCAGGATCACCAGGCCGTTTTCCCGCAGGGTGGTGCCCGTCTCGACGATGTCCACGATGACATCCGACAGCCCCAGGATGGGGGCCAGCTCGATGGAGCCGTTCAGCTTGATGATCTCAATGTCCCGCCCGGCGGCGGCGTAGTATTCCTTGGCGATCCGGGGGAACTTGGTGGCCACCCGCAGGGGGCGGCCGGGGTCATCCCGGTAACCCGCCGGCCCGGCCACGCACATCCGGCAGCGGCCCAGGCCGGTGTCCAGCAGCTCGTAGACGTCGGCGTCGGCCTCGGCCAGGATGTCCTTCCCCACGATGCCCACATCGGCGGCCCCGTGCTCCACATAGATGGCCACGTCGCTGGGCTTGACCAGGAAGCAGCGGACCCCGGCGGCCTTGTCCTCCACCACCAGCTTCCGGGTGGCGTTGTAATCCTCGGGGGTGATGCAGCCGCCTTCGGCCAGCAGCTGATAGACCTTATCTCCCAGCCGCCCCTTGGGCAGGGCCACGCTCAGGACAGCCGGGTCGGGGTCCTGCTGCTGGACGGGAGGCAGGGGCGCGGTGAGGCGATCCAGCTCGTCGAGGTAGACTGCAAAGCCCACCGCCCCGGCCCCCGGGGTGAACCTGCAGGCCAGCGGGTCGTACCGGCCGCCCCGGAGCACCGGCCGGGGCGCCCCACGCAGGTAGCCCTGAAAGACCAGGCCGTTGTAATATTCCATCTCCCCCGAGAGGCTCAGATCCACCCAGACCGACTGTCCGTCGGCCGCAAGGCGACCCGCCAACCCTTCCAACTCGGCCAGGGCTGCGTTCATCCCCCCACTGCGGCAGGCCGCGGCGGCTCGGGGCAGCACCTCGGCCGCCGGCCCGCAGAGGGAGAGCAGCCCTTCCAGCGCGGCGGCCGCCTCTTCCCCAATCCCCGCGGCCAGGGTCGCCGCGCGGAGTTCATGGCCATTTTTGGCCCGCAGCCGTGCCAGGATGCTCTGCCGCGCACTGTCTGGCGCGTCCAGCGCGTCCAGCAGTGCGGACAGGTATCCCATATGCCCCAGCTCCAACCGCCAGGCGCGGCCCATCACATCGGCCAGCAGCGCCAGCGACCGTGCCGCCAGCCCGACCACCTCCCCGGTCTCGGCCTGCCCCACCTGGCCTATGTATTCCAGGCCCATCTGGGCAATCTCCTTAAAGGTATGGCTCTCGGTCGAGGGGCGGTAGACGTTTTCGCTGTAATAGAAGCGGCGTGTTTCGCCGGGGGCGGGCTGGGCGCTCTTGGCGATCGAGAGGGTGACGTCCGGCTTGAGTGCCAGCAGCCGGCCGTCCAGGTCGGTGAAGGTGATAACCTGCCGCGCCGACAAAAAGCCGGCGTACTGCTGGTAGAGGGCATATTCTTCAAACTGGCCCATGTGATACTTGCGGCAGCCGGCCGCCTCATAGAGGGCCCGCAGCCCGAAGGAGGCCCGCTCCTTGGGCTGCAAGAGGGAAAGTTCGAGTTCCATCTCAATATTCCTTTTCTCACAACAGGGTTCCCCCCTTTCGCAAGCCGGGGGACATACGCCTATTATACTTTACTTTGCTAGCGTTGTAAAGTAGTAATTCCAGCCTTTTGCCCCACCCTGTGGGGCGATATTCAGGCAGGTTGCACAAAGCTTTCCCGGGTTGGCCCTCTCCGTCACAGGGTCCGGCAACGCTGGACCCTGTGACGGAGAGGGCCACGCGCCGCGCCTGAGAGGGCAAAAAGCAATGCGGGGGCCGGCTTACGCCAGCCCCCGCAGAGGGACCCTATCTTTCGTGACGCAAAAGTTCTTTTGTTTTGGTGCGATCAACAACAGAAGGAATATTTGGTGTTATATTCCCCTTTGTCGCCACAGCGAGAGGGTATTCTCTCAGCCTATAGACGGTCTCGCGATCCATAAGCTCTTATATCAAATACAGTATGGTGCCCTGTACCTGTTATAAGCAATGTTGAAACTTAGGCTGCGGTCGGAACGCGGGTCACGGTCACAGCGATGAAGTTAGCGGAGCCACTGTACCAATCGATGACACCCAGGGACTTGTTGACAACGCTCACGGAAACGGTGTAGTCATAGGTGTAACGAGTCGTAGCAGTGGTGCTCACATTCACATTGGGCAGCTGTTCGAGCATATCCTCGATTTTACCAGCGAGCTGCTTCAGAGCCTTGTCCACATCAACAGTGCCGTCGATCACGTACAGCAGGCCGTACTTAACAGTCTCAGCAGCGTTCAGATCCCTCAAGCTGACCAGCGAATTATACATGGTAGCATAGGTCAGAGCGCTGTTCTTAATGCCGAGAGCATCGACAAAATCGTCGACCACAACAGCGGTGTCACTAGCATCCCAGCCATGAACCTCAGTCAGAACCTTGGGAATATAGGTGTAATCACTGGTGGTGGTCCAGCTCATGTTGCTCAGAGCATCTTCCAGATCATCCTGGTTGTCCTCGAAGTCGATGTAATCCTTCTTGGCATCACTGCTCAGGTAAGCGGCCATCTCAACAGAGTAGCCGGTAGCAGTACCGGTGGTGCCCTGATCCTCATCGGTGGGGTCGTCGGTGGTGGAGCAGCCAGCATGGAAACAGCCATGACACCAGCCAGGAGCAGGGAAGCAATCTTCTTGAGTTTCATAATGATTTTTTCCTCCTTATGGTGTA
>CAZEIG010000028.1:0-15015 GCA_964511805.1 uncultured Faecalibacterium sp.
GATGCGCTGCTTCTGGCCGCCCGACAGCTTGACCCCCCGCTCGCCGACGTAGGTGTCATAGCCGTCCTTGAGGGCGAGGATGAACTTTTCGGCGCCGGCCAGACGGGCCGCAGCGGCGATCTCCTCACGGGTGGCGCCCGGCTTGCCGTAGGCGATGTTCTCGGCCACCGTCCCGCTGAAGAGATAGACGTCCTGCTGGACGATGCCGATGGCAGCCCGCAGGCTGTCCAGGGTGACTTTCCGGATGTTCTGACCATCGATGTAGATGCTGCCGGATGTCACATCGTAAAAGCGCGGGATCAAATTACAGAGCGTCGTCTTGCCGCCGCCCGACGGCCCCACCAGGGCCAGCCGCTGGCCGGCGGGGATGTCGATGCTGACGTTCCGCAGGACCTTATTATGGTCGTCCGGGTACTCAAAGCTGACATGGTCAAAGCGGATGGTCCCCGGCCCCGGCCGGAGGGGGACGGCGTCCGGCGTGTCCTCGATGTCGATGGGGGTGTCCAGGATCTCGAAGAAGCGCTCGATGCCGGTCATGCCGCGCTGGAACTGCTCGGCGAACTCGACGATCCGGCGGATAGTGGCGATCAGGGTGGAGACGTAGAGGGAGTAGGCCACCAAGTCGCCGGGCAGGATCCAGCCCTGCACCACAAAGATGCCGCCGCCCAGGATGGTCACCAGGTACATCAGGCCGTCGAACATCCGGGTGGAGGTTTGGAAGGCCGCCATCACCTTGTAGCTGTTCTTTTTCAGCCGCTGGAAGGTGCCGTTCCCCTCCTCGAACTTGTCGTTCTCGGTCTTTTCGGCGCAGAAGGCCTTGACCACCCGCTCGCCCAGCAGGCTCTCCTCGATCTGGGCGTTCAGCTCGCCCACCTGAACCCGCTGGGCCCGCTGGGTGGCCCGCAGACGGCCGTTCAGCTTGACCGAGACGTAGCCCATCAGGGGCAGGCAGAGGAAGAGAAGGGCGGTCAGCCCCAGGCTGTACCGGCTGAGGATAAGGAAGCTGGCCAGGATCTTAACCCCTGCGATGAAGAATTCCTCGGGGCAGTGGTGGGCAAACTCGGTCACGTCGAACAGGTCGTTGGTGATCCGACCCATGATCTGGCCGATCTTGTTGTTGGAATAGTAGGCGACGCTCAGCCGCTGCAGATGGGCGAAGGCGTCCCGGCGCATATCGGTCTCAATGTAGACCCCCATGACGTGGCCCATGTCCGCCATATAGTAGGCCGCCGCCCCGTCGATGAGCCGCAAAATGAAGTAGACCAGCCCCAGCCGCAGGACGGTGCCGATGGTCAAAGCTGCCAGGTCGTTCACGGCGGTGTTGGTAATATACCGCAGAATCAGGGGCAGTACCAGGTCGCAGATGCAGGTCAGCGCTGCACAGAACAGGTCAAAGACCATCGTCTGCCAGTACTTCTTCTCATACGGCCAGAACCGCCGGATCAGCTCGGCGGCCGATGTATGGCGGGTGTTGGGGTCGCCGTACTTCGGCTTTTCAACGTCTTTGATATCCACCATGTTGTTTTTCCTCTCTTTTTTCCCAAAAGTTTACTTTTTCGCCGTGTAGTCTCGGGCGCCGTAGATGGTCGTGCCGATCCGGACCAGGGTTGCGCCCTCCCGAATGGCGTTCTCGTAGTCGCCGCTCATCCCCATCGAAAGGGTCTCCATCCGGACGTTGTCGTAGCCCCGCTCCCCCGCCCGGACAAAGAGCCTGTAGACCTGCCCCAGCAGGGCGCGGTTCTCGGTGTCGTTGTCATTGACCGGCGGGATAGCCATCAGCCCCTTGACCCGCAGATGGGGCAGGGCGGCCGCGGCGTCCAGCAGGGCCCAGAGTTCATCGGGGGAAACGCCGGTCTTGCTGGCCTCGCCGCCGATGTTGACCTCCAGCAGGATGTCCTGGGTGATGTTCAGCTTGGCGGCCTCCTTCTCGATGGCCCCGGCCAGGCGGACGCTGCCCACGCTCTGGATGAGACTGGCCCGGCCCAGCACCTTCTTGATCTTATTGGTCTGCAGGTGGCCGATGAAGTGAACCGGCTTGCCGCAGTAGGCCCCGGCGTCGTAATTGACGCAGAGCTCCTGGACGTGGTTCTCCCCAAAGAGGTCGATGTCCAGCCCGGCGCTCAGGGCGATGGTTTCGGGGGTGTGGGTCTTGCAGGCCGCGCAGAGCTGGACCGCCGCAGGGTCCCGCCCGGCCGCCCGGGCCGCGTCATCCATCCGGCGGCGGATCTCCGCCACCGCCTCGGCCATTTCTTCCAGGTTCCGTTCCGCCATGGTTCTCAGTCCTCCTCGGTATATTTGGCCCGCTCGCCGCCGATCAGTTTGGGCCGGGTGCGGGCGGCCAGCAGGATGGCCTGCCCGATGTGGCTGTTCTTCAGCCGCACCAGCACCGCCACCCGGCGCAGGTGCATCCCGATCAGGGTGCCGCCGATGTCCAGGTCGGCATGGGCGCGGATCTCCTCCACCGCCACCGGCTCCTCAAAGTTTTTCCAGCAGGTAGTGGCCCAGCTGCCGCCGGCGTGGGGCCGGGGCACCACCCAGACCTCCTCCCAGCCATAGGCCGCGGCGGCGGCCCGCTCGATGACGATGGCCCGGTTGAGGTGCTCGCAGCACTGGGCCGCCAGCCAGACGCCCTGTCCCGCCAGGACCGGGGCGATCCCGTCGTAGACGGCGCGTGCCGCCTCCATGCTGCTGTCGTGGCCGATTTGTCCGCCCACGATCTCGCTGGATGAGCAGCCCACCACAAAGACATCCCCCTTCCGGAGGTTGCCGGCGGCCAGCAGCTCTTCCGCCGCCTGCCGCGCCTGGGCCGTGACCAGGGCCTTTTCTTCTTCTGTCATAGTCAAAACGCCTCTTTTCAGAATCTGAAATAGCTTAACGTTTCCTCCCCGCCGGGCAGGTAGAGCCGGTTGCCGCTGGCAGCCAGGGCCCTGCCCGCCAGGGGGGCGGCGTAATCTTCCAGCAGGCCGCCGTCGGGGCTGTAGCTCTGGGCGGTCACCGGGCAGTCCTCAAACAGCCTCCGCTGGACGCTGCGGGGCGCCCGGAGGATGATCCCACGGAGGCCCGGGTCGGCCGCCCGATCTTCCAGCCAACCGGCGGCGGCCCAGCGGTAGCCGACGTAGAGGGTTCCTTCCTCCCCTGCTGTCAGGGCGGCGGGATAGCCGGGCAGGGCCCCCGCAAAGAGGGTGCAGCCCTTCCCGCCGGCGGTCAGTTCACGGGCGCCGGCGTCCACCGCCCAGACGGCGCGGCTGCCCAGGTCGGCCACATAGAGGGTCGCCCCGTCCGGGGAGAGGGCCAGCCCCGACGCCCCCGCCACCCCGCCCAGCACCTGCTGGACACTGCGGCCGGCCGGGTCGTAGCAATAGACCCAGCCGGTGGCGGTGTGGGCCATCAGCTCGGTGCGGAGGGCGTCCTCCAGGGCGCCGGCCTTGGTGCTCAGCCGGGCCGCCTCGGCAAAGTAGACCTGCCCGTCCGGCGCCACCGCCACCGCCGACGGATAGGCCAGGGCCCGCCCGTCGATCTGGGTGACCACCTGCTGGGTGGCGGCGCCCCATCCGTCGTGGGAAGCGCGACAGAGGGCCCCGCCGCTGCCGGTCAAAACAGTATACCAGATATCCCCCGACGGGTCAAAGGCAAAGGAGGTGATGGTTCCCTCTTCGATCAGGACCACCGCCTGCCCGCTGCCGTCCTCCCGGAGGCGGAGCAGGGCGCTGCCCTCCCCTCCCAGCGGGCGGGCGGCTGCGTAGAGCCAGCCGTCCCACACCTGGACGCAGTCGGGGGCATCGTAGCCCTTCAGGGGGAGGGATGCTGTCTCGGTCACCGTCTGGGCCGCCGTCTGTCCGGCGACTGCAGGCAGGACATAGGGCTGCGGCTCGGCCTCGATGGGCCGGAAGCCCAGCGTATAGACCAGCGCCGCCGCCGTCATCACGCCGAAGACGGCCGCCGCGATCTGGAAGCGGTGGAGGATGAAGTCCCGCCGTGCGCGGCGCTCGGCCTCCCAGACAGCGCGGCGGCGGGCCTCTTCGGCCCGGCTGGCCCGGACCTGGCGGGACCAGCGGGTCAGCCAGGCCGACACCGCCGGCCCGAAGGCCAGCACTGCGATCAGCAGCACCAATAGAATTTCCGTCAATCCCAAACGCATGGCTCTGTTTCCTTTTCCTGTTTGATATAGGTCAGTCGGCCGGGGGCAGCCCCCGTTTGTTCCAGTATACCATATACAGCAGGGTCTGCGTAAGTATTTGCATCCTGCGGGGCGGGTATGTTACAATAAGCTTAAGGTATCTTTTCCAAAGGATTCACCCAAAGTTCACACTTCTTCACATTTTTCGTATTATCATATAAGGAAAGGATCATTTTGTGATACCGGGGTGCAGCATCCCGTTTATGCTTTGAGAAATGGAGGACCCCCGCCCTATGGCAAAAATATTGATTGTCGACGATGAGCCCCGCATCCGGGAGCTGATCCGGGAACATCTGCAGTATGCGGGCTATACCTGCGAGGAGGCTGCCGACGGCTCGGCCGCCCTGGCCCAGGTGACCAGCGCCAGTTACGACCTGGTGATTTTGGATATAATGATGCCCTTCATGGATGGGATGACCTGCCTGCGGGAGATGCGCAGCCGCCACATCAACACCCCCGTCATCATCCTGACCGCCCGCGGCGAGGAATACGACAAGCTGACCGGCCTGGAAGGGGGCGCCGACGACTATGTGGTGAAACCCTTCTCCCCCCGCGAGCTGGTGGCCCGGGTGAAGGCGGTGCTCAACCGCACCCTCTCACACCCCGACACCGCCGGCAGCGTCATGACTTTCGGGGAGCTGTCCATCGACACCGCCAGCCACACCGTCCGGGTCTCGGGGGAGGAAGTCAGCCTGACCCCCAAGGAATTCGACCTGCTGGTCTTCCTCGCCTCCAACAAGGGGATCGCCCTCAGCCGGGAGAAGATCCTCCAGAAGGTCTGGAACTACGACTACTTCGGCGAGGATCGCACCGTCGACACCCACGTTAAGATGCTGCGGGGACATCTCGGCGCCTGCCGCAGCTACATCGTCACCGTCTGGGGCATCGGCTACAAATTCGATCCCGACGCCCACCGGTAACGGGTGCGCGGTATGAAAGGTGCCCGCCCTGTTTCGCTGGGCATCCGCGCCCAGCTGATGCTCTTCCTCGCTTTTATCTGCCTTCTGTTGCTGGGGCTGTACTGGTTCCTCTCCACCCAGCTGCTGCAACCCCTCTACAACCAGCGGATTGAGGCACAGCTTGCCGGCCAGGCCGACGAGATCGTCAGCCTGATGGACCAGGCCGTCGCCGACGGCAGCAAGATCTCGAGCTGGAACTTCGGTGTGCTGGTGGTGGACAGCTCCTTCCGCACCAGCCTCTATGAGAGCCTCTCGGCCAACACCCAGCTGACCAACTTCTGCGTCGACATCTCCGACTCGACGCTGCGCAGCAGCATCACCATCGAGAACCTCTATCCCTGCCTGCTCCACAACAGCACCCTCTCCCCCCGCAGCGATGACAGCAATCTGACCTTTTCATGGGACAAGTCCACCGCCATCGAGATGCGGCGGGCCTGCCGGGCCGCCGGCAGCTGGGACCAGGTGCTGAGCACCAGCGGCGGCTCCTCCCAGATGGTGGTGGGCCGGATGAGCTCGGACGGGGCCTATTCGGTCCTGGTTTCCACCAGCCTGGTCCATGTGGCCGAGGCCGGCCAGGTGCTGAGCGATATGCTCCCCCTGATCGCCCTGCTGGTCTTCGCCTTTGCGCTGTCGGCGGCCTGGCTGTTCAGCCAGTGGTTCACCCGGCCTTTGCGCCAGCTGTCGGCGGCTGCCCGCCAGGTGGCCCGCGGGGACTACTCGGTCCATGTTGAGAGCCGCCGCCGGGACGAGCTGGGCACCCTGGCCGAGGACTTCAACCAGATGGCCAAGGACGTCCAGCGCTCCGCCCAGATGCAGCGGGACTTGCTGGCCAACGTCTCCCACGACCTGCGCACCCCCCTGACACTTATCAAGGGCTACGCTGAGACGGTGCGGGACATCACCGGGGACGACAAGGCCCACCGGGACGAGCAGCTCAACATCATCATCGACGAGACCGACCGGCTGACCGCCCTGGTCTCCAGCGTCATGGAGCTGACCAAGGTGACCAGCGGCGCCGAAAAGTGCGAGCCGGTCCGGTTCGACATGGGCCAGCTCTGCGACGAGGTCAGCGAGCGGTACGACGCCGTCTGCGCCCAGAACGGCTGGACCCTCAAGCTGGAGACCCCCGACCAGCCGCTGGAAGTCTGGGCCGACCCCGCCATGATCGAGCGGGCCCTCCACAACCTGCTGGGCAACGCCATGCACCACATCGGTCCCGACGGGGTCTTCATCCTCCGGCTCCAGCCCTGCGGCGAAGGGGTCCAGGTGGAGGTGGAAGACCACGGCCCCGGCATCTCGGCCGATGACCTGCCCTATATCTTCGAGCGGTACTACCGCTCCCGGTCGGACGCGGGCAAGGCCGGCACCGGCCTGGGGCTGTCCATCACCCGGGCCATCTTCCAGCAGCACGGCTTCCGCTTTGGGGTGCAGAGTACGGTGGGCCAGGGCACCACCTTCTGGTTTATCATGAAGCCGCCGCCCCCTGCCGCCCTGCCCCCCCACGAGCACGAGCCTTCCACCTGACAAAGTGCTAAAACGGCCCCCCGCTCCTCTCTCCATGGCGTCATGGGAGGAGGAACGGGGGCCGCTTTCTGTTGTTTACCGAGCCGCTGCTTCTTCGCTGCTGCTCCGGTAGAAGCCAAAGGTGTCGTCCGGCGCCGGCATATCGACCCGGGAGGCCCGGTCGTTCACCGCCAGCAGCAGGACCACCACCAGCCATTTGACCCAGTCCGGCATCTGTTTCATCGTTTTACGTCCTTTCCTGTGTCGTTCAGGGGCGGCAGAGCTTCCGGGCGCGGCTCAGCAGGGCGCCCGCCTCTCCAGAAGAGAAGGCACGGACCAGCCCGCCGCTCCGCTGCCGGGCGCCGGGGCCGGTGTTCCCCTCCTCGGCGAAGGTGGCCTTGTCCCAGTCGGCGCGGCCGTTCCAGGCGCAGAAGCCCTCTGGCGCGATGTGGGCCCCCAGGCGGCACTCCAGCACCGCCGTCTTGCCGTGGGGCCGCCAGGGCCGCCCCAGGTAGACCGTCCCGGCCGGGCAGTCGGAGACGAAGTCGCAGTCCCAGAAGACAAAGCCCAACCCGTCGGCCGGGGTAGAGGGGGCCGTCACATAGCCGCGGCCCTCCCGGCCGGGGCCGTTGTCCACCGACCGCAGGACGCACTGTTCAAACAGGGCGTCCGCTCCGCCGAAGATAAAGTCGACGTCCCCCGCGATCTCACAGCTCTGGTAATACTGCCGGCTGGCGCGGCGGGGCACAAGGGCCCGCGGCCCGAGGAAGCCGTCCTTCTCCCGCTCTTTTTCGGGCAGGGGCGCGCAGAAGAGGGTGTCCTGGTTGCCCAGCAGCCGCACCCGGCGGAAGACCGCCCGGGCGCTGTCCACATAGGCGGCGATCCCCTGCCCTGCCTCGGCGCCGGGGCCGGCGTCGTTCTCGATGGTCATATCCTCGACGGCCAGCTGCCCGCCGCTGAAAAAGGCCGTCCAGCTGCGGAAGGTGTGGGTGGGCCGCCCGTCGCGGTGGAGCAGCTTGCCGCCGTCGTTCCAGACCAGCCGGGTGCGGTCCATCCCCGCACCCTTGATGGTGATGTCCTGCTTTTCGCAGGCCAGTTTCTCCCAGTAGGTTCCCGGACCGACCAGGATCTGCGCAGGGGTATCATATGGCACAGCCAGCACGGCTTCGCCGATGGTGGCAAAGTCACCGCCGCCGGCTTCTACATGGATGGTCAGCATCTTTCATCCTCCGCGGGCCCAAAGGCCCATTTTCTGGTAGATTGGATATTCACAGTATACACATCCGGCCCGTAAAATGCAACGAAACCGCGGCGGCCAAGGGAGATTTCACAGTTTGGCAACTTGCCCGACACAAAAACCGCCCGTCCCGAAAGGACAGGCGGTGTAAAAGCTTATTCTGACCGCAACACGACCTTGCCGTCCTCGGCGTCCACCGTCAGGGTGCCGCCGGCGGCGAGCTGGCCGTCGATGATCCGGGAGGAGGCCTCGTCCTCCACCTGCTTGCGGATGATCCGGCGCAAGTCGCGGGCGCCGAACTTGCCGCCCTGGCACTGCGCCACCAGGGCCGCCAGGGCCGCCGGGGTGTAGGTGTAGGTGATCCCCTTGGACTCCATGCCGGCGCGGTATTCGTCCAGCATCAGGGCTGCAATCCCGCGCAGGGTCTCCTCGCTCAGCGGCTTAAAGGCCACCACTTCGTCCACACGGCCGAGGAACTCGGGCCGCAGGAAGCTGCTCAGCGCCTTCATGGTCTTGTCCTCGCTGAGCTGCTCGGCGCTCTTATTGAAGCCGAGCCCGCCCGACCCCTGGTCGCTGGAGCCGGCGTTGGAGGTCATGCAGATGACGGTGTTAGAGAAATCCACCGTCCGGCCCTGGGCGTCGTTGATCTTCCCTTCGTCCAGGATCTGGAGCAGGATGTTCATGACGTCGGGGTGAGCCTTCTCGATCTCATCGAAGAGGACCACGCTGTAGGGTCGGCGGCGAACCTTTTCGGTCAGCTGGCCGGCCTCCTCATAGCCGACATAGCCCGGGGGCGAGCCGATCATTCGGGAGACAGCGTACTTCTCCATATACTCACTCATGTCGAGGCGGATCAGCGGGTCAGGTCCGGCAAAGAGCTGGTTGGCAAGCTGCTTGACCAGCTCGGTCTTGCCCACGCCGGTGGGCCCCACAAAGATGAAGCTGGCTGGACGGCGGCGGCCCGACAGGTCGGCGCGGCTCCGCTTGACGGCCTGGGCCACCAGGTGGACAGCCTCGTCCTGACCGATGATCTTTTTTTTCAGCTCATCCTCCAGGCTGGCCAGGCGGACATACTCGGTCTCCTGGATCTTGACCGCCGGGATGCCGGTCCAGAGCTCAATCACCCGGGCCAGGTCGTCCAGGGTGACGCTGATCTCGCTGGCAGCGGCCTGCAGGGCGGGCAGCTCGGCCTGCAGCTGGGCGATGCGGGTCTTCCGCTCAGCCACCTGCTCGTAGTCGATGGGCTCGTTGGCGTCGGCCGTCTCAAGGGCGGCCTCCTCCTGCTGGAGGTTGTCCAGTTCTTTCTGGGCGTCCAGCCAGGCCGAGATCTCCGGGTGGGCCAGGTTGCAGCTGGCGCAGGCCTCGTCCAGCAGGTCGATGGCCTTGTCGGGCAGGTAGCGGTCGGTGATATACCGCTCCGACAGAGTGACGGCCGCGTTGACCACGGGGGCCGGCACCTTGACGTGATGGTAGTCCTCGTAATACTTTTTGATCCCGTTGACCACCGCGATGGTGTCCGAGATGCTGGGCTCTTCCACCCGCACCGGCTGGAACCGGCGCTCCAGCGCCTGATCCTTCTCGATATACTTGCGGTACTCGGAGAAGGTGGTGGCCCCGATGACCTGGATCTCCCCGCGGGAGAGGGCGGGCTTGAGGATGTTGCCTGCGTTCATGGCGCCCTCGCTCTCGCCGGCGGCAGTGATGGTGTGGATCTCGTCGATGAAGAGGATGACGTTCCCCGCCTGTTTGACCTCGTTCAGCAGGCCCTTGACCCGCTGCTCGAACTGGCCACGGAACTGGGTGCCCGCCACCAGGGCGGTCAGGTCCAGCAAGTAGATCTCCTTATCCCGCAGCCGGGCCGGCACCTGCCCCCGGGCGATCCGCTCGGCGATCCCCTCGGCGATGGCGGTCTTGCCGACGCCGGCTTCGCCGATCAGGCAGGGGTTGTTCTTCTGCCGGCGGGAGAGGATCTGGATGGTCCGGTAGATCTCCCGGTCCCGCCCGATGATCTCGTCCAGCCGGCCGTCCCGCGCCTTGGCGGTCAGGTTCTCACAGTAGGTGTCGAGGTACTTACGGCGGGGCGGCTTCTGAGGGTTCCGCCCGTTCCGGGTGTTCTGGGCCCCCTGCCCGCCGTCCTGCTGGCCCGCAATGTTCAGCGGCAGGGTGGCGTTGCCGCCCGGGGTGAAACCGTCCTCCCCGTCGTCATTGCCGCCCTGCTGCATCCCCATCATCATGGCCAGGGGGTTACCGCCGTTTTCGCCCATCTCCTCCATGACATCGTCCATCCGGTCCTCCAGATTGTCGATGTCCTGGTCGGACATCCCGAACTGCTTCATCATATCTTCCACAGGCTTGATGTGCAGCTCACGGGCGCAGCGCAGGCAGTAGCCCTCCTGCTTCATCTTGCCGTCCTCCATCCGCTGCACAAAGATGATGGCCGGTCTTTTCTGGCACCGAATACATACCATAAGCATTTCCTCCTAATCACAAAGCCCCTCTGTCCTCTCCGGCCGGTGGCCCACTCAGGCGGGCCGCACGAACGGATTGACAAGGCTGAAAATCTGATAATAGACACTTCCCTCCAGGACGGCCTCGTTCAGCACAGGCAGGTTGCCGCCGGTGATGACGATGAGGGCCCAGACCACGCAGAGCAGCAGAAAGACGTCTGCCAGCCCGGCTATTACCCCGGCCACCACCCCCAGGCCGCGGTTGACCGCGCCCAGGACGGGCAGTTTGTTCACCAGCCCCAGCACGGTGACCAGCAGGCTGATCAGCATCCTCAGCAAAGCGAAGCAGATGAAGAAGAGCACCACCGAAAACACCGGCGTCAGCAGCGGCCGTATGACATCCTGGACGATGGCGTCCGCCATCACCAGGACGTTGTCGGTCAGCAGGCCGTCCAAGGCGCGCTCACAGGCCTCGACGACCTGCCGGCGGATGGCCTCCGGCAAAAAGCCGGCATACCGCTCCGCCATGGCCCCCAGGTCGACCGCGCCGCCCGCCGACAAGCTGGCGGCGATCCGTTCCCGGAAGCTGCCCGCAAAGAACCGGTCGAACAGTTCGCCCGACCCCCAGGCCGCCAGGGCGTGCGCCCCGGCAAAGCCCGCCAGGTTGCCGCCGATCTGGACGAGAGCGGCCAAAAGCCCCTTGCGGGCATAGTGTACAGTGAGACCAAGCCACACTGCAGTACAAACTATATCAAAAAGAAATGACGGATTCATGAACATAGGCAAAATTTTTATCAGACGAAGAGAGTGAGTGCCAAAAAATCAGTCTTCTGTCTCCTCCCGCACCGGCGGGGCGATCCGCCGGACCATATTTTCGGTAAAGACCAGCAGCTCCTGCCCGGCCAGCATGGCCTGGGGCTGGGCTTCCAGCGGCGCACTCCACTGGTATTCACCCGCGAGGCTGAAGCATTCGATCGAGCTGTCACAGAACAGGTAAAAACAGCCGCTGCCGCGGGTGATCCCGTTGGCCACCGGCACCGTCCCCTCGTACTGGCTGTTCAGGGCGGTGTCCAGCAGCAGGACGGTGTTGGACTGCCCACTGCCGAACAGCAGCGCCAGCCCGTCGTCCTTCACCGACAGGCCCGCCAGGGTTGCGCCACCGAACTCCCGCCTGCCGATGGCGCCGCCGTCCGAGCCGTAGAGGGCGACGTGGGTGTCGCAGACGGCCAGCAGCCGGCTGTCCGAGGGCCAGTAAAGTTCCAGCGGGACGCTGCCCGCCTCCGTGGCCAAAAGGTTCGGTTCGCCCTGGCGGAGGTTGATGAGGTAGAGGTTGGTGATGATCTGGCCGTCCCGGGCCGTGACGGCCGCCGCGGCGATCTGGGTGCCGTCGGGGGAGAAGGCCAGACGGATCGGCACCCCCTCCTCGCTGGTCAGCTCCCAGGTCAGCAGCTCTTCCATCTGCTCGTCGTAGACGGTCATCACCGCCAGCCGGCGGCCGTCGTCAGTGACGACGGCCAGCTCGCCCCCGCGGCTGAGGGCGCAGAGGAAGATGGAGCCGCTGGTCTGGCGGGTATAGAGGGTGCGGGTACGGCTCTCGACCCGCAGTTCGGTGCCGGAGCGATTGTAGAGGACAAAGCGGTTCCCCGCCGCGGCAATGGCCGGGCGGGCGTAGCCGGTGCTGATGGCGTTCAGCCGGCCGCCGCTGTCTGCAAAGACGGCGCAGCCGTCCTCCCCCAACACCACAAAACTGTCCCCCAGCGCCGCGGCCTGGTAGACATTCCCCACGCCTGTCTGCTGGGGGAAGCCCTGCTCAGGCATCAGGGCGATCCGGACGCTGTCGGCAAAATCCTCCAGCAGGGTGACAGAGGCGTTGACCGCGCCGGTCAGGTAGATGACCACCGCCGCCACCAGCACCACCAGCAGGGCGGTGCGGCGCAGACGGCGGTTCTGTATCCGCTTGCGGGCTGCCTCAAGATATTCCAGCCGCCCCGCGGATATCCCTTCGCGGGCGGCGCTCCGGTCGGTCTTTCTCATCCCTCTGCTTCCTTTCCGGCGGCCTCACCCAGCGCACCACTGTAGTCTACATGATCCAAAAACAGTCCCTTGGCCGGCAGGGTGGGCCCCGCCAGGCGGCGGTCCCGGCTGGCCAGGATGGTCGGTATCGCCTCGGGCGCCAGCCGCCCCGCCCCTACCTCGCAGAGGGTTCCGGCCAGGATCCGCACCATGTTATAAAGGTAGCCGTCGGCGGTGACGGTAATCTCGACGGTCTCCCCCCGGCGGGCCACCCCGCAGCCGGTGATGGTCCGGACGGTGTCCCCCTTGGCCGCCGCCGAGCTGTGGGCCGCGCAGAAGGCCAGGAAGTCGTGCCGCCCCACAAAGAGCCTGGCGGCCTGGTCCATCCGTTTTTCGTCCAGCCGGCCGGGCA
The DNA here is from genome assembly GCA_964511805.1 of uncultured Faecalibacterium sp. Lineage (GTDB taxonomy): Bacteria > Bacillota > Clostridia > Oscillospirales > Ruminococcaceae > Faecalibacterium. The sequence continues at coordinate 12,749 of CAZEIG010000028.1, forward strand.
GGCGGTAATAGTACCGCTCCTCAAAGGGGGAATCGATCCGGCTGTTGCGAATCCGGTAGCGGTAGGTCTTGGTGTGGGCGGCGTACCGGGCGTGAAAGCCGTCGGGGACCCGCTGCGCCTTCAGCACCCGGATGTCCCGGGGCAGGCGGGTGTTCAGGGCCAGGGGGAGCTTTTCGGGCGGGATGCGGGTCTCGGCAGAAAAGCTGACCGCAAAGCCCAGAGCGTGGACCCCGGCATCGGTCCGGCTGCAGCCCTTGATGTCCGGCCGGCAGCCCAGCACCGCCTCCAGTCCGTCCTGGAAAGCGGCCGCCACGCTCCGCCCGTTGGGCTGCACCTGAAAACCGCAGTATTCTGTTCCGTCAAAAGCCAGGGTCAGCAGCCAGGTCATACAGGGCTCCTTTCAAAGTACCATACAAATAGGGCGAAAATGTGAAAAAGAACAAATACAGGGCCACCGGGCGTACCCGGGGCCCCAGAGATTCGGTTCAATAGTTGGGGAACACCAGCCGCGAGGCCAGGATGACCCCAAAACAGAGGATGCAGAAGGCCAGGTCGAGGTAGTCCTGCCGGGTGCAGCGGAGCACCTTGAGGCGGGTGCGGCCCTCGCCGCCCCGGTAGCAGCGGCACTCCATCGCCATGGCCAGCTCGTCCGCCCGGCGGAAGGCCGAGATGAAGAGGGGGATCAGCACCGGCACCAGGGCCTTGACCCGCTCGGTCAGCTTGCCGGTGTCCAGCATGGCGCCGCGGGCCTTTTGGGCGTTCATGATCTTATCGGTTTCCTCGATGAGGGTGGGGATGAACCGGAGGGCGATGCTCATCATCATGGCCAGCTCATGCACCGGAAAGCGGAGTTTGGCCAGCGGGCGGAGCAGCGCCTCGATGGCGTCGGTCAGGACGATGGGGCTGGTGGTGTAGGTCAGCAGGCTGGTGCCCGCGATCAGGGCGGCCATCCGCACCGCCATGATGATGGCGTAGCGGACGCCCTCGGCATAGATGGCGATGAAACTCCAGGCAAAGAGGGGCTCCCCCTCCCCTGAGACAAAGAAGATGTTCAGCACCGCCGTAAAGAGGACGATGGGGAGGATGGGCTTGAGGCTGCGGAGGATCATCTTGAAGGGGATATGGGCCACCCGGTACATGGCCACCAGAAAGACCACCGACAGGGCCAGGCCCAGGGGGTTCGAAGCCGCAAAGAGGACGGCGATATAGGCGATGGTCAGCACCAGCTTGAGCCGCGGGTCAAAGCGGTGCACCAGGCTGTTGCCCGGGAAGTGCTGGCCGATGGTGATGTCACGGATCATTCCGCCTTCCCTCCTTTCCGCACATCCGTCTGGGACGCGTGGGGCGTCCGGGGCAGCACAAGAGATTCGCCGGCATCCCGGCGGGCCTTGGCCGCCAGCAGGGTCTTGACGGCATAGGGGACAGTGTAGACGTCGGCGGGGACGTCCACCCCCATCTCCCGCAGTTTGAGGAAGATCTTGGTCACCTGGGGCACCGACAGCCCCAGAGCCAGCAGTTCGTCGGCGCGGGCAAAGACCCGCTCCACCGTGTCGTACATGGCCACCTTCCGCTGGGCCATCACCAGCACCTTGTCGGCATAGCGGGCGATGTCCTCCATGCTGTGGCTGACCAGCAGGACGGTGGTGCCGGTGTCCTTGTGGTAGGCCTTGATGGACGAGAGGATGGCTTCCCGGCCCTCTGGGTCGAGGCCGGCGGCCGGCTCGTCCAGCACCAGGATGCGGGGTTCTATCGCCATCACACCCGCCACCGCCACACGGCGCTTCTGCCCGCCCGACAGCTCAAAGGGGCTGCGGGAGAGCAGCGCCTCGTCCAGCCCGACAAAGCGGGCCGCCTCCCGAACCCGGCGGTCGATCTCTTTTTCATCCAGGCCCATGTTTTTGGGGCCGAAGGCGATGTCCTTGTAGCAGGTCTCTTCGAAGAGCTGGTACTCGGGGTACTGGAAGACCAGCCCGGTCAGGAAGCGGAAGTCCCGGATCTTGGCCGGGTCCTCCCAGATGTCCCGGCCGTCGATGTAGATCTTGCCGCTGGTGGGACGGTTGAGGCCGTTCATGTGGCCGATCAGGGTGCTTTTGCCCGAGCCGGTGGCCCCGATGATCCCCACAAAGTCTCCCTCCTCGACCTCAAAGCTGACGTCGTCCAGGGCGGTCACCTCGCCGGGCATCCCGGGGCTGTATACATAGGAAAGATGTTCTACCTTGATGATGCTTGCCATGCTTCGCCCTCCCTCACTTCAGCAGCTCGTAGAG